>CALARR010000066.1 GCA_937889015.1 uncultured Planctomycetales bacterium | reverse complement strand
AGCCGGACGAGGTCCATGCAACTGCACAACGATTCGCGTCATGCCGGGCGAGCGCCGAGCGTGGCCCTGCTGGTCGAGGTCTCCAGCGCCCACGCCCGGGGTGTGATTCGGGGCGTGAGTGGTTTTTCGCAGCAGCGCGGGCCGTGGCGTCTGCACCTGGTGGAGCAGGTGCGGCCGGCCGACATTCGCCGCTGGCTGGATGCGTGGCCGTGCGACGGCGTGATCGCGCGCGTCGAGACGCGGCAGATTGCCGACGTGCTGGCGGCGCGCTGCCTGCCGGTGGTGAACGTGTCGGGCACGGATCTCGGCCCCTGGCCGCGCGTGGATACGGACAATCGGGCCGTATGCTGCCTGGCGGCCGGGCACCTGATCGATCGCGGCTACCGGCATTTCGGCTTTTGCGGCATGTCGCAGTACGCCTGGTCCGGCTGGCGTCGGGATTTCTTCGCCGCCGAGTTGACACGGTTGGGATATGCGTGCCAGGAGTTCGATCTGCCGTCGCTGACGGCCCAGAACCGGCCCAGCGTCAAGGACCGCCGGGCATTGGAACAATGGCTGGCCGGACTGCCCAAGCCGGTGGGGATTCTGGCGGCCAACGATCATTGTGGCCGCAGCGTGTTGGAGGCCTGCGACGGGGCCGGGTTGGCGGTTCCCGACGCGATCGGCGTGCTGGGCGTGGACAACGACGACGCCGAGTGCGAACTGTGCTGGCCGGCGCTGTCCAGCATCGAGGCCAACGGCGAGCGGATCGGCTATGTGGCGGCCGAGACGCTGCAGCAACTTCTGGCCGGCGCGCGGCTGGATGGCGGCGCGCAACTTATCAAGCCGACCACGCTGGTCTGCCGGCGCTCGACGGACGCCACGGCGGTGCGCGAGCCGATCGTGGCCGAGGCCCTGCGCTTCATGCGCGCCTATGCCTGCCAGGAGATCCGGGCCTTGGATGTGGCTCGACACGTGAACGTCTCGCGGCGTTACCTGGAGCAGCAGTTTCGCCAGGTGGTGGGCCGTTCGATCCACACCGAGATCCTGCGCCTGCGGCTGGAGATGGCGCAGCGCCTGCTGGGCGAGACGGATTGGAAACTGCAGAGCGTGGCCCAGCGCTCGGGGTTCAAGCAGGCGGCGCACCTCAGCGCGGTGTTCTACGAGAAGCTGGGGATGCGGCCGGGCGAGTATCGGCGGCGCGTGCAGAATCGGCCGGACGAGTGAGCCAAGGGGACGCACAGACGCGGGCCGTTGCCGGAAAGGGCGCACTTCGCCGTGCGCATTTACGCATTGCGGAATCGCCGTCCTGGGATAAGATGGGAGGGGTTGGGGGCAAGTTTGCGCATCACTTTGAGCTTTGAGGTGGATATGCAAGTGGGGCGTCGGGAGTTTGTGCGGTGTGCGGTGGGGCTGGCGCTGGCCGGGGCCCTGGCGGCCGTTGGTGTGAACGCCACCGAACAGACGCGGGTCGCGGCGGCCGTGGAGCAAGCCCACGCGGAGTTGTGGCGGAGCCGGATCGACCGGCACGGCCTGATCCTGGATTACGTGGGCGAGATCCCCACGCCCGAGGACTGCGCGCTGGGCCGGCCGAACGCTATCGGCTGGTGGAGCCCGATCGAGAATGGGCCGATGTTCACAGGGCTGTATCTGCCGGCGATGTGCGAGCGTGCACGGCGCAGCGGTGATCCGGCCGATAAGGCCAAGGCACGGCGGCTGGCGCAGGGGCTTCTGCGGTGCGCGTCGGTCTCGGACGTGCCGGGGTTCATCGCGAGGGGCATGGGCACGGATGGAAAGTGCCACTACCCGCTGGGTTCGGACGACCAGACGCACCCGTGGTTCTACGGACTGCACGCCTATGTGACCAGCGGCTTGCCGAGCGACGAAGAGCGACGGCAGGTCGTGGACAAGATACAGGAGGTGGCCAACGTTCTGCAGTCGTGCGCGTGGCGCTGTCCTTGTGACGGAGCGTTCAAAGGCCAGTCTCGCGGCGCCTATCAGGGGCACCTGTTTCGCGACGCAGTTCGCTACCTCTTTCTGCTGCGCGCCATGCACGACGTGACCAAAGATGACGTCTGGCTGGAGCGGTACCAGCGCGCGGCGGCCCGGCGGCCCGCGCAGAGCGAGAAGACGCGCGCGGAAATTTGCGCCAGTGGCTATGCGGCCGACCGCGAAGCGATCAAGAATATCGACGTACACCAATTGTGGATCTATGTCGGCTCGCAGGCCTCGCTGGCGCGGCTGGTTGACATGGAACCGGACGAATCGCTGCGAAAGCACTACCGGGCGGGCCTGGCGGCCAACGCTCAGAACGCACTGCAGTCCATCGAGGCCTTCCGCAGCTTCGACAACAACGACACGAAGATGTTTGGAAACGCCGATTGGCGCGCCGTGTATTCGACCTGGTTCGCGCAAGCCACGCAGGCCGACGCCGAGCGGCTGGCGCGCATCGCCGACCCGACCAAGCGCGGCGAGCGAAAGCACTACGAGGCGCGTCACATGAGAAACCCCCTGGCGGCTGCGGCGATCATCGCCCTGGCCGGAGACGCTTCGGGGCGGAAGTCGGTGGAAGAGGCAATCGCCCACTACGATTACAGCAAGCTCCGCATGTCGGAGTTCTTCTTTGCCGAGTGTGCATACTACGCCCTGCCCCAGCCATGACATCCCACAGCCAGCCGGCGACCGCCTTCAGCGGATCGGTCGAGTTTGCCCCCTCGTTCCAGCCCCGCCCGGAAATCAGCCACGTGCTGTTCGATTTCGACGGCACGCTCTCGCTGGTGCGGCAGGGGTGGCCAGAAGTGATGGTCCCGATGTTCGTGGAGATGCTTCCGCGCCGCGCGCAGGAGAGCGAGGCCGATCTGGCCCAGTTGGCCCTGGACGACATCATGCGGCTGAACGGCAAGCAGACCATCTACCAGATGATGCAGCTTGCCGAGCGGATCCGGGAGCGGGGTAAAGAGGCGCGCGAGCCGCTGTGGTACAAGCACGAGTACCTGCGGCGGCTGGACCTGCGGATCGCGCATCGGCTGGAAGGGCTGCGCAGCGGCCGGTTGGCCAGCGACGATTTGCTGGTGTGGGGGGCACGAGGATTGCTGGAACATCTCGCGGCACGCGGCTTGCGATTGTATCTGGCCAGCGGGACCGATGAACCGTGCGTGCGCCAGGAGGCCGAGTTGCTGGATGTGGCACGCTACTTCGGCGGCCACATCTACGGCGCCCAGGACAACTATCAGAATTTCTCCAAGAGGATGGTCATCGAGCGGATCTTGCAGGAGAACGGGATCCCCGGCGAGCGGCTGCTGGCCTTTGGCGACGGTTACGTGGAGATCGAGAACACCAAGAGCGTTGGCGGGCTGGCGGTGGCCGTGGCCAGCGACGAGGCGCACAACGGCTCGGGCCAGGTCGATCCGTGGAAGCGGCAGCGACTGCTGGGCGTGGGCGCCGACGTGGTGATTCCCGACTATCGCGACGCGCGCGCCTTGCTGGAGCGGATTCTGAAGGATTGATCTGTGCATGGTTCGTGGCCCCGGCCGAGGGAACGGAAGGCCGGGAAAACCAGGCTCCCATGACCAACGTGCGGTCGGTGCCCGGCCCTCGGTTCCTTGGCTATGCAGGACCCAATGGATTCGTCATCATACGTGCGATTGGTTTGGACGATGGAAACGGTTGCGTTGACTTGGTCCTCACACCACGGAGAAGAATGATGGCCGTTCGCTGCGTGCTGTGCGTTTGTGTTGGCCTCCTGCTTGTGGTGGCCTTTGTGCCCGTGTGCTCGGCCGGATCACCGGTGGGACCAAGAACCGATCCCAGAACCACCACCGCCACGTCGGGCGGCCCAGCGGAACCGGACTGCCAACAGGCTCAGGGACCGGCTCCAAAAACCGATCCCAGAACCATCACCGCCACGTCGGGCGGCCCTGCAGGATTGAGCTGCCAACAGGTTCTGGGACCGGTTCTAAGAGTTGTCGGGGATTGGCAGGTGGAGGTCACGACCACCGCGCCGGCCGCGAAGACGGTGCTGGCCGTTCCGCCAGCGGCCGCGGTGAGCGTCACGGCCGAGCGTTGCGTGCTGCCGTTGTGGGATGCCAAGGCGTCGGGTTGGAGGCGTGGGGCGGTGTTACAAGGGGTGCGCGCCCAGGAATGCACCAGCCGCGATCTGCTCGACCCGGCCAGCGTGCAAGTGCGGGCCGGTGCCGCGGCCGATTCATTACTGTACCAGAAGGGCGAGGACTACGAGTTGGAGCCGGCCTGGGCCACCGTGGGACGCCTGCCGCAGGGACGGATTGCCGCCGCGCAGCCGGTCTACGTCAGCTATCGCTACACGCCGCTGCGGATCGATTCGGTGGTGCGGGACCGCGACGGGCAGGTGAAGCTCCGCGCGGGCGCGCCGCACGCGGCCGCGCCGTTGCCACCGGAAGTGGCGGCGGGCGAACTGCGTTTAGCCAACATCTGGCTGCCCGGTCCGATCGCGAAACTTTCCGAGGACTTGCTGTTTCCGATCCTGGAACAGAGCTATCCCGAAGCACCGCGGTCGTCGCCCAGCGTGGCCGAACGATGGCTGCCCAAGACGATGCAGAAGCTGCGCGCCGGCCAACCGCTACGGATCCTGGCCTGGGGCGACAGCGTGACCGTCGGATCGTTCGTGCCCGATCCGGATCGTAATCGATGGCAAGCCCAGTTCGTTGCGCGCTTGGGGCAGCGCTTTCCGCAAGCGCGGATCGAACTGGTGACCGAGGCCTGGGGCGGACGGAACACGGGCACGTACCTGGCCGAGCCGCCGGGCAGCGTGCACAACTACCAGGAGAAGGTTCTGGGGGCCAGGCCGGACCTGGTGGTGTCCGAGTTCGTCAATGACGCGGGGCTGAACGAGGCGCAGGTCGAGCAGCGTTACAGCAAGCTGCTGGCCGATTTCCAGAAGATCGGCGCGGAATGGATCATCCTCACCCCGCACTACACGCGGCCGGACATGATGCGGTTGACGCGGGAGCGGGAGATCGACGATGATCCGCGCCCCTATGTGGCCGCACTGCGGAAGTTTGCCGGCCAACACCGGGTGGCTTTGGCCGATGCTTCGCTGCGTTGGGGACGCTTGTGGCGTCAGGGAATCCCCTACCGATCGTTGTTGTTGAATGCGATCAATCATCCCGACGAGCGCGGGATGCGGCTGTTTGCCGACAGCCTGATAGCGTTGTTTCCCGAGTAGAGTTCTCCATTGACCGATGAAGATGGACGCACGGCGACTTGAGGAAATCACGGCGCGCTATGGCCGGCTGTCGATCGCCGTGCTGGGCGACGTATGTCTGGACCGGTACCTGGAGATCGATCCCCAACGGCAGGAAACGTCGCTGGAGACCGGTTTGCCGGTGTACAACGTGACGCGTGTGCGCGCACAGCCGGGAGCGGGCGGCACCGTGATCAACAACCTGGCCGCCCTGGGAGTGGGACGGATCGTCCCCATCGGCTTTGCCGGCGAGGATGGCGAGGGTTATGAACTGCTGCGGACCCTGCGTGCCCTGCGCGGCGTGTGCCTGGACGGCTTCGTGCAGACGCCGTTGCGGCGAACGTTCACGTACTGCAAGCCCTTGGTGCTGGAGCCAGGACACGCGCCGCGGGAATTGAACCGGCTGGACAGCAAGAACTGGACGCCCACGCCGCCGGAGGTCGAAGGGCAGTTGATCGAGGGGCTGCGGCAGCAGGCCGCGCAGATCGACGGACTGATCGTGATGGACCAGGTCGACCTGGCGGAGACGGGCGTGGTCACGCGGCGCGTGCTGGAGGCCGTAGACGCGTTGGCTCAACGCCGGCCCGAGCTGCAGATCCTGGCCGACAGTCGGCGCGGCCTGGGCGGCTATCCGGCGGTGGGGCTGAAGATGAATCGCGTCGAATTGGGCAAGTTCCTGGGAGTCGATCCGCCGAAGGACTTGGCACAGACCAGGCAGGCCGTGCAGGAATTGGCGCGAAGGCACGGGCGGAACGTGATCGTGACCATGGCCGAAGAAGGGCTGCTGGGCGCCACGGCCGCAGGCGAAGTGGCCCATTTCGGGGCCTTGCCGCTGCGCGGGCCGATCGACATCGTGGGGGCGGGCGATGCGGTGACGGCCAATCTGACGGTGGCCTTGGCGGTGGGCGCCAGTCTGGCCGAAGCGCTGCAACTGGCCAACGCCGCAGCCTCAGTGGTGGTACACCAGTTGGGCACGACCGGTACCGCCTCAGTCGCGCAGATCGCCGCAGTACTGCAACCCGGCTGACCGCGGCTCGGTCCAAGCCGTTGAGACGCCAGGGCCGGGCAGCGTGGGCGTATGGCGCGTCTGCTTCAGCCTGCCCGCAGAGGTGGGGACACTGACCTGCCCAGCGTTGCGACTGACGGGCGCAGTTTTGTGAAAGAGGTCGTGGTACTTATTCCTGCTTGCGCTGTCGGAAATCGTTTTCAAGGGCTCGGCAACCGGGTAAACTAAACGGCATGCGCCGCAACTTGATTAGCACGATCGTGCCTTCGATTCTGGCCATCTTGGGGTTGGTTTCGGTGGTTTGGTGGATGGGCCAAGGGCCTCTGGTGCCCTTGCAGGCCCGAGTGCCCGGATTGGACCGTCCGCAGGCGGGCGTGGCGGTGGAAAAGGTGCCGTTGCAGGGTAAGCTGAGCGTGCTGGACGCGGCACAGCCGCCCGCGCTGCCGGGGGGGTGGCCGCAATTCCGCGGGCCGCAGTTGGATGGGATTTGTCACGACGATGTGCGCCTGGCGCGCCGATGGCCGCAGGGTGGTCCGCGCGTGCTGTGGTCGGTGGAACTGGGGGAAGGCTACGCGGCGGCCGCGATTCATGCCAGCCGCGTGTATGTGCTGGACTATGACCGCGAGGCGGCGGCGGACGTGTTGCGGTGTTTCAGCCTGGATGCCGGCCGCGAACTTTGGCGGTTCAGCTATCCGGTGGTCATCAAGCGCAACCACGGCATGTCCCGGACCATTCCGGCGGTGACCGACGATTTCCTGGTCACCTTGGGCCCCAAGTGTCACGCCCTCTGCCTGCATCCGTTGGGCGGTACGCCGGGCGATACGGGCCAACCCTACTGGCTGATCGATCTGGTTGAGCAGTATGGCGCCAAGGTGCCCGAGTGGTACGCCGGACAATGTCCCCTGATTGACCAGGGCAAGTTGATCCTGGCCCCGGGCGGCGAGGCGCTGCTGGTGGCCTTGGACTGCCGCACGGGCCAGCCGATCTGGAAGAGCGACAATCCGCAAGGCTGGACCATGACGCACACCTCGGTCGTGCCCATGGAGTTCGCCGGACGGCGGACGTATGTCTATTGCGGCAAGGGGGGCGTGGCGGGCGTGGCGGCCGACGACGGCCGGATTCTCTGGTCGACGACAGACTGGAAGATCAGCATCGCCACCGTGCCTTCGCCGGTGGTCTTGCCCGACGGGAAGATCTTCTTCTGCGGCGGCTACAATGCGGGCAGCCTGCTGCTGCAGTTGCAGACGGAAGGCGATAAGATCGTACCGCGCACGCTGAAACGCATGAAGGCGGGCGAGTTTGGTTCGACGCAGCAGACGCCGATCTTTTACGAAGGCCATCTGTACGGCGTGCGGGAGAAGGACAAGCAACTGGTGTGCCTGGACCTGGAAGGCAAGGTGCTGTGGGCCAGCGGCTCGCAACACCGGTTTGGCCTCGGTCCCTACCTGATCGCCGACAAACTGCTCTACGTTCTGGACGATTCGGGCAAGCTGACCATGGCCGAGGCCACGCCGCAAGGCTATCGGCCTTTGGATCAAGCGCAGGTGCTTGATGGCCACGACGCGTGGGGCCCCATGGCCATGGCTGCCGGAAGGCTGATCCTCCGCGACATGACGCGCATGGTGTGCCTGGACGTGTCGCAGAAATAGACCCGCCAACGATTCCTACCTGGCAGCGAATACGAACCTTACAGGCAAACGACCCCGGCGATGAACCAACAACCGTCTTCACGTCCCGTGGGCATGCTGGTGGCGACCTTGGTGGGCGCTGTGTTTGCCAGTGGTCTGGTGGCGGCGTGGCGCATCGACTGGTGGGGCGAACAGGGCAACGGGCTGTCGCCGCGCTTCGGCTACAGCCTGGAGGCCTATCGCCGGGTCGATCCAGCGCTGGTGGGATATGACGAGGTGGACCGCGTGCCCGTCGCCTTGCGCGAGGCGCGGACCATGGCCGTGGGGCCGGAAGATCGCTTGTACGTGGCCGGCGATCTGTGCATCCTGTGCCTTTCGCCCTCCGGAAACAAGCTGGCCACGATCGCCCTGGAAGAAGAGCCGCAGTGCGTGGCGGTGGGTGGCGCGGGCCATGCGTTTCCGGGACGCATGTACGTGGGCCTGAAAGATCGCGTGGAGGTCTATGGTCCCGAGGGCAAACGCGTGGCGCACTGGGAAAGCCAAGGGCCCAAGGCCTTGTTCACGTCGATCGCCTTGGCCGAGCACGACGTGTATGTGGCCAACGCGCGCGGTCGGGTCGTGCTGCGCTACGACCTGCAGGGCAAGCTGTTGGGCCAAATCGACGGCCGTGATCCGGACAAGGATCTGCGCGGGTTCATCATCCCCAGTCCGTATTTCGACCTGGCGATGGCCCCTGACGGCCTGTTGCGCGTGGTGAACCCGGGCATGCACCGGATCGAAGCCTATACGGCCGAGGGGCACCTGGAGCAGAAGTGGGGCAAGGCCACGGTGGGCATCGAGGGCTTTTGCGGGTGCTGCAATCCGGCTCATATCGCCCTGTTGGACGACGGCAGCGTGGTGACGGCCGAAAAGGGCCTGCCGCGCGTCAAAGTCTACAGCAGCGAAGGCCAGTTTGTGTGCGTGGTGGCCGGGCCGGAAATGCTGTGCCCCACGGCCACGATTACCGAAGAGACCCGCACCGAACACAAGATGAAGGTGCATGACGTGGCCGTGGACAGCCAGGGGCGGATCCTGGTCCTGGACCCGTCCACGCAGAGCGTGCGCGTGTTCCAGAAGAAGCGTCAGTAGCAATACCACGATCGGCGGTGAGTGCATGAACGATCAGCGACCCGATGACTGTGCTGCCCGGCAGAACGAGCCTTGTGTCGCCGCGCGGCGCGAGTGGTTGCGCGCCGGGGGGCGGTATGTGGTGGCGGCGGGGCTGGGGGGCCTGACGCTGGAGGCATGGCGGCGGATCGCCGGCGCGGAGCCGGGCGTCTGCCGGCGTGCGCCGCAGTGCGCGGCCTGCGCCCGGTGGGCGCGGTGCGGCGAGCCCCAGGCGGTTGCGGCGCGGCAACGCGGCGAGTCTCGCAGAGGAGAGGGCTGAGTATGGCCGACCAGGAACGGCAGGTGGACCGACGCGGATTTCTGAACGACACGTTTCGCGTGGCCGGGGCGATTGGACTGGTGGGGCTGGGCGGATTCGTGGCTGGCCGTCGCGGCCGAAGCGACGAGATGCTGTGGCAACTCGATCCGCACAAGTGCATCGCCTGCGGCAATTGCGCCACGTATTGCGTGCTGGACGAGTCGGCCGTGCGCTGCCTGCACAACTTCGAAATGTGCGGCTACTGCGAGCTGTGCACGGGCTATTTCGAGCCCGAGCCACCGTCGCTGACCTCGGGCGCGGAAAACCAGCTCTGCCCGACGGGGGCCATTCAGCGGCGGCTGATTGAAGAGCCTTATTACGAATACACGTTGGTGGCCGAGCTGTGCATCGGATGCGGCAAGTGCGTGAAGGGCTGCAGTGCCTTCGGCAACGGCTCGCTGTACTTGCAGGTGTGCCATGATCTGTGCGTGAACTGCAACGAGTGCTCGATCGCCGTGGCCTGCCCGTCGCAGGCCTTTCGCCGCGTGCCGGCCGACCAGCCGTACTTGCCCAAGCACCGGGAGGGGACGGCATGAGCGGGCTGCGACATGGGCTGTGGGTATTGCTGTTGGCGTGGCCGGGGCTGGCCTGGGCGGAGCAGCGTTTTCCCCCGCCGGACTTCAGCGACCACGCGCTGCCCACGACCCAGTTTCCGGGGCGCGAGTCGGCGGCCTGGGAGTACGTGGACCTGGGTGTGCTGGCGCTGGCCCTGGTGCTGGCGACCTATTTCGCCCTGTACACGCGGTCGCGGCGCGCGTTGTTCCTGCTGACGATCGGCTCGCTGGTGTGGTTGGGCTTTGTGCGCAACGGCTGCATCTGCTCGATCGGCGCGATTCAGAACGTGGCCCTGGCGATCGCCGATCCTCAGTACACGATTCCGCTGGCGGCGGTGGGGTTTTTCGTATTGCCGCTCTTGTTCACGTTGTTCTTTGGCCGGACCTTCTGCGCGGCCGTCTGCCCGCTGGGGGCGGTGCAGGAGTTGGTGGCCCTGCGCCCGGTGCGCGTGCCGGGCTGGCTGGAGCACTGCCTGGGTCTGTTGCCCTTTGTGTACTTGGGTGCGGCTGTGATCTTTGCGGCCACGGGCACGGCCTTCGTGATCTGCCGGTACGATCCCTTCGTGGCGTTCTTCCGCCTGAACGGAAGCTTGAACATGCTGATGTTCGGCGGCGGGTTGTTGCTGCTGGGCGTGTTCGTGGGGAGGCCCTACTGCCGCTACCTGTGCCCGTTGGGGGCCATGTTCCGCGTGCTCTCGCCGCTGTCGAAGTGGCACGTGCGGATTCCGCCCAAAGAGTGCATCCGCTGCCGGCTGTGCGAAGACGCTTGCCCGTACGGAGCAATTCGCGAGCCGACCGTGGCGCCAGCGCCGCAGGAGCGACGCCGTGCGCGGCGGCGGCTGGTAGTGCTGTTGGCGCTGCTGCCGCTTCTGGTTGGGGGCGGTTGGTGGCTGGGCACGCAGTTGGCGATCCCCTTGGCAAATCTGCACCCCACGGTGCGGCTGGCAGAACGCGTGCGCGCGGAAGAGACTGGGGTGGTGGAAGGCACGACCGACGCCAGCGATGCCTTCCGTAATACGGGCCGGCAGCGCGAACAGCTCTATGCCGAAGCCCTGAGGTGGTTCGATCTGTTTCGCGTCAGCGGGGCCTGGCTGGGGGCCTGGGTCGGATTGGTGGTCGGCGTGAAGCTAGTGACCCTTTCGATGCGCCGGCGGCGCGAGGACTATGAGGCCGATCGTTCGGGATGCGTTTCGTGCGGGCGCTGCTTCTGGTACTGCCCGGAAGAACAGCTTCGGTTGGGATTGATTCAGGAACTGCCGGCAATACCGGCCCTTGCCGTGCAGCAGGAAGCAGGCACCACGGAGGCACAGCGATGAGTGAACAAGAGGCCCAGTATCAGATGTCCGTGCGCGTGGTTTGGGTGGCGGTTGTGTTGTCGCTGGTCGTGGTCGGGCTGATGGTTTGGAATTACGTGGGACGCGTGGGCAAGGACCCCTTGGAATCGCGCGAGTTCCACGAGCTGAAGCAAGAACTCACCAAGACGCTCAAGGACGAGAGCCGACCGTTGAAGGAGCGGCAAGGCCGGCTGGACGAGTTGCAGACGCAGATTCGCGATCTGGACCTGCAATTACGGCAGACCTATTTTGCACAGCGACGATTCGCCGCTCTGGGCGGCGGGTTGCTGGTGCTGTTCGTGGCCGTGGGATTGCTGGCGGCGCGTTGGGCAATGACGGTGCGCCGCAAATTGCCGCGTCCCGTGGCCCAGCCCAGCGGCGTCGATCCGGAATTGGGCATCCAGCGGATCGGCCGTTGGGCGGTGGCGGCTTTGGGCGGGGCCCTCACGGCGTTGGCCGTGATGCTGGCCCTGGGTTTTGACACGCGACTGCCGGCGGACGGCAAAGACGGAGCCGGTGCACTGGCGCAGGCGTCGTCTGCCGCCAGCGTGACATCGGCCGGCGGCACAACGGCGGCCACGACCGCGACCAGCGGCAAGCCAGACGCTGCCGCGACCGATCCCGCGGCGCCCGGCGTGGCTTCGGCCGCGACAGTTGCTGCTCCGAGCGGGGCGGCGGCAAAGGAGGCCGCATACCCCAGCGAGGAAGAGATGGCGGCGAATTGGCCGCGGTTCCGCGGGCATGGCGGCATGGGCATCTGCACGCAGACCGAGATTCCCACCACCTGGAATGCGGCCGAAGGGACGAATATCCTCTGGAAAACAGCGATCGCGCTTCCCGGCAACAACTCGCCCATCGTGTGGGGCCAGCGGATCTTTCTCAGCGGCGCGGACGAGGAGTCGCGCAAGGTGTATTGCGTGAGCGTGGATGACGGCAAGCTGTTGTGGGAGGCCGAGGTGCCTATCACGCCCCAATCGCCGAAGAAGCCGCCCAAGATTTCCGACGAGACGGGCTTTGCGGCGCCGAGTATGGCCACCGACGGTCGGCGCGTGTTCGCGATCTTCGCCAACGGCGACCTGGCGGCTTTCGACTTCGACGGCAAGCTGGTCTGGAACCAGAGTTTCGGTCTGTTCAACAGCCCCTACGGCTACGCGGCATCGCTATGCACGCACAAACAACTGGTGCTGGTGCAGATCGACCATGGGGAATCCAGGGAAGGTCTGTCGCGGATGTTGGGGCTGGACGGCGCCACGGGCAAGGCGGTGTGGGACACGCCGCGGCCGGTTCCGGCAAGTTGGACCTCGCCCGTGGTGGCGCGGTTGGCCGACCGGGAGCAGTTGATCACTTGCGCCGATCCGTGGGTCATCGCTTACAACCCGGACGACGGCAAGGAACTGTGGCGTGCGAAGTGCCTGAAACAGGACGTCGGCCCCTCGCCGGTCTGTGCCCACGGCATGGTCTACGCGGCGAATGAGTTTCCCTGCCTGACGGCGATCAAGGCCGACGGCGAAGGGGACGTGACGAAGACCCACGTGGCCTGGACGGGCGAAGACGGCCTGCCCGACACGTGCAGCCCCTTGGTGACCGACAAGTACCTGCTGCTGTTGGCTTCGGCGGGGACTTTGACCTGCTATGAGGCGAAGGAAGGGAAGCATCTGTGGGAACATGACTTCGATTCGGCCTTCAAGGCCTCGCCCACCCTGGTCGGCAAGTACGTGTACCTGATCGGGGACGAGGGCAAGGCGTGGGTCGTGGAGTTGGGGGAGGAGGACTGTCGCGAGGTGGGCACGGGCGAGTTGGGCGAGAACTGTACGGCCAGCCCCGCCTTCGCGCCCGGCAAGATGTTCCTCCGCGGCGCCGAACACCTGTACTGCGTAGGGAAGAAGCCGTGAGAGAATGAACGTTCGACGATGGACCCCAAGCCATTTCGTCCCCGCCGACCACTGAACGCTGATAGCTGACCGCTGATAGCCGATATCCTGATAGCTGCTCATGTCTGACCTTGATCTGACCTTTGTCGATCGCACCCTGGAGCGTCTGGGCCGGCGGCCGGAGGCGGTGATTCCGGTGCTCCAGGCCTTGCAGACCCACTATCGCTACTTGCCGCGCGAGGCCCTGCAGCGCGTGTGCGAGTTGAGCGACATCACGCCGGCGGCGATCACGGGCGTGTCGACTTTCTACACGCAGTTTCGTCACCGTCCGGTGGGCCAGCATTTGATCAGCGTGTGCCACGGCACGGCCTGCCACGTGAAGGGGGCGGAGTTGATCCATGACGCCCTGCGCTACCAGTTGCACTTGCGTAACGGCGACGACACCGACCAGGACGGCCGCTTCACGGTGCAGAAGGTGGCCTGCCTGGGGTGTTGCACGCTGGCGCCGGTGGTGCAGATCGATTCGTTGACCTACGGCCGGCTGACGCCGCATGGCGTGCCGGAGATGCTCGGCGACTTTCTCCGCCAGCAGGGAAACGGCGCCGCCGCCAGGCGGAAGCTCGGCGCGCGGCCGGCGCACGCAGGGGTGGGCGAGGTCCGCGTGGGGCTGGGATCGTGTTGCGTGGCGCAGGGCAGCGGCAAGGTGTTCCAGGCCGTGCAGGAAATCCTGGACGAGATCGGCGCGGCCGCCGTCGTCAAACGCGTGGGCTGCGTGGGCATGTGCCACCAGACGCCGCTGGTGGAGTTGACCCTGCCGGGCCGGGACGATTCGGCCCTCTACGCCAAGGTGAACGCAGAGAGTGCCCGATCGATCGTGTTGCGGCATTTCAAGCCGCGAGGGATCGTGCGGCGCGTGGGCTATGCCCTGACGCGGGTTTTGGATCGGCTGGCCAACGACGAGGACAGCCAGTCGCTGGCGCAAGCGGCGTTGGAGGTGCGCGAGGGGCCGGTGTGCGCCTTCCTGGGACCGCAGCGGCGGCTGGCCACGGACCTCAGCGGCCAGATCGATCCCACGGATCTGGACGAGTATCTGCGCCATGGGGGATTCGAGGCCTTGCGCAAGGCGGTGTCGCTGGCGCCGGAGGAGGTTGTGGCCCAGGTCACGGCCAGCGGCCTGCGCGGTCGCGGCGGGGCCGGTTTCCCTACGGGCACCAAGTGGGCCCGGGTGCGCGAGGCCGCCGGAAGCGAGAAGTACATCATCTGCAACGGGGATGAAGGGGACCCGGGCGCGTTCATGGATCGCATGCTGCTGGAGTCCTTCCCGTACCGCATTATCGAAGGGATGGCGATTGCGGCGCGCGCGGTGGGTGCAAACCGGGGCGTGTTCTACATTCGCGCCGAGTATCCCCTGGCCGTAGAGCGGATTCGCGAGGCCCTGGACCGCTGCCGGCAGCAGGGCCTGATCGGCCCGAACATGTTCGGCGGCGCGATGGGGCTGGAGTTGGAAGTCAAGGAAGGGGCGGGCGCGTTTGTGTGCGGCGAGGAGACGGCGCTGCTGGCCTCGCTGCAGGGGCAGCGAGGGATGCCGCGGCTGCGGCCCCCCTTCCCTGCCCAACGCGGCCTGTGGGACAAGCCCACCCTGGTCAACAATGTGGAAACCTATTCGCTGGTGCCGTGGATCCTGCGGCACGGGGCCGAGGCCTTCGCCGCCCTGGGCACGCAGCGCAGCAAGGGGACGAAGGTGTTTGCCCTGGCGGGCAAGGTTCGCCGCGGCGGGCTGATCGAAGTGCCGATGGGCGTTACGATCCGGCAGATCGTGGAGGAGATTGGCGGCGGCGTGGCCGAGGGGCGGACGTTCAAGGCGGTGCAGGTGGGCGGCCCTTCCGGCGGCTGTATTCCCGCGTCGCTGGCGCACACCACCGTGGACTACGAGGCCTTGACCTCGGTCGGGGCGATCATGGGCTCGGGCGGCCTGGTGGTTCTGGATGACACCGATTGCATGGTGGATATTGCGCGCTATTTCCTGCGGTTCACGCAGGACCAGTCGTGCGGCAAGTGTACCTTCTGCCGCGTGGGCACGCGGCGGATGCTGGATATCCTGGACCGCATTTGCGGCGGACAGGGGAAGCACGAAGACCTGGAAGAACTGGAGCAACTGGCGCGCGCGGTGAGTGCGGCCAGCCTTTGCGGGCTGGGACGCACGGCGCCCAATCCGGTGCTCTCCACACTGCGCTACTTCCGCGACGAGTACGTGGCGCACCTGAGCGGCCGCTGCCCGGCCGGCAAGTGCAAGGAACTGATCGGCTATTACGTGACCGACAAGTGCATTGCCTGCACGCTGTGCGCGCAGCACTGTCCGGCCGAGGCGATCGCCATGACCCCCTACGTGCGGCACCACATCGACCTGGAGAAGTGTACGCGCTGCGATACGTGCCGGCAGATTTGTCCGACCAAGGCCATTGAAGTGCGGTGAGAAGAAGATTTTGGATGTAGGATGTGAGATGTTGGATGTGAAAGCAGGACCAGACATCGACACCCCACATGCGACATCCCACATTCGGCATTTGACATTCGACATTCGACATTGCACATCCTACATTCATGCCTTGCCTGAGCATTGACCAACGTGAAATCGACGTATCGCCGGGAACGACGCTGCTGGAGGCGGCGGCGGCCCTGGGGATCGAGGTGCCTTCGCTCTGCCACCTGGAGGGCTATCGGCCTTCGACGTCCTGCCTGGTGTGCATGGTCAAGGTCTGCGGCACCGGCGGCGGTCGACTGGTTCCGGCCTGCGCCACCCTGGCCGAGGAGGGGATGGTCGTTGAGAGCGAAACCGAGGCCGTACACCACGTGCGGCGCACGGCCTTGGAGTTGCTGTTGAGCGATCATTTGGGCGACTGTCTGGCGCCCTGCCAGTTTGCCTGTCCGGCGCACATGGACGTGCCCAACATGCTGCGGCAGATCGGCCGGCAAGAGGATCACGAGGCGATCGTGACCATCAAGCGGGACATCGCCTTTCCGGCCGTGCTGGGGCGAATCTGTCCCAAGCCGTGCGAGAAGGGCTGCCGCCGCCAGGGCGCCGACGGAGCGGTGGCCGTGTGCCAACTGAAACGCTTCGCCGCCGATGCCGATCTGGCCTCCGCGCAACCCTATGTTCCCTTTTGTGCCGCGCCCAGCGCGAAGCGCGTGGCGATCATCGGGGCGGGAATCACCGGGTTGTCGGCGGCCTACTATCTGACCCAGTTGGGCCACGCCTGCACGGTCTTCGAGGCCCAGGCATTGCCGGGCGGCCGGTTGCGCCATGAGTACAGCCCGGCCGAATTGCCGCCGGAGGTGCTGGACGCGGAGGTCACGGCCCTGTTGAGGGTCGGCATCGAATTGCGCTGCGCGCAGGCGATCGACGATGCGGCCCGGTTCAGCGAAGTTCGCGGCAGCTACGACGCCGTGCTGATCGCCTGCGGCGGCGAGGCGCGCGACTATGCTTTTGCCTGGGAGGTGGCGGCCGGGGCGCGCGGGATCCAGGTCAACAAGGAGACGTATCAAACCAGCGTGGCCGGCGTGTTTGCGGCCGGTAATGCGATCCGTACCAAAGGGTTGGCCGTGCGCAGCGCGGCCGACGGCAAGGAAGCCGCGGTAGCCATCGATCAATACCTGCGTGCGGCGCCCGTGACCGGCGTGGTGCGTCCCTTCTCCACGCGGTTGGGAAGGCTCGAACCGGAAGAGGTCCGGCAGTTCACCACCTGCTCGAACCCGGCGCCGCGCACCGACGTGCCGCCGGACGAGTCGGCACCGGATCGGGCGGCCGGCCAGGCGCAACGTTGTCTGCACTGCGACTGCCGCGGGCGCGACGTCTGCAAACTGCGGCGCTACGCGCAGCAGTACGGGGCGGATCCCAACCGCTACGCCGGCCAGCGTGCGCGATTCGAACAGCACCTGCAACCCTCGGGCGTGCTGTATGAGCCGGGCAAGTGCATCAACTGCGGGCTGTGCATCCAGATTGTGGAGGAGGCTGGCGAGCCGCTGGGGTTGAGCTTCGTGGGCCGGGGATTCGACGTGCGGATTGGCGTGCCATTCGACCGGTCGCTGGATGAGGCTTTGGGGCGAGTGGCCGCCAAGTGCGTGGCCGCATGCCCCACGGCCGCACTGTCGTTCCACGAGAAGCAGTCCAAACTGCTGCCGATCCTGGGGCAGTAGGCCTTCCTGGACAAGCGAACCCCTTGATCTATTGCGACCCAGGCAAGTTATGCCGCGAGGCCGACGAGCGGGAGACCCGTTTCCCGAGGCAACACGCGCGAGAGGCACGGCATTCGTTGTCCCTCCATAGCCTGTGCAGGCGGCTATTCCCAGTCAATCGTGCTACTTACAGCGGGCGCATGAATTTCACGCACACCGGCATGGGGATCTGGAAGCTCTGGCCGGTGGGCTGCAGGCCGCCGGTCTGTTGGTCGATGCGGTAGACCACCACGTTGTTGCCGTCCTGGTTGGCCGCCAGCAAGAACGCGCCGGTGGGATCGACGCCGAAATTGCGCGGGTTCTTGCCCTGGGTGGGCGTGTGGCTGAGGAAGCTGAGCTTGCCGCTGCTGGGATCGACGGCGAAGGCGGCGATGCTGTCGTGGCCGCGGTTGGAGCCGTAGACGAAGCGGCCCGAGGGATGCACCTGGACTTCGGCCGTGGTGTTGTTGCCTTCGAAGCCCGCCGGCAGCGTGGTCACGGTCTGAATGACCTCCAAGGCCCCCTTCTCGGCGTCGTAGATCATGGCGCTGAGGGTCGAGTCCAGCTCATTGATCGCATAGGCCCAGCGCCCATTGGGATGGAAGGCGAAGTGCCGCGGCCCGGCGCCGGGAGGCAGCTTGACAAAGGCCGGATCGTTGGGCGTGAGGAGCCCTTTCTCCGCATCCAGGCGGTAGATCATCATCTTGTCCAGGCCCAGGTCGGCGATGAAGGCGAAACGGTTGTCGGGCGAGACGTTGGCCGAATGCGCGTGGGCTGCCTGCTGGCGCTTGGGGTGCGGGCCGGATCCCTCGTGCTGGATGAAGGTTGCGGCCGGGGCCAATTTGCCGTCGGCCTGGATCGGCAGGCAGGCAAAGTTGCCGCCGCTGTAGTTGGCCACCAGCACGCAGCGGCCCGAACGATCGACGGCCACGTGGCACGGTCCCAGGCCGGCCGAGGGCTGCTGATTGAGCAGGATCAGTTTGCCGGTGCCGGACTGAATCGTGTAGGCATTGACCGCGCCGGTCTTCTTGCCGGCCGCGTCGATGATCTCGCCCACGGAGTACATCAGCGGCCGGGTGGGGTGAATGGCCAGGAACGAGGGGCCCGTCACTTCGGCGACCAGTTCCGGATCGCTCACGCGACCCGAGGCCAGATCGAGCCGCATCAGGTAGATGCCCTTGCTCTGGGTGCGCGTGTAGGTGCCGATGTAGACCCAGAGGGTCTGGCTGCCGGACGACTGGGCCGCCGCCAGGGAGACGGTGGACAGGATGATGCTACCGCCCAGGAAGGCTGTCAAGGCAAGGTGCGGGTCGAAGATCATGGTAGTCATTCCTCCGAGGTGAGATCATTGCGGCTGGAAGTTGGGCAGTCACTCAAGTTAGCAGAATACGAGGCAGTCGACCACTCGGCGCAGCGACTCCCCCTACAGATGGGTGGTGTGGTTGTGGGCGGTTTTTGCCAAGCCTGGCAAACGGCGCAAAACGTGCCGCCCATGCCGCACAGTTCAGGACTAACGGATATGGCGATCGGTTGAGGATGGCCGGACGGAAAGCCGAAGAAGAAGTTAGGGGCCTCTCCAGGAGGTTCCCTGCGTAGCGTTATTGCGCTGCGATCGCCTGGCGTCAATCACTCAACGTCCATGAGGGGCGTGATGTACAAGCACTTGCTGCTGATCGGGGTTGTCGCGGTTGTTTTCCTGACTGCCGTGTCGCAGTCGGTGGCCATGGATCCTCCCTGCACGCAGTGCGGCGACCAGTGCATTTGCGACAAGCCGCCACCGCTGCCGGCGATTCACCCCTGTTGGTACTTCCGCAGCGACGCGTTGGTTCTGCGACGGGACGTGCGACACACGGTCCCGGTGGCCGCCATCGACGGGAACATCGTCCTCTCGGCGGGCGATCTGGACCAGCCCTTCCAGGCGGGCGGAGAATTCCTCATCGGCCACACGTTTGGTGATACGCCTTTTTCAGTGGAGTTTTCCTACTTCGCGCTGGCCGAGTGGGATGAATCAGGGGCGGTCCGTGACGCCAGCGGCGAGCTGGATTCTCCCTTCACGAACTTCGGCAGCAATCCCCTGGGCGCTGCCTTCGATAGCAAGTACCTGGTCGATATCCACGAGACCTCGCAGCTTCAGAATGGCGAGCTGAACTTGATGTGCGTGCTGCCTACGCCACCGAGCGGGTTGACCAGCTCGTTCATCTTTGGCCTGCGCTACATGCGCGTCGGCGAGCTGTTTGGCTATTCTTCGGGTGGCGTCGCCGCCCCCGTGAACATCAGTGTTGCTACGCAAACTCGAAACGAGCTCTTGGGACCGCAGATTGGCGGCTTGTTCGAGTTCTATGCGGGCAACCGCTACTGGGTGAACTTCGAGATCAAGGGGGCGATCTGCAACAACTCGGCGCGGCAGTCGACTGCGGTGAGCTTCGATGGCGTTTCCCAAGGTCAGAGTCCTCTGCAACGCGGTGGCAGCGGCACGTCCTACGTGGCCGATTTCGCCCTGACGGCCATCTGGCGCATGACGCCGCACCTCACCAGCCGGATCGGCTATCAGGCGATCTGGGTGGGCGACATCGCTGTGGCGGCCGAAAACTTCAGCCCGGACTACACGACGCTCACCAACGGGCCGGCGTGGCTCGACCGGCGTGGCGAAGTGCTGTACCACGGCCCGCACGCGGGCCTGGAATTGACCTGGTGAGG
>CALARR010000065.1 GCA_937889015.1 uncultured Planctomycetales bacterium | reverse complement strand
CGGGGTGGTCGGCCAGATAGCGGATGTAGAATTCGTCCTGGTCCTTGTACCAGAGCGACATGGACGAATAGCTGAGGGACTTGGGGACTCGCATGTCAGACTCATGCTTGCTTGCCGAACGGAATCTGGTGCCAGACCCGTTCGTGGTAATAGAAGAGGATCAGCTTCACGATGAAGCAGATCAGCGTGAACACCGCACAGCCGCTCAAGTTGCCGAACGTGGCGTAGGCCAGGGCAAAGCAAACAAGATTCGAGAAGGTTTCCCAGGAGACGGCCTTGACGAAGGACCGCTTGGGCGTGCTCGGGTCAGGCCGCATGGTAGTTGTCTCCAAGCAGTTCACACCCAACCTTGTCACGAACTTGGCGTGCTTCATCAAGCGTCGGGTAGCGGCCCAACCGATGCTTGACTCCGCAGAACATGATCTCCGGGTGATACCAACCGTCTTTGACCCAAATGCCTTTCACGCCGCTGGTGTTGTTCGACTGCTTCCCTCGGTTGTGCAAGTTGACGGCTCGCTCTGTGACGCGCAGGTTATCGCGGGTGTTGTTGAGCGGGTTGCGGTCGATATGATCGACTTGCACGGTCTCCGGGTCATACGGCAGGTTCATACGCACGACGACATCTTGGTGCATGTATCGCGTCATGCTTCGACCGGCGATTCTCACTTTGCGTTGGGCGCGCCACTTATCGCTGCCTTGACCTCGCTGCCGTGCGTTGTTTTGCGGAGCGGCTGACCAGTTCCAACGGCTTAGGTAGGCGTGGTCTTCCGGGCTAATAGAAGCGGTCAGACCGTTCGAGATTGTTATGGTCCGTTTCCCGTATAAGGTGCCGTAGTCTAAGAACCGCCAGCGGTTGTAGGTATCAATAGGCGGCGGATCGGAAGCAACGTGCCGCACGTAGGCAATCAATTCGTCCCAAGTGCTGAACACATGCTGATGCGGCAGCGTCCCCCAGTACCAATCGGGTAGTGCGGCTTTGCCTTGTTCCATGTGGACGAGGATCGGCACCTTGCGGCGGTTGAGCAGCGCGATTTCCTCGTGTGTCCCGGTGGAGTAGACGTTCTTGTCAAGATGAACGATGGCAAAATCACAGAGATCAGCGAGGCGCAAGTCGATGCAGCGGATCAATCGCATTTCGCGGGAAATTGTCTCGAAATCACCGCGTTTCTTCTGTTCGAGGCGACGTTGATGGTTTTCCAAGTCTTCACAGGCGTAACCTGGTTGCATCGGCTTGGCACAGGGGTCCAAGAAGATCAGGTCCAGGTCGCGGAGCCGCTCCTTGATTTCATTGCGCCAGCCCGTGCCGAAGTCACTGGCGTTGTCGATAGGCCCGGACAAGTAGACGCGGTTGTAGAAGAGGCGATTCACAGCAGCAGCCCCCGGTATGTGGACGAGCCGAGGCGCGTGCAGCCCAAATCCAAGTAGCGGGCGGCATCGGCGTAGGTCTTGATGCCGCCGCTGGCCTTCACTTGGGCCTCGCCATCAACGGCGGCCAACATGATCCTGACGGCTTCGGGCGTGGCCCCGCCGGGTCCGAAGCCCGTCGATGTCTTCACGAAGTCCACTCCGGCCAAGACGCACAACTTGCACGCTTGGTGGATTTGGTCCGGCGTGTAATGGCACGTCTCCAAAATCGCCTTGACGAGCACGCCGCGCGGGCGGGCCGCCTTGACGATGCCGGCGATGTCCCAGAAGGCATCGTGGCGGCCGTTGTCGAGGAACCGTCCGTAGTTGACCACCACGTCCAATTCCTTGGCCCCACAGTCCATTGCCGCCACAGCCTCGGCGTATTTGGCCTCGGGAAGCGTGTTTCCGTGGGGAAAGGCAACGACGGCGCACACGTTGCCGTACAGATCGCTCGCCATCGGCACCCAGACCGGTGCAACGCAGACCGACTTGACTTGCCGGGCGACGGCCAGGGCACAGGCGGCTCGCACGTCGGCGGCGGTGGCGGTCGGCTTCAAGACGGCCAAGTCCAGGGCAGCGGCAATCTGTTCGCGGGTGTAGCTCATAGGCAGATCGAACCTTCCACTTCGTTGCCGAAGGCGTCCCAGCCGGGTCGGCGGGTGCGGGCGAACATTTCCAGGTAAGGGCCGGGAGACACCGACTCCACGAGCCGGTAGAACTCCTCGGGCTTCTCGCTGTGGCGGCCTCGGGGCCAAGTGAACCATGTTCCGCCGGTCGGGCCGAACGGGTTGCCGTGGCGCGGCCCCTTGCGGCAGACCAGGACGTGCTCGCTATTGCACTGGAAGCGGCCCACGCCTCGGCCAGGCTTGGCCCAAGTGAGCATGTTCCACGGCTCGAAGCCCCAGGCCCGCGCCACCTCGTAGCCCCAATCGACGTGCTGGTTCACTACCCACAGCCACAAATGGGCTTGCTTGGCGGCCGGCACCTTCAGGCTGCAAATGTCCCACAGGCTCATGGTCCGGTACTGCCGTTGCGGCCCGGCCTTGGAGGACGGGTGCCCCGCGTTGAGCGTCGGCGTCCAGGGCGGATCGGCGATGATTGTGCGGTAGTTACCGGCGGACGGCATTACTTAGCTCTTGGAGTTTCTTCTCGCGGGCGTTGATATGGCCGTGGCCGAAGCAGGGCCAGTAGTCGTGCAGGGCTTCGTGCGCCAGCACAATGGCCGTTTCCTCGGGTGCGAAGTCGATCAACAGGCAGGTGTCGAGCGTCACGCCCGGACACCAGGGACAGTTGCAGCCGATGACCTTGCCCGCCCCGCCAGCGTTAATCACCGGCCCGGTCAGCGGCATGAACATCACGTCCCACGCGCCAACCTTGTGGTAGCGCCGAATCGTGTAATCCAAAACGCCTTGCAGATCGGGGTCATCGCAGAAGGCCCGCATCAGCTTCAGGTGGGCGATGGAGCGGTCGAGATACCTCTGCTCGCCGCTGTGGTCGCCACTCAGGCTGTAGTACATGCCGCCAATGATCGGGATGCTGAGTTGCACGACGAGCGAGTAGAGCGCCACCCGCAGCGTCAGCCTTACCCAGTGGCGGAGTCGCAGTTTCATCGGCGCGCAGTGCGAAACAGTTGATGGTTGATAGCAAAGTGACTGGCTACTCTTTC
>CALARR010000064.1 GCA_937889015.1 uncultured Planctomycetales bacterium | reverse complement strand
AGATCGGGCGCATCGCGGCTCAGGCCGATCGGCAGCCCGAGCCCCAGCACCCACTGCGTGCTGCCCCGCGTGAACACGGCCCAGCGGAACCCCGGCGACAAGTACAGTTCGAAGGTCTTGTCTTCCACCCCCTGGTTGTCCAGCTCCTCGTCCCAGAGCACCAGGGTTTCCAGCATCAGGTGGAAATTGGGCCGCACGAAGCGAATCACGCTGCCGCCCAGATTGAAGCCGTTCTGATCGCGGCCCTCGAAGGCCAGCCCCGGATCCACGCCGCCGCGCGCGTGGGGGATGTAGGTGGCCCCGGCGTTGAAGTGCGTCGCCCAGCGATCGAAGGTCTTGCTGATCGGCAGATTGAACTGGTAGCCCAACTCGCCGCTGCCCAGCCCACGCTCCTCGTCGCCGGTGGGCAGGATCAGGCTGAATCGCGGCGCAATCGCCGGACGCCAGCACTCGTCTTCCCACAACTGATAGCGATAGTTCAGCAAGATGTCCCCCAGCCCGCTTTCACGGACCAAGGGCTCACCGGGCGAAAGCTCTTTGAGATGCCGCAGGGGAATCGTGTACGAAAACTGGTGCTTCTGCGAGCCGATCGGCCACTCCTGGGTGAACACAAAATCGAAGGCACTGTTCTCGTGTCCCTGCCAGTCCCAACTCGGCACCCAGTTGAAGATGTGCTGGACGACCCCCGGCTCCTGGTTGTAGGCCTCTTCGATCAGAAACGAATTGTCGGAAATACTGACCTCTTCCCCTTCCTGTGCCTGCGTTTGCTCTTGGAGGACCGTGCCGGACAAGAAGAGGGCCGCCAGAACCGCCAACGACATAACCGCGATCGCTCGAAACATACCACACCCCCTGGTTGGTCACGAAAAAACTGGGACTGTCCCAAAACTCGGTGGGTGGCCTCCCATGGCTCTCGGCTTGGGGCTGCCTGCGATTCTGGATGCGCGGCCTCTGTCGCGCCGTTGGCTTTTATCGGTGACGCACAGCAGTGCGCATCATCACCGGCTCACATCGCCCGCAAAGCCCCCGGACGTGGTCCACCTTCCGCCCGCAAATTCCGAACACTTCCACTGTCCGGCAAACTCCCCGGATGCCGTCCTAGCCACGCAGACCAGGAGGATCTGCGGTTGATCGACGGCCCCTTTCCCCCGACAATGGGTCCGGCCGCAACACCAACCCATTCTCGCTTTGGCGTCTCAGGTAAGTAATGCCGGGAGGCCGGTTTCTCAAGGCAACGGCCGGGACAGCCACGTCATTCCTTTTTCTGACACCCAATCAACCGATGGAACACTGGGACGTAGTCGTGGTCGGAGCAGGACCAGCCGGCCTTATGGCCGCCTGCCACGCTGCGCAACGCGCCCGCCGCACCCTCCTGCTGGAGAAGAACCGCAAGCCCGGCGCCAAAATCCTCATCTCCGGCGGCACGCGCTGCAATCTCACCCACGCCACCGACGCGCGCGGCATCATCGCCGCCTTCGGCGCCCAGGGCCGCTTCCTCCATTCGGCCCTCAGCCTCCTCGGGCCGCAGGAGGTGCTGGAACTGTTCCATGCCGAGGGCGTACCCACGCAGATCGAGCAGCCTCTGGGCAAGGTCTTCCCCGCCAGCGATCGGGCCCTGGACGTGCTGGCCGCCTTGCTTCGCCGACTCCCGGCCAGCGCCTGCACCCTGGCCCGCGAAGAACCGCTGCTGCAACTCCAGCAACATGCCCACGGGTTTCTGCTCGTCACCCTGAAACGCACGCTCTCCGCCCAAAGCGTGATTCTGGCCACCGGCGGCAAGTCCTATCCGGGCTGCGGCACGACCGGCGACGGCTACGACTGGGCTCGCTCCCTCGGGCACACCATCGTCGAGCCCCGGCCAGCCCTGGTTCCCTTGCGTACCGACGCCGCCTGGGTCCTGGCCCTCAAAGGCATCACCATCCCTGACGTCCTGGTGGAAATCCAGCCGCGCCACACGCTCGCCTCAGAAGGCGCGCCACGCAAGACCATTCTGGCCTCCCAGCGCGGCTCGTTCCTCTTCGCACACTTCGGTCTGTCCGGCCCCGCCGTGCTGGATGTGAGCCGCGTTGTGAGCGCTCATCCGCGGCCCCAAGATCTGGCGGCCGTGTGCGACTTCCTGCCGGCCGTGAAAGACGAGGCCCTGGCCGAGCAACTCGCCGCGCAGTGCGTCTCCGCCGGGCGTCAGCAGGCAGCCACGGTCCTTTCCGCCTGGCTGCCGGCGCGGCTGGCCGAGGCCCTGCTGGCCCAGGCCAGCGTGCCTGCCGACCGCCGCGCGGCCGAACTCTCCAAGGTCGATCGCCAGCGCATGCTCCAGGCCGTCAAACGCTGTGCTATCCCCCTCAGCGGCACGCTGGGCTTCAAGAAGGCCGAAGTCACCTCCGGCGGCGTCAGCCTGCAAGAGGTCGACTCGCGCAACATGCAGAGCAAGCTCGTCCCGGGCCTGTTCCTGGCCGGAGAACTCTTGGACCTCGATGGCCCGATCGGCGGATACAACTTCCAGGCCGCCTTCAG
>CALARR010000063.1 GCA_937889015.1 uncultured Planctomycetales bacterium | reverse complement strand
TCGCCGACACGTCCGGCGCGGTGCAGGAGCGCTACGTCTACAGCGCCTACGGCACTCCGAAGTTCCTCACGGCGGCCTTCGTGCCGCGGAGCCCGAACGCCTCCGGCTTTGCCTGGGAAACACTGTTTGCCGGAGGCTGGCTCTGCCTGGCCACCCTTCTCTATTCGTATCGTAGGCGGTCCTACGTGTCGTCGCTTGGTCGTTTCGGTGGCCGCGATCCAATCGGGTACGCGGGAGGGGAGAACCCATACCAATACACGAGCGGTGGCCCGATAAATCGGACCGATCCGTTGGGGACGTGTGATAAATGCGAGGAGGTGACAGGAAGTGGCTCGGCAGACAATAGTCCTCGCTATCCCGAAGGTGCAACAGCATCAGAACCGAGGAGAGAGCCTGGTTCCGAACAACCGCCTCTGCCCTGGGCCGATCGACCGCTGAAGCCCGGGGAGCCGACGCCCAAATGGATTCGAGACGAGCGAGCACGCAAGCGGCATCCCCCGGAGAAACCGCAGACAAAAGCGAATCCCTTTGGGAAGATGCGCGCCTTGACAGCTTCTGAACAACGGCAGGCGTGGGAGCGATCGCAGAATGCTCGCGCTGTTACGGGGCAAATGGCACCTGAAGAGTTGCGACAATGGACTCAACGGAGCATGTCGCTGGTAGAGAGTGCCCTGGATAATTTCTGGAACCCCGGCTATTACTACAGCCCAGGCATTGGCGGGATGAGCGCACTGGACATCGGGTTGAGCGTCGGGTCGCCAGGAATCGGCCCGCCGATCGGCGTTATGGGCGCTGCGACTCCCAGAATCGACCCTGCTCCGCCCTCAAGCGGTTATCAGGCTGCCCCGCCGCTGCGATAGACGCGCCGCGCAGCGACTGACATAGCTTAGCCGATCAATAGCGAAGGAGACGAACGATGGGAGAAGAAGCTGACTCCAATGTCAACCCTAGCAACGTCTTGGTCGACGAGGGTGACTCGATGGTGTGCCGCACTGACCTCGAGTTACTCGCGAGGATGCGGCAGCCTGCAGTACTCCTGACGATTGTGTCTGCGATTGGAAGTGCGGGAAGCATCATTGGGCTTGTGCTTGCGGGGAGGACGATCCGCGACATGATACTTCACCTTCCCGCGCAATACGACTTGATTCGTAATGTGACACCATTTGTCGTCGGTGCCATTCACGCAGGTCTGATGGCAGTCGTCTATGCCGTTCTAGCGTGGTATCTTTGGAGGTACTGCGAGTGCTTTGATCCGGTTTCCAGGGGCGCGCGGCTGTGGTTTCGTCGGTTACTTGAACGGCAGCGTTTGGCTTTGTATGCCATGTCATGGGCCGCTTTCGCTTATTTGGCAATGAGGCTTCTCGGCGCCGTGGCGGTCGCAATGGTCAACTCGCTGTCCTGATCTACTGGGAGGAGAGCCCGAAGTCCTTTCGATTGCCACGCCGCCCCCCGGCACCGAGGCACAGCCGCCTCGAAAGCCGCCCTGAGCGGCCCAGCCTGACCGCAAGCCAACAGATGGCGGGTACTGACAGAGCCCGAGGCATAGAGCCCCGGGTATCCACACAGGCAAAGGCACACGCAAGGCGTTGTCACGTTTTCGACTTCCGATCCCTTGGGCCGTGCCGGACAGAGCCTTGGCGATGGATGCGAGTGTGGTCCTTGACCACGATCAAGGCCGCTGCGCGTTGTGGTTGGAATCGTACTTGGACGAGGAGTATCGAATGTGTAATCACCTCCGGCGGCTGGTGGCCCTTGTTGTTCTGTCCGTCATCGGCACGGCTGGCTGGGCGTCAGACGACGCCCAGATCAACCGGGCACTACAGACGCTCCGCGAAAGCAAGGACGACAGCGAGATCGACAGCGCCTTCTACCTCTTAACCTCCCACTGGCATCTGCCGCACGAAGCGATTCCGATCTTCGCCTCGTGGCTGGAAAGCGAGAACAAATGGCGGCGAATGCAGGGCGAAGATGGACTGGCGTGGATCGGGCCAGCTTCGATTCCTGCCCTGAAGGAGGCCTTGCGAGATGGCTTTGAACCGCGCCGCGCGGCCGCCGCGCGCGTCTTGGCCAGGTTCCGAGCCCAAAGTGCCCCGGCGACGGCCGAGTTGATGGCCTGCTTAAGAAGCGAAGCTGCGGAGACTCGGCGCGACGCCGCCGACGCGCTGCGCGCCGTCGGTCCGGCGGCGGCCGAATCGATCCCCGCGCTCCAGGCCGCTTTTCGTGGCCCTGAGTTCGAGATTCATCTGTTGGGGCCGGAGCCGCTCGACGCGTTCGAGGCGGGCCTGGCGGCGGCAGAGGCCTTGATCGCCGTTTCCGGCTCCCCCGAGCCGGGAATGGCGTTCGTCGTGGGCTTGCTTGATACCGAGACCTTGCTCGACAGCGCGATGGAATGTGCTGGCCGGATCGGCCATCGAGCTAAGGCTGCGATTCCCCGCTTGGAGGCCCTGTTGCGCTCGGAGAAGATCGACATCCGCCTCAACGCCGCACGCGCCCTGTACGGAATCGATCCCAAGCATCCCGCCGTTTGGCCGACCCTGCTGGAGACGGCCCGGGCCGGCCACCAGGACGAGGTGCGATGGACCCTGGAACATCTGGGCTGGGAGGGGCACGCCTTGGTGCCGCGATTGCTGGAAGTGGCCTGCGATCGGAAGGCGGATCCTGCATTGCGCGAGATGATGCTGTACCTGGTACCAGATCTAGGCCCTCCGCAACGATCCGGAATTCCGATGCTGATGAGCCTCGTCGAGGATCCTCAAGAGCGTGTCCGCTGGTGTGCGACGGGACTCCTGGTAGACTATCACAAGGACGGCATGCCAGGCTTGACAGGACTGAACGTCCTACTGCGACGTTTGCTCGTCTCTGCGATCGAGTCCAAGAGGCACATGCATGTGCTCTACTTGATCTCCTCATTGAATAGACTTGGGGAAGAGGTGCATCCCTTTGTCCATCTGCTGAGGCCCATGCTCGACGACGAGCAGATGTGGAACCAGATCGGAGCGTTTATCGTTGGTGTGGGCCCAGTCGCCGGCCCGTTGGCGCCGGCGGTCGTGGAGCAACTTCGCAGTGGCCGGGATCGCAACCAGATGATTTTCTGGCTGGGCGCGATGGGTTCCGGCGCCAAGTGCGCACTGCCTTTGCTGAGCGACATGTTCGGAACAGCCGCCCAGCGCCAACGCTGGCTGGAAGCCCTCCCCAAGGACAGACGCACGCCAGAGCCATGCGAAGAAGAGGCGGTGCCGCTGTACTCGGTGGCCTTGGCCTTGGCACGAATCGATCCGCAAGCCCATCCCGAGGCGATCGCCTTCCTGATCGAATACCTCAAATGGCGCCTGCCGCGCGGAACGTCTATCGCCGGACATGCGGTGGAAACGATCGTTGACCTGGGAGACGTCGGGCCGGCAGCCAAGGCCGCGATCCCGATTATCTGGGCCGGCTACAACATTCCGGGCTATGACACCGAGCGCGCCGCCGTGGCGCTGCACGCCATGGACCCGACCGACTCGCGAGCGGCCGAGTTGCTGATCACCTACATTCGGGGCGAGAAGATCACGCCCCTTGAGGACGCGATCCAGGCGCTACTCAAAGTGGAACCCGTTCGCGAGCAGGCAGTGGCACTACTGACCGACATCGCACGCCATGCGCGCCGCTTCCCGCGCGAGCGCATTGCGGCGGCACAAGTTCTTCGCAAGTGGGGGGTGGATGTGATTTCGGCGATGGCACAGTGAGGACTCTCAACTGCATGCAATTGGTGACAGCCGGGAGGACGAGGGAGAGCGTGGAAGCTATTTCGATTGATGATTCAGCCCCCTGACATCAAGGCGGCTCCGCCTTGAAAGCCGCCCTGAGCGGCCCGGTTGGACTGCGAGCGAATAGCGTAAGGGTACTGACAGAGCCTGAGGCATAGAGCCCCGGGTATCCACACAGGCCCGACGTCGGAAGCGATTCCGACGCCGGGCCTTTTTCGTTTCCTCGTTGCCGGGTTCCAGCAGGTCTTCATTCAAAACAACCACCTGGAGAGCATCCAACATCATGATCGACGTCGTCTATCAGGAGGGACTGGGCTACTGCATCAACACGCTGTACTTCAACCAGGTGCCGATGACGGTCCGTCACCCGTTGGAGAACCGCAAGACGACCCTCGAACGCGCGGTGAACAACGTCGAAGAGATCCGCCGACGCCTCCAGGGCAAACTCTACCTGGGCTACAACAACGCCGGCCTGACCGCAGCATTGAAGACGGTCCTGGCCGAACTGTTCCCCGAACCGTCGCGATTTGAAGGCAGCGCCACGAACCAGTCCGAGGCCCACGACCAGGCCCACTGCGAGCTGGAGGAGGCCTTGGCCGTTTGCCGCGACCCAAGCCGATCGGCATTCTGCACGCGCCCATGGCCGCGTTGCTACGCGCGGACAATGCGGCCCCATGGCCCGGGGTTACGCCAGCGATTGCGCAATTGTGCTTGTCTGTTGCGCAGGTTTACATCGACACACGGCATGGGGCCGGGTACACCGGTGGTGGATGAGCGTCTGGCGGCGCGAGGGCTGCGGAACACTTGCGGGGGAATCGTCGGCGGTGGAGAGACGGCCGCAGGGAAAGGGGGGGCCTGACTTCACGCTGGGGTTTGATTCTGCTAGCGTGGTGCATTGGGCAGATGGGACAGTGGGGGGCCATGGCCGCGCCTGGTGGCCAAGCAGTTTCCAGCTTTGGCACGCCCACGGCAAGCGGGCCCACGCCGAGCGTGGGCGTGGACATGACACCCAGGAAGAAGTTGTAGACCTTGGGAGGACTCGCATGAGCAGCCAACGCGGAGTTCGTGGACAGATCGTAGCGTTGTCCATCGTGACGGGGGCTTGGATGTGCGTGGCGGGATTGTCGTGGGCCCAAGAGCCGGCCTACGAGATCCTGGCCCGGCAGGACGTCATGGTTCCCCTGCGAGATGGGGTCAAGCTGGCCACCGACATCTATGTCCCGGCGCGGAACGGCGTGGCCGTCGAGGGGCGTTGGCCGGTCGTGCTCAGCCGCACGCCGTACGGCAAGGTAAAGACGATCGCGGAATGCGATCCGAAATACTACGTCCCCTTTGGGTATGTCGTGATTCGCCAGGATACGCGCGGCCGCGGCGGCTCGGAAGGCGTCTGGCACTGGATGAGCGACGACCGGCAGGATGGTTACGACGCCGTCGAATGGATCGCGGCTCAAAGTTGGTCCAACGGCAAGATCGGCATGATGGGCTGCTCGTATGTCGGGGCCACGCAGCATTTGGCGGCCATGGCCCGGCCGCCGCACTTGACAACGATCACTCCGGCGGACCCTTCGATCAACCATGGCATTGGCGCGACGATCTACGGGGGGGCGTTCCGGCTGCGGGTGTGGGATTGGATTTTCGACAATGCCGCGGAAGGCAGTCGCCAGGCACGTGATCCCGCGTTGCGCGAGGCCTTGGAGCAACAGTCGAAGGACCGCCGCCATTACTTGCTCAACCTGCCGCTCCGCCGCGGTCTCACGCCGCTGCGGATCGCCACCGAGTACGAAGACATGCTGATCAACATGTTGGAGCACCGGCGCAACGACGAGTTTTGGCGATTCAGCAACATCATTCAGTACGTCCATGAGCACAAAGACTTGCCCGTCTTCATGATCGGCGGATGGTACGACCTGTTCAGCAGCGGGACGACGGAAACGTGGATGGCCCTCAGGCGGACCATCAAAGGCCCCGTCTATTTGATCATGGGCCCTTGGATTCACCACATGCAGGGGCGGCAGCACGGCCAGGTCGATTTCGGCCCTGAGGCGGTCGTGGACATGTCGGCCTTTCGCCGGGCCTGGTTCGACCGTTGGATGAAGGATGCGGCCGGTGATTTCGGCCAGAATGTGCCCTTCCGCACGCCCGTGCGGATGTTTGTGATGGGCACCGGCGACGGACACAAGACCGAGGCCGGCCACCTTTATCATGGCGGGTACTGGCGCGACGAGCCGGACTATCCACTTGTCCGGGCGAGGCCGACGAAGTACTACCTGCACGGCGACGGCAGTCTGAGCAGCACCGCGCCCGTGGAAAGCAAGTCCTCGACCAGTTTCGATTTCGACCCCAAGAATCCTGTGCCGACGATTGGGGGCTGCACTTGCTGCGCGCGTCAGATCATGACCGACGGCGCCTGGAACCAGTGGGGAGGCGAGCACACGTGGACCTGGCCGGTGCCCCTGCCCTTGTCGGCCCGGAACGACGTCGTGGTGTTCATGACGCCGCCGCTGGAGCAGGACACCGAGATCATCGGGCCGATCAGTGTGAAGCTTTGGGCCTCCTCATCGGCCATCGATACCGACTTTACTGCCAAGCTGATCGACGTTTATCCATCGAGCCAGGACTTCCCCGCCGGGTTCGATCTGATTATGGGGGATGGGATCATCCGCGCGCGCTACCGGGACTCGGACAAGGAAGAGAAGATGATGACGCCCGGGCAGGTCTACGAATTCAACATCAAACTCGATCCGTGCTGCAACGTGTACAAGAAGGGGCACCGCATCCGGGTCGATGTCTCCAGCAGCAATTTCCCCCGTTTCGACGCCAACCCGAACACCGGCGAACCGGCCAACAACCACCGGCGAACGATCGTGGCCACGAACACGATCTACCACGACGCGTCGCATCCCTCGCACATCGTCCTGCCGCTGGTGCCGGCGGACCAATCGGCCGCAACGCGGCGATAGCGATTCCGATCCGGTCTGTTGTGCCTCGGGGCTTCTTGCGGAGTGATCGGCAACCATGAGCAACCGGAACCGGTGGGCGCTATTGGGTGGACCGCTCCTGGCGGCTGGGATCGCCGCTACAATGATGGCCTGTGGCCAGACTTCAGCCACTGCCTGGACGGCCGGCGTGACCTGTCTTTGCGCCCTGTGGTGGATCTTCGAGCCGGTCCCGATCGCCGCCACATCGATGATTCCCTTCGCCATATTCCCGCTGGTCGGGGTCATGGATCACAGCGAGGCGGCCGCCGCCTATGGGCACTATATCGTGCTGATGCTGATTGGCGGGTTCATGTTGTCCGTGGCCATGGAGAAGAGTGGGGCCCACCGTCGGCTGGCAATGGGGATGGTGCGTGCCGTCGGCGGGCGAGGGGGACGGCGACTCGTCTTGGGGTTCATGCTCGCCACGGCTGTGGTGAGTATGTGGATCTCCAATACGGCGGCCGTGTTGATGATGTTGCCGGTGGCGATGGCGGCCCTCGACCAGTCCGGCGATCGAAAAGGGCTGGGCGTACCGATGATGCTCGGCCTGGCCTACGCCTCGCACGTCGGTGGCTTGGGCACCCCGATCGGCACGCCGCCCAACATGATCTTCATGGCTTCCTATCCCGAGGCCAGCGGCCGAGACTATGCCTTCATGGACTGGATGCGGATCGGAGTGCCGCTCATGTTTGTGCTCTTCCCGGTGGTCTGGCTGTGGCTCACGCGACGATTGGGACCGTCGGCTCGCATTGAACTGTCCCCCAGCGAACCGTGGCGGACAGAGGAACGCCGCATTCTCATCATCTTTTTGCTGACGGCCTTGGCCTGGATTACGCGCAAAGAGCCCCTGGGCGGCTGGAGCGGGTTGCTCGGCACTCCCGGCGTTGGCGACGACACCGTGGCCCTGTTGGCGGCCCTGGCCATGTTCGTGTTGCCCAATGGGCACGGCGAACGCTTGCTGGACTGGAAGACGGCCGTCAAGATCCCCTGGGATTTGCTGCTGCTGGTGGGGGGCGGCGTGGCCATCGCGCGCGCGTTTGAGGTCTCTGGGCTTAGTCAGAGCATCGCCCAGCATCTGGCCGGTGCGGCGGGCTGGCATCCCTTGGTCACGGTGACGATCGTCTGTCTGGGGGCCTCGCTGTTGACCGAGTTCATGAGCAACACCGCCGCAGCCGTGCTGTTGCTGCCACCGTTGGCGGCCGCAGCCAAGGCGGTCGGGGTTGATCCGATCCTGTTCATGTTGCCGGCCACGTTCAGTTGCGGTTGCGCGTTGATGCTCCCCACGGCCGCTCCGCCCAACGCCGCAGTCTACGGCTCCGGGTTGGTCACCACGGCCGAGATGGCGCGCGAGGGCTTCTTCCTGAAGCTGTTCGCCACGATCCTGATCATCCTGACGACCTACTTCCTGTTGTGGAACTGAACCTCATGTCCGGATCGGCCAGTAGGCAGCGGCTACCGGCATGATCCACGTGTCGGCCAAGAAGGCCATAGCACGATCTGGGACCTACCTCTCGTCCAAGCGTCACCACACCCATCGGAAAGGAACGAGCCAGTGCAAACCTCTCGATCCGTAATTCTTGTTGTCCTTGTAGCACTGGTGGTTTTGTGTGTGCCCGAGTTCGCTGCGGCCGACGCGCCGCGCGCCGGGCAATTGCACGTGGGCTGGGCCACAGTGGATATCACGCCTTCGGCGCCGGTGGTCCTGGATGGCAGCGGTTACAAGCGGGTCACCAAGGAAGTCGAAGACCCGGTCACGGCCACCGTGCTGGCTGTGGAGACGCGGGACGGAGACCAGGTCCTCGACCAAGCGATCATGGTCACCTTCGACCTGGTCCGCATGACGCAGGAGGTGCATGAAGGACTGCAGCGTGTGGCCGCGGAGAAACTCAAGGATTTCGACAGCAAGAAGCTCTTCTGCGGGGTCACGCACACGCACTGCGGTCCGAGCATCTCGTACGCGCGCACGGGGCCTGGGCAGCTCTACGACATCAGCGATCGCACCGACGTGATGACGCCGCAGCAGTACATCCTCTTTCTCTATGAGAAGGTCGGGGCAGGCGTGGTGCAGGCCTGGCAAGGGCGGAAACCCGCCGGCATAAGTTGGGGGTTGGGTCACGCCGTCGTGGGCTTCAACCGGCGTCTGAGCTACAGCGACGGATCGGCGATCATGGGCGTCGACACCGCGCGTGCCGACTTCTCTCACGTCGAGGGCTATGAGGATCACGCCGTGGAGATGCTCTTCTTCTGGGATCCGGAGCAGAAACTCACCGGCATGCTGGTGAACATCGCTTGTCCTTCCCAGGTCGGGCGCAAGGCGATCAGCGCCGACTTCTGGCACCAGATCCGCCAAGGCATCCAGGAGAAACACGGACCGCAGATCCACATCTACGCCCAGTGCGCGGCCGCGGGCGACCAGTGCCCCGCGGATATCATCCGCAGCAAGGCCGAGAAGGTGATGCTCGAGCGTCGCAAGATCTCCTTGAAACAGGAACTGGCGAACCGGGTGATCCGAGCGGTCGAGGACGCGTGGCCCTACGCGCAGGCGGACATTCAAACGCGTCTGGCCTTCGGACACTGCGTGGTGAAGACGGAGATACCGAACAAGAACTCATTCAACGAAGCGCGTTGGATGCCCTCGAAGGTCGCGGTCGAGATCCACGCGCTGCGGTTGGGCGACGTCGCGATGGCCACGAATCCATTCGAGTTGTTTCTGGACTACGGGATCCAGATCAAGGGACGCAGCAAGGGCGTGCTGACGCTGATCTCACAGTTGAGCTGTGACCATCACGGTTATCTGCCGACACGGCGGGCCGTGGCTGGAGGGGACTACAGCGCTGTGAATCACGAAGTCGGCCCGAGGGGCGGAGCCGCGCTGGTCGAAGAGACGGTGCGGGCGATCAATTCCCTGTGGCCTTGAGACGCGCGGCCTGGCACACGCGTCGGCGCTAGCTTACATCCAGATCGGCGAGGGGAAAGTGCTGCTGGCAGCCATAGACGTCCCGGTCGCCCGGTGCGCCGGAGCTGGCGTCGGGTCGCGGCATGGTGACCTTGATCGTGCGGATGGCCGCAAAGGGGAGAATCCGCACGCTCGACGGCTCCACGCCGTACAGGGCGGCAATCTGCGCCGGCGTGAAGCGGTCCAAGGCCAGGACTTGCTGCATCGAGGCCTGATCGCCGAAGACGAGGTCGATCGTCAGCGTGAACGGTCCCGCGTTCTTCGTGCGGATCACTTGCGCTCGATCGTACAGACGCATGTTCACACCTGTTCCAAGGTGATGGGAAACAGCGCGTCCGGCTCGTCGGTCTCCATCAGGTGGTAGACCGTGAACTCGTAGACCGCACCGCCGCGCAGGTCGGAGGGGGAGAAGGGAAAGGCCAGGTTTCCGGCCGTCGTTTTGCGCCCGGTGAAGGGCTGGTGCAAGGCCGTGGAACGCGCCAGGCTGAGAACGGTATCGGCCAACTCCTGGGATGGGGCAATGGCCTCCAGCACCAGTCCCACCTCGGCGGGCAAGTCCTGTGGGCTGGTCTGGCCGGCACGGCGGCCGATCACGCCGTCCAGCCCGTAGCGCAGAAAACGCAAAGTGTAGTTGGGTTCCCGGAGCACTCCGACCAGATTGTCGGCCACGGCCTTGCGCACCGCGGCTTCCCACTCGTCCAGATGGGCGATCAAGGCCGGATCGCGTGCGCCGGCCACGGTCACGCAGCGGTAACCCTTCAGCGATGCGCCTTCGAGCTTGATGGTCGGCCGGGTCGGGGGGATGAGGCGTGTTCCGGCCACGCGCACGCCCCGCTCACCGCAGGGTTCGAAGGTGCAGGCCGACAGATCGACCTTGCCCTCGGGTTCGTAGAAACAGTTGGGGTCGGGCTGTTCGTAAAGCGAATGGGCGGCGACGGAATCGGGCGTGCAGGACTTCTGCGGATTGGCGGGGCGCACGACGAAATGGTCCTGGGCCAACTCGCACATCAGCACGTCGTTGGCCCCACCGGGGCGGGCACACAGCGTGCCGCATTCGGCGATCTTGCCCAAATGCATGGCCAGCCCCGGATCAAACCCGCGCATGATGGGCATGGCCGCGAAGATGGCCGTATCGCAGCACCGGCCGGCCACCACCACGTCGGCCCCCTGCTGCAAGGCCTGGATCAGGGGGCCTGTGCCCATCTGGCCGACGAGGTGCGTGCAGGCAGCGATCTTCTCCGGCGTGAGAGGGCCGGAGGGCCCGCAAGGGGTTATCTTGCCGCGCTGCAGGGCATCGAGGGCCACTTGCCGATCGATGTCCGCATGAATCACCGCCAGGCGGAAGTGCAGATTTCGCCGTGCGGCGATTTCGCGTAGGACCTCGACGAAGGAGGCCACGTGGGGCGCGGCCCCTGACCCGCCCGCCGAACCAATCACCAGGGGCACATTTCGAGATCGGGCGGCCAGGAGTGCCAGTTCCAGGTCACGGCGGACTTGCGTCGGCTTGAGGAACGATGTGCCGGCGCCGAGATAGTAGGGGCCGGGGTCCGTCGAGCCGTTGTCGGCTCCGAGGAAGTCGACCGGGCCTTCGACGCTCAGACGCAGGCTCTCTTGCGGAAAACCGTAGCCCAGCATTCCGCAGACCGACACGAAGTGCATCCGCGGCGCGGTCATGCGGGGTCTCCTGGCTTGCGCGTGGCGTCGACGTTTGTCCAGCCGTAGTCGTCGGGGATGCCCAGATCGCGATAGATGGCCCCCATCCGCGAGGCCACGTCCGCGCTGAGTTGCTGGAAGTAGTTATTGCCATGCGCATCCATGGCCACGAAGAAGGGGCCAAACTGCTCGACCTCGAAGACCCAGGTTGCCTCGGTCTTGCCCAGTTCTTCCAGAAAATAGACGCCGTGCACCTTCTTCACCTGCGGTCGGAGCTGATTGCCGCAGACGCCGATTTTCGTGAGGTACACGCCGCCGACCTCGCGCAGGGCTTCCGCCGCTGCAGGGCCCATCGTTGTTTTGCCGATCAAGGTCCGCAGCCGCAGCTTGCGGATCACGTCGCCGCTGTAGCGGTCGAAGCGAATGCTGGACGTGGGTTCAATACTCACGATCTCCCAACGCTCGTCCTGACGCCGCATCACCGGGCCTACGTGGAAGAAGCAATTGATCGCCTGGAAGTCGAGCGGCGGCACGATGTTCTGCTCGATGGCCCGAATGTGGAAGCGGCTGCGACCAGTGAAGATCGGGCCGCTGACGGTGACCCGGTCGCCGAGCGTGAGGCTGCGAGCTTCTTCTGCACTCAGGGGCAATTGCAGGTGGCGGATCGCGTCGCTCATGAAAGATCTCCTCGATAGGTGGCGGCACCATCGGCCGCGATCGACGCCATCCAGCGCCGTCCGACCAGGCATTGGGCATTGACGGCGACGGGCAGGGCGGCGGTGTGTGTCAGCGCGATCTCGATATGCAGCCCCAACACGGCGTTGATTCCGCGCGATCCCATGGGGCCAATTCCCATGCGCCGCGTCGCCTGCAAGAGCTTGTGTTCCATTTCGGCGACGCGTGGATCAGGATGCGGCTGGCCGACAGGCCGCAGCACGGCCGCCTCCTTGGCCATGCGCATGCACAGGTCGGCACTGCCGCCGATACCCACGCCGACGATCGCCGGCGGACAGATCTTGCCGGCGTAGCACGCGGCTTGAATGCTCTCCAACACGAACTTGAAGATGCCGGCTTCGCCGTCGGCCGGGAAGAGCATGCGGTAGAACGTGCCGAAGATTTCGGAGCCGCCACCTTTGGGGGCCGCGAGGATCTCCAGTCCGTCGCCATCGCCGGAGAAGGTCAGTTCGACCTTGGGCATGCCCGGTCCCACGTTGTGGCCGGGATTGGCGCGGCTCAACGGATCGACCATGGTGGGGCGCAGGAAGCTGTCGTCGGTGACGCGCGCGGTGGCCGATTGCGCGGCCTTCCACAGGGTGGCGAAGCCGCCTTCGACCTGGGTACGGCTGCCGGCGGTGACGAAGTACAGTGGAAACCCCGTGTCGCCGCAGACCAGGCCCTGGCCCGCCATGGCCAGGCGCGTGTTCTCCAGGCTGACGTGCAAGTGCTCGCGCGCCAGCGGATCCGTCTCCTCGGCCATGGCCCTGTGCAACGCCGCCTCCACGTCGGGCGGCAGCGTCACCGCAGCGCGGCGCATGGCCTCGTACATTGTCGACTCGATCGCGTGGTATGAGATCATTCGATTCTCCCCTAGGACAACGTGTGCGCCATTATGCGGAGCGGTGTTTTTCAGGTCAAGTCGGATGGTGGTTCCTCAGGGCCGTGGCCGATCGTGGCGGCGATTGTTGAACGGGGCGCGCCGAGCCCTAGGGTGAGCGGTGTCTGGCTGGCAGGCGCGACGGATCGCCAGCGACGTAGTCCAGGCGTCTCATGCCCGGCAGAGGATCGACAGGCTCCGTGCCGGGAGTTTCCACTGCCGTTGGCTCGCGGCCTGGGGTTGGTCGGCGGGGCGGAAGGCCTCGGTCGTGAGGACTTCCGCCGCGGTGCGTTGGTAGTTGGCCAGCACGAGGTGGAACTCACGGTTGGCGAAGGCCGAGGCCACGACGCCTGGGGGCAACGGCCCAACGAACAGGTCGCTATCGGCGATTTCCAGCCAGGCCCACGCGCCCTCGTCGACCAGAGGCAGGTATTGTCTAAGCCAGCGTGCATGCGTGGGCCGCGCTTCGGGCCGGCCCGGACACGAGTCCCACCAGCCGTAGCTGTGCGGGCCTTCGGGGTGGTCCTGGTAGTGCCGTCCCATCGCGCGCAGATGGCGAGTCCAGAAGCACTTCTGCTCGGGCGGATACTCGATGCCCGGCACGTTGGCTCGCTCGCCGGTGAAGGGTCGGCCGGCCAGCAGCAGGGGGAACTGCAGGTAGGGGATCGAGTCCAGGTAGAGGTCGTCTTCGCGTTCGACCTTAGCGCGGCTCATGTCGAGGCAGGGGGTGACATAGGGGCGATGGTGTTTGGCCACCTCGCGGAGTGCCGCCCCGTCGCGGCCACCTTCGCCGACCCACAGGTAGTCGTAGATCTTGATGTCGGTGTTCGGGCTTCGCGGTCCGCCGCGGTGGATCTTCACCAGACCGCCGCGGCGATTGACCTCGGCATAGAGCAGCCCCAGGAAATCTTCCAGTGCGCCGTCGTGGGTCGGGGTTTCTTCGAAGGCGGGAACCTGGTCTGCCGAGTTCCATTCCGGGCGCACGCCCGGCTGCGCGTAGCCCAGGTCGTTGTACAGCCCATCCACACCATACTCGTCCAAGAGGCGCACCACGCGCGGCAAGAAATAGGCGCGCCAACCGGGGCTGGCGGGCGAGCAGCGCGCGTAGCGGAAATAGATTTCGCGGAGATCGGTCTTGCCAGCCCATTCCGGCCGGAAATCGGGATCCTTGCGATCAAAATAACCGCTGGAGACATAGACGATGATCTTCAATCCGCGGCGATGCACCATCTCGACAAAGCGTTTGAACCCCGCCGGGTTGGCCGCAGCCAACTTGTGCGCGCCGCACAGACGCTGTGAGTCGTTCCATTCCTCGTGGACCTGGATCAGGCGGATTCCGTGCCGCTGCAAGGCATCCAGTTCGCGTTCGTCCCACTCGTCGGGGTTCCAGATCTTCTCGGCCGGGTATTCACCGAGGTTGTAGCAGCAGTGACCAGGCAGGTAGTCGGTGATCAGGTGCTTTCGCAGGCACTTGCGGATCGACCGATTCCCCAGGGCGATGTTCTCCAGCCGACGGCGGTGTTGCAGCTCGTCGTAGCTCGTGAGGATCGCCGGGGCAGCGGAAGACGAACCGCTGAGGCGGGGGCAGGAGGACGGGGCCGAGGCTCCGGCCAGGGACGTCGAGACACTTGCGCCCACAGACGCGCTGGCGCCCAACTTCAGGAAGTCACGCCGCTGCACGGGACACCTCCTTTGTGGATATTGGCCGATGATCATGATTCACGTGAATCTCAGTCGCTCGCCCCTCTTGGCCCTGTGCCCTCCAGGTGCTCGATCGTCAACAGGCCGAAGGCGTTGGTAATCAGCGAGTGATGGATCTCCTCGCGTCGGATCAGTTCCGGGATATCGGTCAGAGGCCGCAGGAGGACTTCAATCCGCTCGAAGGTCTCTGGTCGAGGTTCGGTCTGGCGCCAACAGCCTTGCGCCAGGAAGGTGTAGCAGTAGTTGTTTTGAATGGCCGGATTGGCGGTCATGCGGCCCAGGAGCCGGGCGTTTCGCGCCACGTAGCCGGTCTCTTCCTCCAGTTCGCGGAGGGCGGCGGCCTCGGGCGATTCGCCCGGGTCGACCATTCCGCCCGGAATCTCCAGACTGTTGCCCTGGACGCCGTGCCGGTATTGCCGAATCAGCACGACCTGCCCCTCGTCGGTCAAGGGGATGACATTGACCCAATCGGGCGCTTCGAGGACCACGAAATCCTGCTCGGCCCCGCCCGGTTCGACCCGATAGCGGTCGTAGCGCAGCCGGAAGATGCGATGATCCGCCACGGGGCGGCTATTCAAGAGGCTCCAATGTCGCTGCGGCATGCAACTCGTTCCTGTAACCGGTCCGCGGGAGTGTCGCTGGGGTATATTAGCAGCCCAACAGCGGTGGACACAAGGAAGACCTATCGGGGTCGGCTTGCCCGGGGCGCGTCGTGCGGCGGTGTTCGGCGTGCGGAAGGCACCAGCGTGGCCTGCGTCGCCACAAGGATTGAAGAAGCTGGCGAGGTCAGGCTGGACCCGCGGCGCGGGCGGACGACGGCCAACGATGGCCGTTCACTGTTGCCGCTGGACAACGAACTCGGTGAGCCCAATGAGGGCCTCGCGCGCGGGGCCTGGTCCCAGGCAGGCCAGTTCCTGAGCCGCCTGACGGCTGTACCGCACCGCCGTATCGTGGGCATAGGAAATGGCATCCGAATCGCGCAACCAGGGGCGCAGGGCCTCCAGTCGATGGTTGTCGGAACGGCGCAGAATATCGAGGATTTCCTCGCGCTGCTGGCCGGTCGTGGAACAGAGCAGGCGGATCAAGGGGAGCGTGGGCTTTTGCTTGGCCAGATCGGTGCCCAACGACTTGCCCACGGTTGCCTCATCGCCCAACAGATCCAGCAGGTCGTCCGTGATCTGGAAGGCGATCCCCAGATACTGGCCATAGCGTGCGAGTCGGGCAGAGGTGTCGGCATCGGCATCTGCATAGTGGGCCCCCAATTGGCAGCAGCAGGACGTGAGGGCGGCCGTCTTGTCGGCGATGATGCGAATGTAGTCTTGCTCGCTCAAGTCGAAATGGCCGCGCCACTGGACCTGCCGCAACTCGCCCTCGCAGACCGTGCGTGAGGCAATGCCAATCGCACGGCTGGCGAAGGGACTATCCAGCATCCCCACCATTTCGATCGCCCGGGCCAACAAGTAATCCCCCAAGAGGATGCTCGCCTCGTTGTCCCAACGAGCGTTGAGGGTTGCCAGGTGGCGGCGGACAGTTGCCTCATCCAAGACATCGTCGTGGAGCAGCGAGGCGGCGTGGATCATCTCCAGGGCCGCAGCCAAGACGCGATGGGCGGGTCGGATGCCGCCACAGGCCTGGGCGCAGAGCAGAACCAGCGCCGGGCGCAGACGCTTGCCCCCCAGACGGAAGCCATGGCGGGCCAGGCGGTCGACAAAGGGATCCTGGCTGCTGAACTCCCGCTGCAGCCCTTGCTCCATCTCATCGAGTTCGGCCTGGACTGGCGCGTACAGAGCCGCCAACCGCTGGGCGCCTGGCATGCGTTCATCGACCGGGGGCGTCATCAGCAACTTCCTGAACTGCAGGTCCAGCCGAGCAGCAGACTTCGCATGGGCCAATCTGCCGTGTTCCTCCAGAGCCACCGGCAGCCCTGGCGATCCAGCCCGACTCGGTAGGGGGGGCTCAACGCAATCGGCCCACCCGGCGGGAAATCGTCCGATATGCGGCAGCCCACCGCAATCATTCGATTCACGCCATTCTAATACAGACGACTCACCAGAGTCGAGGCCCTCGCAGCTCCACGGGGCAAAAAGCGGCAACATCTACGGGGGGGGCGATCTGTCGGTTTGCGGTTGGGGCGAGCGCAGGAGTTGGGCCGCGGGCCGAGCGTGGGGCAGGGCTCTGAAGAGGCCAAGAAAAAATTATCCGTCGCGGGGGTCTGTCCGCGACGGGTTAGGTGAATCGGCGATTGGGATATCGAAGACCGCGTTGGTTGGCGAGGCGAGGGACTCAGACGAGTTCCTTCTTGGCGCCAATCAGGGTTCGGAGTCGTTCGGCGAGCAAGGCTGCATCGAACGGCTTCTTGAACGTCTCGTTGATGCTCGAGCGGTCGAAGCTTGTGGAACTGCCGTCGTCCGGCAACAAGGCGATCAGAATCACCTCGGCGAATTCGCTGTTGCGGCGGAGGTTCTGGCAGATCTGCAACGCTTCGGTGCGTCCGATCGAGAAGTCCACGATAATACAGTCGGGATGGAAGCTTTCGGCCTGAATCCCGGCATCAAACCCGCTCGCAGCCACCGCCACCTTGAAGGAGCGATCCAGGGGCAATTCCCGCTTGAGATTCTCGATCAAGACTTGATCTTGGGCGACGATGAGCACCTTGGCCATGGCCTCATCTTCCAGGTCGCCTAGGGGCATCCCGTGTTCCTTGAGGAACTTGATCAGATACTCCCGTGGGATGCGGCGGTCTTGTGAACCGGGGATCCGGTATCCCTTCAGCCGGCCTGAATCAAACCACTTGCTCACGGTGCGCGGGGCCACCTTGCAGATCTTGGCGACCTGACCAGTTGTGAAGACCTTCATCGCAGGCTCTCCGTTTATCTCTCTCGATTTATTTGGGTACTGCTTCGGCGTTGTTTCGCCGAAACCTCTTGGCCCCTGCTTGTGCTCCCGCGGCCGTCTTTCGCTCCCTCTACCGGCAAGTGGGGCGGCCGGAGGACCACAAGCATCTGGGTCGGGGCCTCACAGGGTTCGCTTGGTTTGGCTATGGTTCAGCTCCCTCTGACCCGCGCCGTTAGTAGTCACATCGGCAACCTGGGTATCCGGAAGTCAGTGAAAATCCGTAAAATAGAGAAGGCGTGTTTCGACCGCTCTAGATCGGATTCGATGGCCTCCCGACACAATCCCTCGACGAATCCCAGGCGGTAAGGGAGACACGTGCAGATTGTCCCTTCTGGCTGGCGCCAGCGGACACAGACGGCCTTTGCCGTCATAGCATGTTTCCCCCCTACGACCTACATCCCACCACTCAGCCTCGCACGCTGGCCTGGCAGTGGAAGTAAGCCTCCCGAAGATTAGTTTCGAGCCGCATTACCATTAGACTTGAAAAAAGTTTCTCCTGTCGTAGCGACTACAGCAAATCCGACAGTGCTAACGACCGTAAAGAACGTGCCGATGGCGCGGATTTGGGGGGCTGAAACGGCAGCACAGACAAGGCCGACTTTTCTCCCTATGCCCTGTTGCGCAAGCAAGATGCAAGCGGAGAGAATCGGCCGACTTTAATGGCGGCAGCGGTCGCGTAGGATGGGCTTGGGCTTCCGATTCCGGAAGGTGCCCTGGTGGCCTCCTGGACCACCCGATCCGCCCGGTTCCCATCAAGCCCCCCAGACACCGGTGAATTACCGGCTGTCCCCATTTGCTGCGCGCTGGGCTTCGCGCCGCAGACCCTGCAAAAAGCGCTGCAGCTCCGGATCGTGGGGCCGAGATCGCAATAATTCTTCGGCGCAGGCCACGGCGCGCGTCCATCGCGCTTGCTGAGCATAGAAGATGGCCAAGGCGCGCAAGAATTCCGCTTGGGGCGAGAGGCGATACGCCTGTTTCAGAGCCTCTTCCGCCTGGGCGTGACGTCCCAGCGTTTGCAGAGCGAGGCCGCGGTTGTAATGGATTCGCGGATTGCCCGACTCCAACTCGGCGGCCCGGGTCAGCAATTCCAGGGCCTCGGGAAGGCGCTGTTTTGATTCGGCGAGCAAGAGCCCTAGAGAATAATGGGCTTCGGCCAGTTTCGGATCGCGGCGGATGACTTCGCGGAACTCCTGCTCGGCCTTGGCCTTCTGTCCCATCTGGTCGTAGAGCATGGCCAGATTGATCCGCGCTGGCACAAAACCCTCGTCCATCTGCAGGGCATGCCGATAGGCCTTCTCCGCTTTGTCCAGTTGGTTCAGGTTTTGGTAGACCACGCCCAGGTTCAGATGGGCTGGGGCCTGGTCGGCCACGGATTCCAGGCCCTTGACGTATTCGGACAAGGCGGCGTCAAAGGCCTCACGTTGCCGTCCGGACAGGCTGGCGGCAATCCGCGTCAGCAATCGGGCCGACTCGACGCGGACCGCGCGCACGGGATCGCTGAGCATGGGCGCCAACTTGTCGCGCAAGCGATCGGGCGGCAGCGATTGCAGGCTGCTGACGGCGGACAGGCGCACCAGGTCTTCGGCGTCGCGCAGGCCCTCGGTGGCAGCCGGTTCGACGGCTTGATCGCCGTAGCGGCCCAGAAGCAGCAGCGCGCTGCCGCGCACGATGGCAGGAAGCTCCTTGCGTCGGGCCACGGCATCGAGCAGTTGCTGCCCTTCGGGCTTGCCTTGTCGTCCCGCGGCTACGGCATAGGCAAAGTGTTGCGGTCCCTTGGGGGGGCCGTACCAGGCGCGGACCTTCTCCACGGCCCAGGCTGGCGTTTCCCCTTTGGACGGGTCGTTGTGGCAGCCGTTGCAGGCGTTGGGGATGCCCAGGTCCACGGTCAACTCGGGGCGCGGGATTCGAATACTATGGTCCAAGCGTGGATCGACAACCATGTAGGTTGTCGTGGGCATGTGGCACTGGATGCAGAGCGTGCCGGGCTTGCTGGCATCCGGATGGTGGTGGTGCGTGGGTCCGTCGTACTTGGCCGGGACGTGGCATTGGCCGCAGAGCCGATTGTCGTTGATCACCGGTCCTTCCTTGAACTTCACGCGCATGCTGTGTGGGTCGTGGCAATCGGTGCAGCGCACGCCGTTGTGGTACATCTTGCTCTGAATGAAGGAGCTGTACTCGTAGTCCTCTTCCTTGATTTGCCCGTCGGGCCAGTAGCTCTCCGAATCGAGCATCTCGGGCACGTAGTAGTCGAGGAACTTCTGTCCCGGCAGGAAGCCGGGATAGACGATTCGCCGCCGCGCGTGACAGGGCGCGCAGGTTTCGATGGGCGGCCGGTTTTCCTTGGTCTTGAGGCGCGCCAGCCCGAAGCCGTAGCGGCGATCCCAGGAGTATCGCCAGGAATCGGCCAGTCGTACGTGCAAGCTACCAGGGCCGTGACACGACTCGCAGCTCACGTTGATCTCCGACCAGGTGGTGTGATACTGGTCGGACGCGACATCGTAGTTCTTCTGCAGATTGGTGGAGTGACACTCGGCGCACATGTAGTTCCAGTTCTGCAGCGGTTTGGTCCAGTGCAGGACGTCGGTGTGCGGGATGGACTCGTGCGGATAGAGATGGAACCAGCGCTTGCCCGGAATATCCCAGGCGATTCCCAGACACTGCACGCGTCCTTGGGGAAACTCGATCAGGTACTGCTGCAAGGGGCGCACGCCGAACACGTACTTGACGGGGTAGGTCTGCAGTTTCCCGTCCGGGCCATCGGTGGTGACGAAGAACCGATCGCCTTGGCGGGTCATGGTGGAGCGAATTCCATAGTGCTCGAAGGTGGCGTTGTCGAAATCGCCGAGCACCGTTTCGGGGGTGGCCAAGTCCATGGCCAGATCGTGGTCGGAGCCAGCCCACTGGTCCAATTGCGTCTGATGGCAGCGAGCGCACTGGGCACGGCCTACGTACACCGCGACCTCTCCGGGCGGCAGGCACCACCACCAATCCAGGGCCAGGAAGACGGCGGCCAGGGGGACCAAGGCCGCCAGGCCGAGAGCGATCCAGAGGAACGGTCGGCGCCGAGGGCGCAACAGCGGGGCCGAGGAAGGTGGCTTCGAAGACGGCAAGCGTGTCGCGCCTCTAGGAACGGCCGTTGGTCAACTCGAACGAGCAACAGGGATCGCCATCGTGGCGGCATGCCACACGGCGCACCGGGTGACCGACGACTGCGGAAATCAGATCCTCGTCGACGCGGCACACGGAGCGTTTTGGTTCATACATACTGATGAAGGCGCAACTCCGTTTGTGCAGCGTCAGGGCGCCGCCCTCGTCGTCGATTTCGACGAGGCCCCCTTCCTCGCTGAGGATCTTGGCCAGTTCTTGCAGCCGTTCTTTGGGTGTGGCGGAGACGATGCGGCGTCGGTATTGCTCGGCGACCAAGGCGCTGACGCGCTGCACAACGCGCAACCGCAGTTCCTCGCCGCCGACCTCGTCGACGGCCTGCCAGATGGCCGGCACGACGCTCTTCTGGTTGCTGGCAAACAGCAGCAGCAAGGCGGCCGTGGTCGCCTGGTAGAGATGTCTAGGCCGGCCCCGTCCGGGCAGACGCTCCACGGTGCGTTCCACAAACCCGGCCGCAACAAGCTCATTGAGTTGCTCGGTTACGGCAGTGCGAGTGACGCCAGTGGTCTTGATCAGATCGGAAACGGTCTGAGGAGGGAGTCCGACCAAGAGCCTGACGATCCGCATTCCCGCGGCACTCACCGTGGAAGCCGACGACATGAGGGATGGGCCTCGATCTGTTGGGGTGAACGATACGGATGTAGCCGATACTCCCGATTGACGCCGGTCTGCGCCGCAGCGACGGGCATGCGGTGTGCGGAAGCGAACGGAACGGCGCGGCCTTCGCCAGGTTGCGCAAAAACAGTTCCGCCTATTTTTTTCCCACGTTTCCTGATGATAACCTTTGTTGCTCGCATCCGCAAATAGGTCACCAAAGAGTGGCCTATTTTTCTGGGGTGAAATTTCATCAGTCCACGCGGCAGCGACCCATTTGCGGGGAGCTGTATAGCCCGCAGGAGCGTAGTCCCCTCCGGCTTCACCCGCTCTGATCGCCGACGACGAGCCGGACTACAAATGGCCTGGGTACCGTCCGGCTCCGGGAGCAGTTCAGCGGTCACGTTCTGCGCACTTTGTGTGAGCGGGCGGTTCTTGCGGGGAGAGACGCGGGCGCGGCGGCTACAACTCCTTGATTCGCAGGTTGCGGAAATAGACTTTCGCTCCGTAGCCGCCGTGGGCATGCAGTCCAATGTGCCCCTTTTCGTAGAACAGGCCTGGATGCTCGTGACCATCGATGGGCTGCACCTTGTGCAGGTCGCAATCCACGATCACCGCTGCGTTGAGCTTGACCGTGAGCTGGCTGCCGTTGCAGGTGACTTCCTCGTCGTTCCATTCGCCGGTGGGGCGCAAGTGGCCGGTCCTGGCCGGGACCACGCCGTACACCGAGCCATGGTGCTGATAGTCCTTCAGCGGCGTCCAATCCTTAGGGTCCTTCTCCGGGCGCGGAATGCCGTGGACGTAGAACGGATCGTCCAAGACCTGCAGTTCCATTCCTTCCAGATGCGGGACCTTGGTGATCTTGGTTCGGACGCCCACGCCGTTGTTTGCGCCGGGATCGAGCTTGATTTGCAGTCGCAAGACGAAGTTGCCGTACTCTTTCTGGGAGAAGAGGTGGACCTTGCCGGTCTCTTTGCAGATCAGCATCCCATCCTGCGCATAGTAGCTCGACTTGTCGTCGTTCAGGCCGACCCAACCGTCGAGAGTCTTGCCGTCGAAGAGCGACACGAAACCAGGCTCACACTGACTGCCGTCGGCAGCGCGGCTGGCGCTATTCAACAGGCAGGTCAAGGCCGCGCAGAGCCAAAGCGAGAGCAGCAACAGGCGGGTCCGACGCATGGCAGTACCTCGGCGTGAGACAGGTGAGATCGCGGCGGGGGGAGCGGATAGAATGACCGCTCGTTTGCGAGTATAACCACGCGCCGCGGCACATGCAAACTATTATTGATCTCTGCCATTGGGTGCCAGAAGAGGAATGTCGTGGCTGTCCCGGCCGCTATCCTGGAAAACCGGCCTCCCGATGGTCGGCCTCACGGCATTTCTTAGAGCCGGTCCGAAGACCTGTCGGCAGTTCGGTCTTGCAGGGCCGCCGGAGGTGGCTGTGGTGGTTCTGGGATAGGTTCTTGCCTGAGAGGCAATAGGAGAGGACCGTGCTAGGAGAAGAACTCCCAGCGTCCGGCGGCCTCAAAGGCCGAGACGAGGTGTTCGATCACAGGACGTGGCTGTCCTGGGGGCCAGGTGATGGCCACGATGTCGAAGCGGGCCGGGGATTCGAGCAGTCGTCGCCGCTTGAGCCAGGCCACGGCCAAGCGGGTCAAGCGGCGTTGCTTGGCGCGATCCACGGCCTCGACCGGATGTCCCATTTCCGCGCTGTGGCGCGTCTTGACCTCCACGAAGACGATCGTGCGACCGTCCAAGGCCACGAGGTCCAGTTCTCCGGGACCGGTCCGGTCGCCGCGGGCGAGGATGCGATAGCCCTTGCGCTTGAGGTAGGCGGCTGCGGCCCGTTCGCCGCGTTGGCCCAGCGACAAGGGTGGAAAGAACTGGCGTAACCGGTTCCAGAATCGCCTTGTCCAAGCCACGGCGAACCTCCGGCGATGGGGCGGATCACGTGCGCACGCGCGGTTTGGGCACGAAGACAGCGGCGCGGTGCGCGTGGGCGCGCGCCGGTCAGGTCGTGCCGCGAGCGCACCGGGCCGAGGGGCGTAGCCCCATCGCGATCATGCTCGGGCAGGCGGAGGCCTGCGACATGGCGCGAGGGTTTAGGTTGTTTCGTCGGCGGCGCGGCGTTTGCTGCCGGTGACACGGCGTTCCTTGAGGCGTACGGCCTTGCCGACGCGGTCGCGGAGGTAGTACAGTTTGGCGCGTCGCACGACGCCACTACGTTTGACCTCGATTTTGGCGACCTTGGGCGAGTGCAAGGGGAACTTGCGTTCCACCCCTTCGCCCTGGACGATACGGCGGACCGTGAACATCTCGCGCGTGCCGGAGCCGCTGCGTGCGATCACGACGCCGCTGAAGAGTTGGATCCGCTCTTTCTCGCCTTCCAGAATGCGGCAGTGTACGTCGACCGTATCGCCGATCTGGAACTGGGGGATGTCGGCCCGCAGGCAGTTCTGCTCGACCGCGTCCAGCAGTTTCTGGTTCATAGGTTGTCCTTTCGTCAATCGATCGGCGACGGAAGCCGCCGTCTCGCCGGCCAGTGCGCGGCAGGTTAGTGTTCCAGCAGATCGCTGCGGCGCTGCCGGGTCCGTTCCCGGCGATCTTGCTCGCGCCAGCGTTGAATCTGTTCGTGGTTTCCGCCGATGAGCACTTCGGGCACTTGGAGCCCTCGATACTCACGCGGCCGGGTGTATTGTGCGAACTCCAAAAGTCTGGTCGTGCCCGAAAACGAATCGTCCTGGCTGCTCTGTTCGTCCCCCAACACGCCGGGCACGAGGCGGATCACGGCGTCGATCACGGCCATCGCGGCGACCTCGCCCCCGTTGAGGACGAAATCGCCCAACGAAACTTCGTCAGGCTGCAGAATCAGGCGTACTCGCTCGTCAAACCCTTCATAACGTCCGCAGAGAAGCAGGATCCGCTTCTGCTGCGACAACTCTTCGACGACGGCTTGTGACAGCGGCCGTCCTTGGGGCGTCAGCATCACCAGATGTCCCGGGTGGGGCGGCAACCGCTGGACGCTTTCCACAGCTCGAACCACCGGGTCCACCATCAGCACCATTCCCGGTCCACCACCGAAAGGGCGATCGTCGACCTTGAGGTGTTTGTCGTGGGACCAGTCACGGATGTTGTGCGGATGGACTTCCACCAGTCCGGCCGCGATGGCGCGCTTCAACAGGCTCTGACCGAGGTAGCCCTGGAAGATCTCGGGAAACAGGGTCAAAACGTCGAAGCGCATTGCGCATCACTCGCCGGCCGGCTGTTCGGGGGCCGGCGCGGCTTCGGACTCGGCGGACGCCTTTGCCGGGGCCGAAGGAGGCGTAGGCCGGCGGCGGGCGATCGCCAACCGCTCCAAGGCCAGCCGCTGCTGCTCCGTGTGCGTGCCGTTCGCACCGTACTTCTTGATCAGCACCTTGACCTTGTCGCTGGGCAACGCGCCCACGCCCAACCAATAGCCGATCCGCTCGTTATTCAGCACCGCCCGCGCATCCGTCTCCGGAATCAACGGGTCGTAAGTGCCCAACTGTTCCAGGACGCGACCGTCGCGCGGGGTGCGGGCGTCCATGGCGCAGATCCGGTAGAAGGGGCGGTGAAGCCGGCCCATCTTCTTCATGCGAATACGTACTGCCACGCTGTTCTCCTCGTAAACCTTTCGTAAAAGCGACCAAGTTGACTGTAGACCCTAGGTTTCCGCCACGGACGCCAGTCCAGGCGTCCGGGAGAAAGCCGATTCATCCGACCGTTTGGGGGCCGGTTCTAGGGTCCTTTGCGTTTTTCGTCGCGCTTCTTGCGGCGCGCTTCCTTTTCTCGTAGCTTGCGGAGTTTGTTTCGCTCGTCGGCCGTCAGCCGCTTGCCCGTCCCCTTCTTGATCTTTCCCAGCTTTGCGCCGGGATTCAGCAAACCGCTCTGGCCCAACTGCTGCACGGCGCGCAACCGATCACGCATCCCCATTCCGGAGAACAATTTCATGTGATCGGCCATACCGTCGAACTGCTTGACCAGTTCGTTGACTTCGTGCGGCTCGACGCCGGCTCCGGCGGCAATTCGGCGGCGGCGGCTTTGATCAATGACCTTGGGATTGCGGCGTTCGGCGGGGGTCATCGAGTCGATCATGCCGAACAAGCGCCGCATGTCCCCTTCCATGTCCGCGTCGCCCAGCATCTGCTGCATCTGGCCCAGGCCGCCCAAGCCGGGGATCATACCCAAGACCTTCTGCATCGGGCCCAGTTTCGTCACCTGGCCCAGCATCTTTCGGAAGTCGTCGAGGGTGAACTCGCCCTTCTGCAAGCGTGCCTGCTGTTTGAGCATCTCCTCCTGGTCGAACTTCTGCTGGGCCTGTTCGACCAGGGTCAAGATATCTCCGTGACCGAGGATGCGGCCCGCCATCCGATCGGGATGGAACTCCTCCAGGGCATCCAGGTGTTCGCCGGTGCCGACGAACTTGATTGGGACGCCGGTGACGGCTTTGACCGACAGCGCGGCGCCGCCACGGGCATCGCCGTCGAGCTTGGTCATGATCACGCCGTCCAGTTCCAGGGCCTGGTTGAAGGCCTTGGCGCTGTTCACCGCGTCCTGGCCCGTCATCGCATCGACCACCAGGAACACCTGGCCCGGCTGCACGCGCCGGTCGATTTGCGTCAACTGGGCCATCAAATCTTCGTCCACGTGCAACCGGCCCGCCGTGTCCAGGATCAACACGTCGGCACCGGAAGTCTTGGCTTGGGCGACGGCGCGCTGGCAGACGGCCACGGGATCCGCGGAACTGCGTTCCGTGTAGACCTCGATTCCCAGGTTCTGTCCGAGGATCTCCAACTGGTCGATCGCCGCCGGTCGCTGCAAGTCGGCCGCCACCAGCATGGGCTTGCGTCCGCGTTGCTGAATCAGGCGAGCGAGCTTGCCGCAACTGGTCGTCTTGCCGGAGCCCTGCAAACCGCAGAGCATGAGCACGTTCAGGCCCGGCCTGAGATGCAGGGAGTGATCCACCGGCCCCATCAACTCCACCAGCGCCTGGTAGACGATGCCCACCACCTGCTGACTGGGATCGAGGGACTTCAAGACGCGTTCGCCCACGGCCTCTTGCGACACGCGTTCCATGAACTGTCGCACCACGGGAAAGCTGACGTCGGCTTCGAGCAGGGCCGACTGCACCAGTTGCAGACCGTCGCGCATGTTCGAGTCAGTCAGCTTCCCACGCCCACGCAGGGAGCGAATCGCGGAAGTCAGGCTGTCCTGTAGGCTTTCGAACATACTGTCACGCAAGAACGACGATCGGCAATCCGGGGGGACGGGCGGAGGCCACTCGACCGTCCGCCTTCCACAGCAGTCCTGCACCCATACACCGGCAGCGCCACGTGTCCTGGGGCAGGAAACGCGTAATCCCTAAATGTAACGAACAGAGGCCCTCGTTGGCAATGCTCCCCGGACAAACGTCACAGGGGCATCTGGAATTTGTAGTAAGTGGGCAAGAGGTGCGGGCCGCAGAGATAGCCGCGGCCGGTTGGAGAGGGCTCATTTGTATTGTAAGCCCTTGAATTGTAACTACTTCGACGCATTCGGCTGAACCGGAAGCAGGATGGACCTTCCAGCATAGGGGACCTAGAATAGTTGTTAAGAAGGGTGTGGGTAAGGCGATCGCCGCAAGGAGGTCATTCTTTCCGCACAGGATCTACAGATTTCCATTCTCGCAAGAGTCCTAAGAACTTAATTTGACAGGCTTTCTACTCAGACCTAGATTTGCTCAGCCGTCTGGCTGTGACCAATCAGAAGCCAACAAAATTGCTTGAAGGGAACGAATCTTCGGCGTCTGCACCGCATTTCGGGTGGTTGGACGCGATTTGTTTCCCTCGCGGAGGGGGTCATCTATGTCTCGCACAATGAGTTTCGCCCTTTTCTCCTTCTTCTTGGTGTCCCCGATGGCCCTGGGCCAGGAGTGGGCCGCCAAGATGTTCGAAACGAACAGCCACAATTTCGGCACGGTCGCGCGTTCGGCCAAGGCCGAACATCGCTTCGTCTTCACGAACCTATATATGGAAGATGTGCACGTGGCCGGCGTCCGTTCGAGCTGCGGTTGCACAAGTGTCCGGGTGGAAACGCCGAATTTGAAGACCTACGAGAAGGGGGCGGTCGTGGCCACCTTCAACACCGGCACATTCCAGGGGAAGCGAGGGGCCACCCTGACGGTGACTTTTGACAGGCCCTATCCGGCCGAAGTCCAGCTTCGGGTCGATGGCTTCATCCGCTCGGATGTCCTCGTCAATCCAGGCAGTGTCCAGTTCGGTTCGGTGGACCAGGGCAGTCCTGCGGCGCAGAAGGTGACGGTCAACTACTCAGGCTACGCCAATTGGCGCATCGTGGGCGTCACCAGCAACAACCCGCACATCCAGGCCAGCGTCGCCGAGACAGCACGCAATGGCGGCCAGGCCTGGTACGAACTGTCCGTGCAGATGGACGAGCAGATGCCGATCGGCTATCTGAACGACCATGTGATGTTGTTGACCAATGACCAGCAGACCACGCAGATCCCGGTGCAGGTCGAAGGCCGGGTCCTTTCGAGCGTGACGGTCAGTCCGACCTCGTTGTTCATGGGTGTGGTGCAGCCGGGCCAGAAGGTGACCAAGCAGTTGGTCGTGCAGGGCAAGCAGCCCTTCCGGATCGTCTCTATCTCCTGCGACGACGATTGCTTCCAGTTCGGCAAGGATCAGGGGGCCAAGCCGCTGCACGTCATTCCGGTGACATTTGCGGCGGGCAAGGACTTGGGCAAGATCCTCAAGACGATCCACATTGAGACCGATCTTGGCGGCCAAGCCCAGGATCTTTCGGCCTACGCGGTGGTGACGCAAGACCAGACGGCCGGCACCAACCGTTAGAGACTATAACGGCAAGACTCGGGGCCAGTCCCCTCCTCGCGGGAGCGAGAAGAGGACTGGCCCTTTCTGTTTGAACGGCTCGCTATGTTCCCTAGGCGTTGCAGAACGTGACTGCGGCCTGCGTTGCGCCCTTCCGGTCCGATTCGGCAACGGTCCGGCTCGCGCTCAACCGGCCGCCATCCATCGCGTCCCAGTTGATCGCCCGGCCGTCATTCGGAATCACATCGAAGCCATAGTCGCTGATGTTGAACACGGATTTCCAGAGCCGGTTCGGCCCTCGATCGCTGTAGGTGTGCGAGAAGCCGCTGGCCAGCAGATAGTCCCCGAGCGGCGTCACAACCAACCGCGTTGTACGTCGTTGGGCCAAGCGTTTTCCGGATGGTGGTCAGCGCTGCGGGACCCCGAGTTCCTTGAGCCGCGCGCCCACATCCTGGCCGTGCGAGGCCGTCTTGACTTGCTTGTCGATGGCCAGGACCTTGCCATCCTGACCGATGTAGAACGTCCAGCGCTGGGCGGTTTTGCGTCCGGGGTTGAGGACGCCATAGGCCTCGGCCGTGCGAGCCTCCGGATCGCTGAGGATCGGATAGTCCAGTTCCAACGACTCGGCGAATCGCTTGTTGGTCTCCGCGTCGTCGCAACTGGCAGTGAAGTAAGCCGCTTGGTACTTGCGCATCGTGGCCCCATCGGCGCGGAACGACTTGCACTCGGCCGTGCATCCACCGGTGAAGGCCTTGGGGAACCAGGCGATCACGACGGCCTGTTTCCCGCGGAAGTCGGAGAGTTTGTACGTCTTTCCATCGCTGCCCAGCAACGAGAAGTCGGGGGCCGGGTCGCCCGGCTTCAGTTCGTTTGCACGAGCCCCGCCCGCTGCCCAGGCCGCAGCCAAGCCCCACGCCAGCACGCCAGCCCAATTTGCCAAAGTCTGCATGATTCGCCCCTCCGGAGGCGCGGTTGTGGTCGCAAGCGCGCGTGTGACAAGGTATCGCCACCGCGCGGCAGGCGTCCGGGATTCCGTTTCAACAAAGGCTGGGGTATTGTACGGCGGGCCAGATGAAAGTCGCCCAATCTGCTTGTTGGCCAAGGCGTTGCGTCGTTAGACATCTCGTTCCGGCGCGGGCCGACGCTGAGGGTGCCGGAGAGCGGCATTCTCGAGTTTGGCACATTTTTGTAGTCGCGGTGTTGTGTCTGTAGGCTGAGCGATGGCGGCTCTTTCCCCGAGGCGGGGTGCTTGCATCGCGACATGGCAGGCGTTAAGTTTACGGTTTGATATTTTCCGGCTAGGGCTTGCCGTGGCCGGGATTCCGGCTGGGCGCGGCGGTTGACGTATTTTGGCCGGCGCTGCCTCGGCTGAGCGGCTGGCCGCGCTACACCCATTGCGGGGGCATCGCTGCTAGGGTCCTCTTCAAACCGTCTGCTGTCGGGGCTTCCGGACAGGGAGACTCAACGGCGGTGGTCCCGAGAAGGCCAATTAGGCTCAAGCCGGCTCCGTTTCGTCGCCGAAACGTGTTGCTCGTGGCTAGCCTCATCCAGCTTCAGCGCCGGGTCTGCCAATCCTTTCTCGGGCCAGTCGCGCAATTGTGGCATCCCGGGGACGAGTGTTCGCGAACCACCCATCTGATTGAGGAGAAGACCAGTGGAATCAAGACGCTTCGTGACCTTAGACGGCAATGAAGCGGTGGCCAACATCGCCCACCTCTGCTGTGAGGTCATGGCCATTTACCCCATCACCCCGTCTTCGGGTTTGGGGGAGATGCCCGACGCTTGGGCCGCCGCCGGCCGTAAGAACATTTTCGGCACCGTTCCGCACGTGGTCGAGATGCAGAGCGAGGCGGGCGCCGCGGGTGCGGTCCACGGCTCGCTGCAAGCGGGAGCGATCACCAGCACCTTCACGGCCTCGCAAGGGCTGTTGCTGATGATCCCGAACATGTTCAAGATCGCCGGTGAGCTGACGGCCACGGTCTTCCATGTCACGGCGCGCACGGTGGCCACGCATGCCCTCTCGATTTTCGGCGACCACAGCGACGTGCTGGCCTGCCGGAGCACGGGCTGGGCGCTTCTGGCATCGGGTTCGGTGCAAGAGGCGCAGGATTTGGCCCTGATTTCGCATGCCGCGACGCTGGAATCGCGAGTGCCCTTTCTGCACTACTTTGACGGTTTCCGCACTTCGCACGAGGTGAACAAGATCGAGCAGTTGAGCGAGGACGACGTGCGGGCGATGATCGACGACAAGCTCGTCCATTCGCATCGCCAGCGCGCGTTGACTCCCGAGCACCCCTTGCTGCGCGGCACGGCCCAAAACCCGGACGTCTTCTTCCAGGCGCGTGAGGCCTGCAACCGCTACTACGACGTTTGTCCGGCCATTGTGCAGAAGTGGATGGACAAGTTCGGCAAGCTTTTTGGCCGCAGCTATCACTTGTTCGATTACGTCGGAGCGCCGGACGCAGACCGCGTGATCGTTATTATGGGTTCCGGTTGCGGAGTCGTGGAAGAGACGGTCGAGAAGCTGAACGCCGAAGGGGAGAAGGTGGGCGTATTGAAGGTCCACCTGTACCGTCCCTTCGACATTCAGGCGTTCGTGAGCGTACTGCCCAAGACGGTCAAGGGGATTGCGGTCCTCGACCGGACCAAGGAGCCCGGCGCGTTGGGTGAGCCCATGTACCAGGACGTGGTTACCGCCTTGGCCGAGAGTTGGAAGGCGGGGCCCATGCCGCTGGTGATCGGCGGTCGCTACGGCCTGTCGAGCAAGGAATTCACGCCGGCGCAGGTCGCGGGCGTTTACAACGAATTGCGCAAGGCGGCGCCGCGCAAGCGATTTACGGTGGGCATCGAGGACGATGTCACGAAGCTCAGCGTGGAATACGATCCGGCCTTCTCCACCGAGCTGGCGGACGTGACGCGCGGCCTGTTCTTTGGGCTGGGCAGCGATGGAACCGTGAGTGCGGTGCGGAGCACGGTGAAGATCGTCGGCGAAAACACGCCGCTGCACTCGCAGGGCTACTTCGTCTACGACTCGCGCAAGGCGGGCTCGGTCACCGCCAGCCACCTGCGCGTCAGCCCGCGACCAATCAAGGGTTCGTACCTGGTGCATCGGGCGACGTTTGTCAGTTGCGCGCAGTTCCATTTCCTGGAACGCATCGACATGCTCTCCATGGCCGAGCCCGGGGCCTCGTTCCTCTTGAACAGCCCGTATGGGGCCGACGAGGTCTGGAACCACCTGCCGGTCGAGGTACAGAAGCAGATCCTGGCCAAGAAGCTCAAGTTCTTCGTGGTGGACGCGTACCGCGTGGCGCGCGAGACACAGATGGGGGTGCGGATCAACACGATCATGCAAACCTGTTTCTTCAAGCTGTCGGGCATGCTGCCGGCGGATGAGGCGATCGCGCACATCAAGGACTCGATCAAGAAGACCTACGGCAAGAAGGGTGGCGAGACGGTTGTGCAGCGGAACTACGCGGCCGTGGACGCAGCCCTGGCCGGCTTGCAGGAAGTGAAGTATCCGCAGCAGGCCAGCAGCCAGTTGCACATGGTGCCGCCGGTCCCGGCGAATGCTCCGGCCTTCGTCAAGGACGTGCTGGGCATGATGATCGCCAACCGCGGCGACGACCTGCCGGTGAGCGCTTTGCCGGTGGACGGGACGTTCCCCACCGGGACCACGATGTACGAGAAGCGTTCCATCGCCCAGGAGATTCCGATTTGGGACGGCGAGATCTGCACCCAGTGCGGATTCTGCTCGCTGGTCTGCCCGCATGCGGCCATCCGCATCAAGGCGTTCGAGCCGGCCTATGCCGAGAAGGCGCCACAGGGCTTCGCGGCGGTGGAATGGAAGGGCAAGGAATATCCCGGTTGGAAGTTCACGGTGCAGGTGGCGCCCGACGACTGTACGGGTTGCGGGGTGTGCGTTGACGTGTGTCCGGCCAAGAGCAAAACGCAAGTCAAGCACAAGGCCATCGACATGACCCCCAAGCACGAGCACCTGGAGCGGGAGCGGGTCAACTTCGAGTACTTCCTGAACATTCCCGACGTCGATCGCGCGCAGGTCAAGATGGACACGATCAAGGGCTCGCAGCTCCTGCAGCCGCTGTTCGAGTTCTCGGGGGCCTGCGCCGGCTGCGGCGAAACGCCGTACGTCAAGCTGCTGACGCAGTTTTTCGGTGATCGAATGATGATCGCCAACGCCACCGGTTGCTCGTCGATCTACGGCGGCAACCTGCCTTGCACGCCGTACACGGTGAACAAGGACGGGCGAGGGCCGACCTGGTCGAACTCGTTGTTCGAAGATGCCGCCGAGTTCGGTTTTGGCATGCGTTTGGGCGTCGATCAGCAGATCGAGTACACCCAGGGATTGCTGAAGAAGCTCGCCGGTCAGTTGGGCGACGAGTTGGTTTCGGCGCTGCTGAACAACACGCAGGAAACCGACGAGCAGATTGCCCAGCAACGGTTGTTGGTCACGCAGTTGAAGCAGAAGCTGGCCACGATCGGCTCGGCCGACGCCGGCCATCTGGCGGCCTCGGCGGAGTACCTGATCCGCCGCAGCATCTGGAGCTTCGGCGGCGACGGTTGGGCGTATGACATCGGTTTCGGCGGGTTGGATCACGTGTTCGCCTCGGGGCGGGACATGAACATCCTGGTCCTGGACACCGAGGTCTACTCGAACACCGGTGGGCAGGCCTCGAAGAGCACACCGCGCGGGGCCGTGGCCAAGTTTGCCGCCGGCGGCAAGCCGGGGCGCAAGAAGGACCTGGGGATGATCGCCATGTCCTACGGCAACGTGTTCGTGGGGCAGATTTCGATGGGCGCCAACATGATGCACGCGCTCAAGACCATCCGTGCAGCCGAGTCCTACCGCGGCACGTCGTTGATCATCGCCTTCTCGCACTGCATCGGCTGGGGGATCGACATGACCACGGCCATGAACCAGCAGAAGGAGGCGGTGGCCTGCGGCTACTGGCCGCTGTACAGCTACGATCCGCGCGAGACGGAGCAGCCCTTCAAGCTGGTCAGCAAGCGTCCGGTGGGCGAACTGAAGGAATATGCCATGAAGCAAGCCCGGTTCGCGATGCTGGCGCGGAGCAAGCCGCAGCAGGCCGAACGCCTCATGGCGCAGGCCCAGAAGGACATCTTCTCCCGCTATGACATGTACGAACAGTTTGCCGAGGTGACCCGCGGCAATGGCGGAGCCAAGTCCGGTGCGGATGCGGCGCAGCAAGCAAAGGAGATGAATTCATGAGTGTCGACCTCAGCACCCGCTACCTTGGGCTGAAGCTCAAAAACCCGTTGGTCATCGCCGCCTGCCCGCTGACGGAGAACGTGGACATCCTCCGCCGGCTGGAAGAGGCGGGGGCGGCGGCGGCCGTCCTTCCCTCGTTGTTCGAGGAGCAGATCGTCCACGACGAGGTGGAGCTTACGAAGGCGCAGCAGCGCGGCACGGATAGTTTCGCCGAGGCGTTGACCTATTTCCCGGAGCAGGAAGACTACAACTTCGGCACCGACAGCTATCTGCGTCACATTGCGGAGGCGAAGAAGGCGGTCAAGATTCCGATCATCGCCAGCCTGAACGGCGTTTCGAAGGGCGGTTGGACGCGCTATGCGAAGTTGATGCAAGACGCCGGAGCCGACGCCCTGGAGTTGAACATCTACTTCATCGCCGCCGACCTCTCCATGACCAGCGAGCAGGTCGAGTCGCAGTACGTGGACCTCGTGGCCTCGGTCAAGCAATCCGTTTCGATTCCCTTGGCCATCAAGGTTGGCCCGTACTTCAGCTCGATGGGGCATGTCGCCAAGCGAATGGTCGATGCCGGCGCCGACGGCCTGGTGTTGTTCAACCGCTTCCTCCAGCCCGACATTGACCTGGAGGACCTGGAGATCACGCCGCGTCTGGTTTTGAGCACCGAGCCCGAGTTGCTGCTGCCCCTGCGCTGGGTGGCCTTGCTCCACGGGCGTTTGAACGCCTCGCTGGCGCTGACCAGCGGGTTGCACACGGCAGCGGGCATGGTCAAGGCCCTGCTGGCCGGAGCCGACGTGGGCATGATCGCTTCGTCTCTGTACGGCGAAGGCATCGACCAGGTCCGTTCGATCCTGGAGGGGCTGCAGGACTGGATGGAGCAGAAGGAATACGCCTCGGTCGAGCAGCTCAAAGGCAGCATGAGCCAAGAGAACTGCCCCAATCCGGCCGCTTTTGAACGCGGGAATTACATGAAGGCCCTGACCTCCTTCACCGGCGAGTTCATCTGAGCAACAGACCGGTTCCGAAGACAACACAAGCCCAGGGGGCCGTTCCCCTGGGCTTGTGGCTTTGGATGGGCATGCAAGCCGCCCTCGTCGAGCCCAGGCAGCTCGATGTGTGGTTGGAGGCCGCGGAAAACGTACAGGAAAGACCGATCAGGTCGGTCGGGCAGGCTACGAACGCGGGCAAAGGGGGGTGGGATGGAGTGCCATTTCCAGAATCGTCACAGCCAAGTCGCAACGGACTCGCCCAGCGTTTCTGAAAGCGGCACCCCGAGGCTTGCGGCGGCGCCTCGTGGATGCCCTGTCCGTGGCGATTGAGACCTCACTTGGCAGCCGTGGTCCCGGGGGCGGGTTTCTTGGCCGGGCCCGGTTCGCTCGCGGTGGGCTTCTGGGGGCACCCGGTGACGACGGTCAAGCAGAACGCGGCCAGGCAGCAGGCAATCAGGAACTTTCGCATCGACCACTCCTTGCACAAGATGGAAACCAACGAAAAACACCATTTTAAGTAGCGCAACGCGCCTCTGCAAGGGTCGTGCAGCAGGGACCTGAATCGAACTCGGGGCAAGAGGGGGCCGGGGCGCGAAACACCACCAAGACGCCGCCCAATACCCCTCGCTGGCGTTACTGTCTCAACTCGCTCGCCGCGTACGACCGATCCAACCTTAAGAACGTATCCCAGAACGATGCAGGCCACTTCGGGCGGCCCGGCAAGAATGAACTGCCAACAGGTTCTGGGACCGGTCCTAAGAGTGTATCGCGCAACCGCCGCAGGCCGTGTGAGCGGCCCCGGGGAATACGTGTTGCGGAAGGTCGAGACAGCGTAGGTTGGGCGCGCGGCTGGGTCATGAGCACGCAGAATCAGGCGTTATGCGATCGGGCGTCTGCCGCGTCACCGGGGCTGCGTCTGAAGCAATGGGACCTGCTGGAACTGGCGGCTGAAGGTACCTGGGCTCAGATCTATCGGGCACGACCGGCGAACACGCGCGGGACGCCGCAAGGCGCCTACGCCCTGAAACTGCTGCGCGCTCGCTGGCAGAACGATCCGCGGGCGATTGCTTTGCTGCGGCGAGAAGCGCAGGTTGGGCGCGTTGTGGCTCATCCGCACCTGGTCGCCGTGCTGGGAGCCTCGGTCCGGCTGGGGCCTCATTTCCTCGTGATGCCTTGGCTCACCGGTCGCACCTTGAGGGCGCAGCTAGAGGCGGCTGGCGCGCTGGCCGTGCACAAGGCCCTGGCCATCGGCCGGCAGGTGACGTCAGCCTTGGGCGCCTTGGATCAGGCCGGCTGGAGCCATGGCGATGTGAAACCGGGGAACGTCTTTCTGTCTCCCGAAGGCCATGTGACCCTGCTCGACTTGGGCTTTGCCCGGCGGGCCGGGGAGGAGTGTTCGACCGCGGATCGTGGCCTGTTGGGCACGGCCGACTACCTGGCACCGGAGTTGCTATCGTCCAGGCTCTGCGGCGACGTGCGGAGCGACGTGTACAGCCTGGGCGTGGTGCTGTACGAGGCGTTGGCTGGTCGGCGGCCCTTTGTGGCGCACGATTTGGCCGATCTGGCGACGCAGCAGCGGACCGTCGTTCCGCCACGATTGGAGACGCTCGCTCCGCACGTGCCCGACGCGGTGGCGCACCTGGTGCATCGGATGCTGGCCAAGGATCCGCTGCGTCGCCCCTTTCCGGCAGAGGAACTGCGGCGCGAGTTGACGCGGTTGGAGATCGACGCGCTGGCCGCCTGGCTGAGGTGAGGCCCCGTGAAAGAGCACGTGGCTCAATTTGTCCGGCTGTCATTCTGATTGCAGCGAAGAATCTCCGGTGATTCTCCGGTTCGCGATCCTTCGCTGCGCTTCAGGATGACTGCGCTCAGGATGACCGGATGCGTTGCACCAGGTCGTCTTTCATGGGCCCTGAGAGGTCCCTCTAGCGCCGGCCGACCGGCGGCAGTTTCGGGCACTCGCCGCGATAGGCCATATCCAGCAGATCCATGGGGTGCATGAGCAGCATTGGCTGCCGGTTCTGCCGCAGCTCGCGGCCGATCTGCAACAGGCAGCCGGCATTGGCCGCCAGCACGATCTGAGCCCCTGTGCCGACGATGTTGTCCAGCTTGCGTTTGGCCAGGCGCTGGGCCATCTCGGGCTGGTTGAGATTGTAGGTTCCGGCCGAACCGCAGCAGATTTCCGTCTCTGGCAGGTCGCACATCTGCAGGCCCGGGATCTGGGCCAGCAAACGCCGGGGCGGCTGCAAGATCTTCTGTGCGTGGCCGAGGTGGCAGGCGTCGTGATAGGTGGCGACGGCGTCGATGGGGCTGTTGGGCGGAATGAAGCCCAGGTTGTCCAGGAACTCGTGTACGTCGCGGACCTTGGCCGAGAAGGCGGCGCGGCGGGGCTGCTGGTCGTCCTTCCAGTGCAGGCCATATTCCTTGAGCATCGCCCCACAGCCGCCATGGTTGACGATCACGGCGTCGATGTCGTCCAACTCGAAGGCGGCGACGTTGGCGTCGGCCAGCTTGCGAGCGCCCGGACGGTTGCCGGCGTGGTAGTGGATCGCTCCGCAGCAGGCTTGTCCTTCGGGAATGATCACGTCGCAGCCGTTTTGCTGGAGCACACGGAGCGTGGCCCAATGCGTGTGGCGGAACATGGCGTCGGCCACGCAGCCCACGAAGAAGGCCACGCGGGCCCGGCGCCGGCCGATCGCCGGCAGGAAGCGCGGCAAGGCCGGCCCGCCCTTGATGGGTGGCGGCAGCAGGGTGATCATCCGTCCGAGCCGGCCGGGAACCAGGCGGAACAAACCCAGGCGCTCCATCAGCCCGAAGATCCCCAACCGCTGCAGCAGGCGAATGGGGGCTGTCAGCAATCGCATGCGGCCGGCATAGGGAAAGACCTGGAACAGAACCAAGGCCCGGAACCAGTCGAAGCGTTTGACCAGGCTTTCGTCGGCCTCTTCCAGCGACAGGCGGAAGGGCTCGATGAGCCGGCCGTATTTCACGCCCGACGGGCAGGCCGTCTCGCAGGAGCGGCAATCCAGGCAGAGGTCCAGATGCCGGCGCAGGCGCTCGCTGATGCCCAGTTGTCCATCGGCCACGAGTCGCATCAAGTAGATTCGGCCGCGCGGGCTCTCGTTTTCGTCGCCCAGTTCCGTATAGGTAGGACAGGCCGCGGTACACAATCCGCAGTGAACGCAGTCCAGGAACAACTCATAATCGATCCCCGCGGCCGGAGAGTGGCCGTCCACGCGGATCGGACTTGGAAAGGAAGGCAGACTCATTCCAATCTCAGGCCTGTGAAGTGGAGTGATACATCGCAGCAGTCATTCCTCGAACAAGTACCGGCCCGGATTGAGGATGTTGCACGGGTCGAATTGTTGCTTGATGGAACGCATCACCGGCAAGCCGGCGGGGGGCTCGCCCCACACGTCGCCATGAGTCAGGGCCGCCTGGGGCGGGAAGGCGGTGACGATCATCCGGCCTTCCGCCTGCGCAACCGTCGGACGGAGCCGCTCGGTGACCAGCGTCGCGCACTGGCCCGGTTCGACGCCCGGCAGCATGGCCAGCAGATTGCCGCTGGCCGCGTGTGCCTGAAGCGACCAGCGTCGATCCTGACGGAGCAGGTCGTGCATCAGCGGCACCACTCGGCTGGGCATCGAGGCGATTTCCAGGGCCAAGCGCGGGGCGCCGTTGTTGGCCGGGCCAGCGAGGGCGAAGTCGGTGAGCCGCGTCCACAACGGTTCCGTGTCCTGGCCTGCGACCAGGGCCGATTCCAGTCTCTGCTGGCTCCACTGCTGGCGCAGTTCGTCGACCATCCAGGAGACCTCGTCCTGCGGCCCTTCGAACCCTACCAACAGTCGCGCCGCGGCCGCCGGGGTCAGGGGGCCGAGCTCGGCAAGATCCTGCCAGGCCGGGCCGGCTAGCAATTCTACGGCCACCGGTCGGAGCGCCGAGCGGTTGAGCCATTCCAGCAGTCCTTCGGCCTTCTCCAGGTCCGGCAGCGTGCAGCCCACGATCGCCGTGGCCTGCGGCAGGGGGCGGACCATGAGCGTGACTTGCGTCAGGACGCCCAGGGTTCCCTGCGAGCCGACCAGCAGCTTGCACATATCGTAGCCGGCGGCATTCTTGACCACGCGGCCGCCGCCGGAAAAGGCGTTGCCCTGCCCATCGATCGCCGTGAAGCCCAGCAGGTAGTCGCGGATCGTGCCGTAGGCGAATCGCCGCGGTCCCGCGGCTCCCGTGGCCACGATTCCGCCCACGGTCGCGCGTTGGGCGTCGGGCACGTCGACCGGCAATCGCTGTCGCTGGGCGGCCAGGGTCGCGGCCAACTGTGCCACGGTCATGCCCGCTTCGACGGTGACGGTCAGGTCGCGGCAGGGATAGTCGATCTGCCGGTTCAGCCCGGCCAGCGACAGGCCCAGTCCGCGGCGTTTAGGGCGTGGGCCCAGCGCCAGTCGGCTACCGCCGCCCAAGGGGTAGACGGCGGTTTTCTGGTGGGCCGCAGCACGAATGGCCTCAGCCACCTCCGCGGCGGTGGAGGGGGCCAGGGTTTGATCCAGGGGCAAGATGCTTTGCGGGTCAATCACGGTCGATGGCTCACGGAAGGCGTCGGTGTGGATTGTGTCAGGGGGCGCCGCGTCGCGCGGGAAGCGTTTGCACGACAGGGGCGTCGTCAGCCATGGGGATCAGTTTGCCGGGATTCAACCGCAGGCCAGGGTCAAAGGCGCGCCGCGTGTGCCGCATGGCTTCCAGGTCCGTGGCCGAGAACAGGCGTGACATGAATTCCAGCTTTTCCACTCCAATGCCGTGCTCGGCCGTGACGCTACCGCCACAAGCGATGCACTCCTCCAGCAGGGCCCGGCCGACGGCCAGCACGCGTTGCACCTGGTTCCGGTCGCGTTCGTCGAACAACAGGATGGGGTGGACGTTGCCGTCGCCGGCGTGGGCCACGTTGACGATCCGCACCCCATGCTCCTGGCTGAGCTGACTGATTCGCCGCAGGATCTGCGGCAACTGGGTGCGTGGCACGACGCCGTCTTGGATGCAGTAGCTGGGGCTCAGCCGGCCCACCGCTCCGACGCTCAGCTTGCGGCACTTCCACAACAGTTCGCGCTGCTTGGCGTCGGAGGCCTGCAGCACCTCGCGCGCGTTCCACTTGTGGCAATAGGCCACGATCTGGTCCTGTTGCGCGGCCAGCGATACGCTCGGACCGTCGACCTCAATGACCACGATCGCCTCGGCGTCCAGCGGAAAACCAAAATGAAAGGCCTCTTCCACCGCGCCGATGATCCCGCGATCCATCAGTTCCATGGCGGCGGGGATGATGCCCGCGCCGATGATGTCGCTGATGGCATTGGTCGCGTCGTCCAACGAGTTGAACACGGCGCGCATCGCCCGATAATCCTGCGGATTGGGCGTCAGGCGGACCCAAACCTTGGTCACCACGGCCAGCGTTCCTTCGCTGCCCACGAGCAGACCGGTCAGATCGAAGCCCGGTTGGCTGACGGGCGGCAGCGTGAGCACGGTGCCGTCGGCGAGCACGGTTTCCAGGCCCAGCACATGGTTGCCGGTCACGCCGTACTTCAGGGTGTGCGGTCCGCCCGCGTTCGTGGCGACGTTGCCGCCGATGGTGCAGGAGACCTGGCTGGACGGGTCGGGGGCGAAGTGGAATCCGCTTCCGGCCAGGGCGCGCGAAAGCTGGATGTTCGGCACGCCCGCCTCGACCAGCGCGTAGCGATCGCGGAGATTGATCTCGACGATCTGCTTCATCCTGGTCAGCGACAGCACTACGCCGCCGTTCAGCGGCAAGCATCCGCCGGCCAGGCTTGTGCCCGCCCCTCGGGCCACGATCGGCACGTTGTGCTTGTGGCAGGCGTGCAAGACCTCCGCCACCTGCCTGGTCGACGTCGGAAAGACCACCACGTCGGGCCGGTTCTTCTCGATGGTGAATCCGTCGCACTCGTAGACGACCAGGTCCGACGGTGCTGAAAGCACATTGGCCGCACCCAGACGCGCACGAAGTTCACGGACCAGCGGTTCAACCAACGTGCTTGCCATGGCGATGCCTGAAGCTTCAAGAAATGGCGGCTGTCTTCCGACCGGCGCACTGGGGTGCGAACCGGATACGAGCGCGTCAGCGGTGGGGTAGGTCCCAAAAATGTCATTATAACAGCCCCCAAGCGGCCCCGCAAAAAAGGCCTCACGCGGCGGGTCTGTCAAGATTCACCGGCAAAGGCCGTTGCGGTCCGTGGGCATCCTGAGCGAACCGAAGGATCTCGGTTATTCCCACGACGCAGGAGATCCGCGAAGAGGCGCGTGAGCTGCGGCAGGAGATCCGCGACGCTGGGGCGGTGGTCACGCCGCGTGAACGGTGTGAGATTCAGGAAGAGCGGCGCGAGCTGCGGCAAGAGATCCGCCAGACGTGGCGCGACTGACCCGGGAGATCGCGAGCAACGGTTTCACACGACCCCGCGCGAAAGCCGCAGGGTTTAGTGCTCTCTTGGTGGCAAAATGCGAGGCAACGCAGCGCGCATGCAACGCCTCGCAGGAAACGGCGGTGTTGCCTAGGGGTGTTGCATAGTCGCAAGGCGTTTGGTTGAAGGAGGTTACAGTGTTGATGCCGGTGTTGCTTTGGGCTGGTCCTTGTGGCGGGGTTGTTGCGTCTGTTCAGGGGGTGTGGGGATTCGGGATGTCGGATGTTGGATTTCGGATGTGGGATATGCGGCGGGCCTCGCTTCGCTCGGCTCGCCCTACAGGGTCGCGCGGAGGACGCGGAGGAGGAGGGGCCCGGCAGAATGAAAGGAGAGGCTGGAGCGTGACGAGGACGAGCGATGCGGTTATTGGGTGTCAGAAAAGGAATGTCGTGGCTGTCCCGGCCGTTGCCCGGGAAAA
>CALARR010000062.1 GCA_937889015.1 uncultured Planctomycetales bacterium | reverse complement strand
CAGGTTCTGGGACCGGCTCTAAGAACCGGACTGGGCGTTGAGTTCGGCGCGTGCCCGATCGAGCATGGCCTGGGTCGAGGGCCGACCCTCGCTGGCCGAATCGTCAGGGGCCACGACCTTCTGGAACGGGACCGACTCTGGGGCGGGCCGACCGACGGTCTCGTTCGAAACCGGCGCCTTGACCACGAAGGCGTTGGTCGCGGTCGCCGTGGGGACTACGCCGCCAGCGACGGACGCATGGGAGGCGGTGCCCGCTTGGACCGCAGGCGCCTGCGCAACAGGCGTTTGTACTGCAGGTGTTTGCGCAGCGGGCGTTTGCGTGGAGGCCGCCTGCGTGACAGAGGTCTGTGTGGCGGGCGGCTGCGTGGAAACGCTGGGAAGCGTTGTTGCCGCGGGAGTGGTGCTGCCGCCGCTGTTCGTGGTTGCCGGTTGAGTCGCCGCGCCGGATGTGGCCGGCGGTTGCGATGGCTCAGCGGCGGGCGCCGCAGCGGAAGGGGCGGTGGCCGAAGGCGTGGTCGCCGAGGCCGGCGCCGGGGTGTCGGCCGGCTTGACCGTATCGCCGATCGGCGATGGCCGCGCGGCGACGCTGATCGGCGGCTGACTCGGCGTGGCAGACGCGGTGGCCGAGGCCGCCGGTCCGGCGGCGTTCCGATCGGCATGAATGGCAATCTGAGCGGTGGCGGCCGGCGGCGTCTGCGCACCCAAGCTACTTGCCGGTGGCGTGGGGGCGGTTGTCGCCGCGGCCGGCGCGAGGGAATCCAGGGCCTTGCGTGCCGCGGTATGGGCCGGATTGAGTTGCAGCGCCTGCCGCAAATAGGTCTGAGCGCCTTGCAGGTCGTTGTGCGAGGCGAGAATCACGCCCAGGTTTGAGCAGGCGTCGGCCTCGTTGCCCGCCAGGCGGAATTGCTCCAGGGCCTCGCGCTGCCGCCCTTGGTGGCCGTAGATCATGCCCAGATTCTGATGGTATTGCGGATCGGCCGGCGTCAAAGCCACCGCCTTGAGCATGGCTTGTTCGGCCCGATCCAGCTTGCCCTGCATGTAGCAGCAGTAGGACAGATCGTTCCACACGTGCGAATCGTTGGCGTTCAGCTGGACCGCTTGGGCATACAGCCCTTCGGCGGCGGCGTGCTTGCCCTCGCGATCGGCCAGAACGCCCAAGCGATAATAGGCTTCATAGCGGCGGGGATGCGAACGGACCAGTTGTCCGTAGATGCCACCGGCTTCCGCCTGCCGGCCAACCTGTTCCAGCGATCGAGCACGCGCCAATTCCTGGTCGTAGTTGCCAGGCGCGGTCTGGGAGCCGGGCTGCGGCGCGGTTGGCGCCGGCTGCTGCGTGAGCTTGTCGGTCCCGGCGGGCGAAGTGGTCGAACGCGACGGAGCGGCTTTGGCGGCCGCTGCGGCTTTGAGTGCCTCGGCCTCGGTCTTCAACGCGCGCTGTTCCTGCGCCAGACTGCTGGCATCCTTGTCGCTGTTCTTCTCGGTCTTGTCGGTCTCGTTGTCGGACAGAGAGAAGCTAGGCCACTTGATCGTGGGCAACGTCGGCATCGTGAAGGCCACTGCGCCCCCCTTTTCCTTGCTGCCCGCGCAGCCCGAAGCTGCCAAACTTACACTCAGGGCCCCCAGCAGGCCCCAGACGCAGATGCGACTGGTTGCCGCACACCGGCGATGATTGGCTCTCATGACGCTCCCCCCTAATAATCCCGCTCCCTCGGCGGCTCTCGATTCATCTGGAATTGGAAACCGTCTCGGAACGCTCCGTGGCAGCCTTGGGTTCCGGCTGCGCAGCGGACCGCGGACCGTTGGACGGTGGGTCTTCGTATTGGTTGACGTTTTGAAGGTTCTTGCCGGAAGCACTCGGCGGCCTGGCCTGCAATTCAGACCTCGCGCTGGTAGGCGTCACGGCATTTCTTGTTTGGGATGAAGAGACCGAACAACGGATCGGCTCGCCTACATAGCTCGAATCCAGCTTGGGCCGGCCATAGAAGCGTGCATCGGCCGCAGGTCTCCGCGGATACTCGACAACGAGCCGCTCGGCCTGCGAAGGCTCTGGCGAAGGCTGGGCCTCGACCGGGGCCGCGGCCACCGGCACCGGCCGTCTGGTTTGAGTCGGTGACGATTCGGCCACGGCAAGCCCGGTGACCGATTTCCGCTCGGGTCGCACGATCGCGATCGTGGTGGTGCGCGGTGGTGGAGTGATCGGCTTGGAGACCGAAGCGGAACGATCGACGATGCGTACGCTGACGGCTTCACTCTCTGCTGGTGGCGCTGCCGCTGCCAGCGAAGTCACGATCAGACTGGCGGCGCCCAGCAGCAGCGGAACGCGGAAGCATGCCTTGAAGCCGGTCCCAAGACCTGTCGGCAACTCCGTGCCGCTGGGCCGTCCGGCGTCGTTCTGGCTGTTCCGGAAGAGGTCTTTTATGCCCGTATTTCGCATATCGCCCAGATTACGTCCTTTGTGAACCGTCTCGTGTCCTCCATTTATTCCGTATCGGGCTGAGCGAAAGTAGCAGTTGAAACAAATAGTCCGAAAGTAGCGAGTGTAGCGATCGTGCAGGCAAGCACCCCCCGTCAGTATCGTGTGGGGGGAGTTGCTGGCGGGTGGGTTGATCGATATAATGCCCAATTCACTGGCCGGCGAGCGCGATGAGGGCCAGTTGATCGCAGTCTGCACGAGCGGATTCTGCGAGGCCGAGAGGCCAGGTGGCGAGATCTGAACGCCGATGGCCGGCGCGGCCCCGGCTGAGGGCGGTGCTCCCTCTGAATAGTTAGCGGCGTGCCGATCATGGCGCGTGGCTAGCGGAGCGCGGGGCATCCGACAGACAGTCTTCACCCCCGAGATCGAGGTTGCGGGGGCCAAACTACTTCGTAAAGGAGAGATGTTGTGGCAATTCGTGTTGGTATCAACGGCTTCGGCCGCATCGGCCGCTTGGTGTTCCGTGCGATCTGCGACCAAGGCTTGCTGGGCAAAGAGATCGAAGTTGTCGCGGTGAACGACCTGGTGCCGGCCGACAACCTGGCTTATCTCTTGAAGTACGACTCGACCCAGGGCAAGTTCCCGGGCACGGTGACCAGCGAGAAGTCCAGCCCCAGCGTCGCCGAGGACGACACCTTGGTGGTCAACGGCCTGAAGATCAAGTGCCTGGCCGTCAAGGAAGGCCCGGCCGCGTTGCCCTGGAAGGCCCTGGGCGTGGACATCGTGGTCGAATCGACCGGCCTGTTCACCGACGGCACCAAGGCCAAGGGTCACCTGGATGCGGG
>CALARR010000061.1 GCA_937889015.1 uncultured Planctomycetales bacterium | reverse complement strand
GCCGTGCCGGTGAACGACACCGGATTTGTGATGGGCACCACGGTGGCCGAACAAATGCGGACCTTCAATGGCACGGTGTTCCATGTGCAGGAGCATCTGGACCGCCTGGCGCAATCGCTGTGGCTGCTGGGCATCGACCCGGGGCTGACCATGGACGAGCTGGCACGCGTCAGTTGTGACCTGGTCGCGCGCAATCACCGCTTGCTGGCGCCGGGCGATGACCTGGGCGTTTCGGTGTTCGTGACTCCCGGCCCGTACGCCAGCTATGCCGGTTCCGATTCGGTCCGGCCGCTGGTCTGCGTACACACCTATTCCTTGCCCTTTCGACTTTGGGCCGACAAGTATCGCACGGGCCAGTCGCTAGCGGTCAGCGATGTGCGCCAGGTGCCCCCTTCGTGCTGGTCGCCGGAGTTGAAGTGCCGCAGCCGGATGCACTACTTTCTGGCCGACCGCCAGGTGGCCGCGCGGCAGGGCGATGCGCGGGCCTTGCTGCTGGACCAGCAGGGCTTTGTGACCGAGGCCTCGACGGCCAACGTGCTCGTCTATCGTCGTGGGCAAGGTTTGCTCTCGCCGCCGCGGGAGAAAGTGCTGCGCGGCATTAGCATGGCTGTGGTGACCGAATTGGCCGCCGAACTGGGAATCGCGTTTGACTGCCGCGACTTGCGCCCCGAGGACGTGGCGACCGCCGACGAAGTGCTGCTGACCAGTTCGCCGTTTTGCCTGCTGCCGGTCACGCGTTTTGACGGCCAGCCGATTGCCGCCGGTCAGCCGGGCGAGGTGTATGAACGTCTGCTGGCTGCCTGGAGCACACGCGTGGGCCTGGACATCGCTGCCCAGGCGGCGCGGTTTGCGGACCGAACGGCTTGAGCCGCAGGCTTCAACCTACTGGCCCGTCACCAGCACACAGCCCAGCACGCGTGCCCCGTCGGCTTCCAATCGTTCGACGGCCTGCGCGGCGGATTGGCGCAAGGTCTGTCGCTGGCGCAGGACCAAATAGGTGCCGTCACAGCAGGCCGCAAGCAGGGACGCCAGCCGGTTGTCGGCTGAAGGCCCGGCCAGCAACACGGCCCGATGGCCTGCGCGCCAATCGCGGAGCGTGGCTTGCCAGTCCGGCGATTGAGCCAACTCCTGGCCGCTGGCGAGCCGCACCGGGCCTTGCAGGCGCTGGCGCAGCGCCTCGACCAGCGGTTCCAGGACGGCCGCTTGGGCGCGCGACGCCTCGCAGGGGACCAAGAGGATCAAGGGGCACGGCGCGTGGAGTTGGGCCAGCATAGCCTCCACGATGTCGTGGTAGGGGCCGCTTGGCACGGGGGCTGCGCGCGGAAGAGCGGCGGGGGCAGAAGACTCGCCGGCCGCGGCCTCGTTAGCCCAGGGTTCGATGGGCGCGGCAACGGACGTTGGCAACAGACGGGCCTCGTCTTCATCTTCCGGCTCAGTCATGGTCGCGGCCAGATCGTCGTGCGCAGGCTCGGCGAGCGGGGCGTGTGACGGGAGCGCGGGCTCTGCGGAGACGGCCTGCGGCGGCGCGACCTTCTGCGGTTCCTTTTCCGTGGCCGGCGGGCTGTCCACCTCCTTGGACATCGATTGCAGCAGGTTGTCCAGGGTCAGCGCCATCCGGCTCTCCGACTCGGACGCAGACTCGGAAGGCGTCTGCCTTTGCATCGGGACCACGACGATCGAAACCGATCGTTCTGAGCTGGGTTTTGCGCCGCGACCGATCGCGGTCGACCAGCGTGAGGTGGGCAAGGCCGGGCCTTCGATGGACGCTGGGGATTCGTCGGTCTTGGGGGATCCCTGCGGGGGCGCGAGCGGCACTGCGGCAGGCGCCGCGACTGCCACGGCACCGGGCACGGCTGGTACGCGTGACGCGCGCTCTTCAGTCGGCGCCGCCGGCTTGGGGGCCGAATCCAATTGCTGCAACGCCTTCAGCATACGACTCATGCGGCGGCCTCTTGCTGTTGCGGGCCGGCCCGCAACGTGCGACAAGTTCAGTGCCCGTAGCGGAGTTTGGCGAACAAACGCCGGTATTCCTGATGGTGGATGGCGGTGGCGGGACGAGGGACGGGGCTGTGGGTATCCTCGTAGCCGTCTTCGACGATAATCATGTCCGCATCGTCCGAGCGAGGCGCCGGGTCCTGGCCGTGCAAGGGGACGGTGTCGGGCAGGGACGAAGCCGGCGGCGCTTGGGGCGGTGGTTGCGAGGGGGCCGGATCCGGCGGAGCAGGCGCCGCGGCCGGCATCGGGCTGGGAACCGAGACCAGGGGAGTCGGGGCCACCAGGATCTCGCGTCGCACGGTGGCCGGCGATGCCGGCGACGTGGCGCGATGCGACGGCTGATCGACAACGATCTCCTCTTCCTCGAAGGGCTCGCTGAAGGGATTGCCCGGGTCGGCAAACACCAGTTCCACCTCGGGGCCAATCGTGCCGGCCGGATGGAAGTCCTCGTCGAGTTCTGAAAGCGCGTTCTCGATCCGGTCGAGTTGTTCCAGGGGCTGGACCGCGGAGTCGTCGCCGGCGGGTTCCAGGTCGTCGGACACACAGCGCAGAGGCAGGGTTTCGGGCGGATCGGCGGGAGCGTTGTCGGCGGGATCGTCATCGAGCCCGCCAAATTCCACCACGTCCGGTGCTTCCTGGGGATGGGCGTCGGCGTTCCAGGGGGTGGGAAGCTGCTGCAAATCGGCCCAAGCCTCTTCCGCGCAAGCGGGCTCGATCTGCCGCTTGCCGGCCGCGTAGGCCAGGAGCAAGGCATGGTCGCAAAGCTGATTGACCAACCGCGGCACGCCGTCGGTGGCCCGATGCACGCTCTGGCAGGTCTCGGCCGGGAAGATCTCGGCCGCCTGGCCGCCGGCCATCGAGAGCTGCCGGTGGATGTGTTCTTGGGTCTCGTTGCCCTGGAAGGACTCCAGGTAGCAGCGAACCACAATCCGTTGGCTGAACGAATCGAGCTTGGGCGTGGCAAACCGCTCTTCCAGACCGGCTCCGCCGGCCAGCACCAGCCGCACGCGCGGTTGCCCCTGGTAGGCCAGGTTGGTCAGCAGGCGAATCTCGTCCAGCAACCGAATGGGAAGCGCGTGGGCCTCATCGACAATCAGCAGCATCCCCTGGGGACACTCGTCGCTGAGCGTGACGTAGTCGCTCAAGGCCAGGCGCAGTTCGCCCTCGTCCATGCCTCGGTAGGGCTGGCTCAACTCGTAGAGAATGGCCTGCAACAAGGCGCGGCGCGTGCTGAGCCCGCCGCGAAGCAACGTCGCGACGCGATACTGGCCGCGAAAATGGTCGGCCAGCAGGTTGCAGAGCAACGTTTTGCCGCAACCGGTCGGGCCCACCACCATGCCCGCCCCCTCACCGCGTTGGACACAGCGCAGGAGGTTCTGCCGTGCGGCCTCGATGGCTCGGGCAGGAAAGTACTGATCCGTGCTTGGCTGGGCCGAGAAGGGCCGCCTTTGCAGGCCGAAGTAAGCTTCGTACATACCGCAGCTTCCATGCTTCTTGCATTCATGCCGTGCCACCCAAGGCACGCAATCACCCACACCCGTCGATGCGGGTGGAGAATGCTACATACCATCCATTCGGCACCGTGGCGGCCACCGCTCCAATCGGAAAATCCGCCAAAGTCGGTCAGGTTGTCACCCAAGAGTTGGGTGAGGCGTAAGTCGCGCCGCGTGCTGACGGCAGAAGGTGTCAGACGCTGAAGCGGATCAGCAGTATGTCGTCATCGTGGATGACGTAGTCCTTGGGTTCCTGGCGGACCAGGTGCTGGGCCTTGACCTCGCGTTCGCTTCCCAGGCGCACCAGGTCGGCGCAGGTCATCACTTCGGCCCGGATGAACCCTCGCGCCAGGTCGGTGTGGATGTTCCCGGCGGCTTCGACGGCTGTGCCGCCCTTGCGCATGAGCCAGGTGCGGACTTCCTTCTCGCCGGCAGTGAAGAAGATCATCTGGCCGGACACGTCGAGCATGCGGCGCACGATCTGGTCGCGATCGGTGCCGCCGACGCCCATTTCGCGTTCGAACTCAGCGCGATCCTCGGGCGTCATCTTGGACAATTCCAGTTCCAGTCCCACAGGCAAGCTGATGGCAGGGATGTAAGCGGGGATGGACTGCGTGAAACGCTCGGGATGGGCCTCGTCGTCGGCGGTATTGACGATCACCATCTTGGGCTTTTCGGACAAGAGCCGGAAGGATCGCGTGGCCTTGAGTTGCTCGTCGGACATAGCGTCGACCTGGATCGGCTTGCCGGCCTCCATGGCGGCGTAGACGGCCTTGAGAGCGGCCAATTCGTGTTCCGACTGCTCGCGTTCCTGCTTGGCGCGCGGCTTTTTGAAGGATTCCTCCACGCGCTGGATGCGGCCGGACACGATCTCCATATCGGCCAGCAACAGGTCCTCTTCGAACGACTGCAACTCGGTCAGCGGATCGGATTTGTTGAAAGCGGCGACCACCAGGACCAGGCATCCGGCCTCCCGGATGAGGGCCAGGCGTGCGGCGTTGCCCTCATGGGTTCGGCTGAGCCCCGGCGTGTCGACGATCTCCAGGGCGGCCAGGGTGACCTTCTTGGGGTGGTAGATCTCGCAGAGTTGCTGCACGCGGGGTTCGGGGATCGGGCACATGGCCGCTTGTCCGCTGTGGATCATAGCCGGATCGGGGGCCACGCCGGTCAGCCATTGGAACAGACTGCTCTTGCCCGAACCGCTGTAGCCGACCAAGCCGATCTTCATACCGCACCGCCTTCCCAAACACCTGTACGCGGGGGCGAAGCCCCACCTGTTGACCCAACTCGTTCAAAGCACATCACTTACGCCACATGCAGACAAATTTGGTTCGTCCGCCCGGCAACGAACCCGGCTGGCCGCGATTATCCATGGCCCGCTTGAAGCCTGAAGCGCAAGCGAAGCTTGAAGCGCAAGCGAAGGGCGAATAACGAGTTGCCTTCGCTTGCGCTTCAGGCTTCAGGGACGTACCCTGCGCTGCCGCACTGGGATCTCGAAAAACCCGGACTAGTCCAGTTTTACCCCTTGGCGTGGGCGGACACCAGGGGTCCAGCGTGGCGCGGCAGCGCCGGGGATTGGGCGGAATAAGCCGCAAAACCGGCAGACTTTCGCTAGCAGGCAAATTCGGTTGTAGTCTGCCCCAGATGGCCGTCGATTCAATAGGAGGAACTGCCGCACTGGGCAGACGGTTGGGCATTGCGCAACCAGGTCGGCTCGTGACTCGCGGCGGTTGGCGACAAGGAGGTGGCACGTGATGTCCTTTGGGCGACAAGGCTGGTTGGCGGTGATCGTGCTGCTGAGCCTGGGCGTTGCGTCGCAGGCTCTGGGCGATGCGACGATGGGGTCGACCACGGCCAAGAAGGGCTCTTGGACGGACCCCATTTCCTCCTTTTTCAAGGGGATCGGCGACTTCTTCTCACCCAAACCCAAGCCCAAGACAGACTTCGTCGACAGCCGCGATCCCACCGCACTGAAGAACAAGGCGACCGCCGGGCCCGATCTCCGCGTGATGATGGCCCAAGCCTACGAACAGCAGGGCAACACGGCCGAAGCCGAGAAGCAATACGAGTTGGCGCTCAAGGAGACGCCCAAGAACACCAAGTTGCTCTGCGCTCTGGCGCGGCTCCGCATCCGCCAAGGCAAGTTCGAAGAGGCCACGAAGCTTTATCAGCAGGCGACCAAGATCGCCCCGGACGACCCCAGCGTGCTGAACGACGTGGCCCTCTGTCACGCGCGGCAGAACCAATGGCCCGAGGCCATGCGCGCCTGGAATCGTTGCGTGCAGTTGCAGCCGAAGAACGCCCTGTATCGCAACAACCTGGCGGCGGCGATGGTGGAGTGCGGGCAGGTGGACGGGGCCATGCAGCAGCTTCTGGCGGTCCACAATGAGGCGGCGGCCCACTATAACCTGGGCTACCTGTTGGCGAAGAAGGGGTTGCAGCGCAATGCGGCCGAGCAGTTCCAACTGGCGTTGAACAAGGATCCCTCGCTGGGGCAGGCGCGGCAGTGGCTGCAGCGCTTGGGAGCGAGTCCGGCGGAAGAGCCACGCCTGGCCTCGCGACCGAGAACGGAGGGATCGGCCTCATGGTTGCCCTCCAGCGCCATGCGTGAGCCGCCGCAATACGAAGCGCGCGCGGCCGGCGATCCGTCCGAGTCGCGTCCGCAACCGAAGATCCTCCGCGCGCCGGACGCGCAGAGCCGGGCCGGCGGGCCCGTCGAAGTTCGGCCGCAGGGCTTCCAAGACTCCAGCGCGCAGGCCAGGGGGACCGATCCGATTGCGGTCGTTCCCACGCCGTTGCTGAAGTCGGACGCGCCGCAAACGGCCCGAGTGCGGCCGTTGCCGCCGATCACGGCGGCCGAACCCGCCCCCACGCCCGGCGAGAGTTCCGTAATCCGCGAGCCCGGCCCGAGCGGCCAGAGCAAATCGCCGGTCATCGTCCCCCTGCCGCCCGTGCAATAGCGCGCTATGCGTTGCAGGATTTGCGGGACTGCGCCTGCAGTTCGGCGAGAAACGCGCGCTGGCCCGGAGTCTTGGCGGCCCCATCGAAGCCCGAAGCGCCAGCAAGGGAGCCGTGGCAGGTTGCCTTCGCTTACATTTCAGCCTTCGCTGGCGCTTCAGGCTTCAGTAGTGCGTTGCGCGATTCAGACACCGGGACCGTGAACGATCCGGTCAGACCCGCGAGCTCAAACGTCGCCCCAGACGCTCCAAGGCCGTGCTGCAGTCGTGGGGATCGAGGTGCACGTGGATCAAGCTCATCTGCTGCGACTGGGCCAGGGACGTGCGCAGGGCTAAGTCGAAGTCTGCCTCGGTTTGCACCGTATAGCCTGCGCCGGAACCCAGGATCTCGGGAAGGCGGTGGTAGTGCCAGGGGTGGATGTCATTGAAGCCGTGCTCGCCGGGATGCAGCAGGCGTTCGGTGCCGTAGCCCTGGTTGTCCAGCACGATCACGATCGGGGCCAGGCCGCGGCGTACGATCGTCGACAATTCCATGCCGGTCATCTGGAAGGCCCCGTCGCCCACCAGGACGATCGGCCGCAATTCGGGCCGCGCGGTCATCACGCCCAGCGCCGCCGGAACGCCGAAGCCCATCGAGGTGTAGTAGGCCGGACTGAGGAACTCGGTCTGCTGGCGGATCACCAGGTCGCTGGAGGCAAACATGGCGTCGCCCACGTCGGCCACGACCACGGTGGACTCGTCCAGGGCCTGATTGAGCCGCGCCATGAGGCGCATGATGGTGATCGGATCTTGTGGCCGGAGCGTGAACTTGTCGGTCGCGGGCCGGGGCGGCAGCTCGCGCGGCGGGACCTTCAGCCGAGCGTCGATCAGCCCCTGCATGAAGTCCTGCAAGAGCACGCCGTGGAAATGGTGGTGGCTGATGCGCAGGGCTTCGCTGGTGGCGTAGATGCACTTGGCCGGATCGAGGTTGGCCGTATAGAGGCCCAGGTTCAGATCCGTCATGAAGGCCCCCAGCAGGATCAGGCAGTCGCTTTCCTCGACGAATCGCGTGACCTCCTCTCGGCCCATGGCCCCCTCATAGATCCCCACGAACAGCGGGTGGACCTCGCTCACCACGCTCTTGCCGAGCATCGTGGCGGTGATGGGGATGCCGGCCCCTTCGGCCAGGGCCAGCAGCTTGTCTTGCAGGCCGAAGCGGTGGATCTCGACGCAGGCCAGGATGACCGGCCGCCGCGCCGCGGAGATCCGCCGCACGGCCTCGGCCACCGCCTCGGACAGAGCGCCGGGATCGCTGGCCTGCCGAGGGCGCAGAGGCGCGTGGGGCACTCCCGGCGTGAGGGCGACGATATCGCGCGGCAACTCGATATAGCCCGGCCGGCGATAGCGCACCACGGCTTCCAGCACGCGGTCGATTTCGCGCAGGGCCATGGCCGGATCGCTGAGATCGGTGGCGGCCACGCACAGCCGCCGGAAGACGTCGAACTGCGTGCGGAAGTCCTTGACGCGATGATGCAGCAGCGGATTATTGAAGCGCTCGCGGAGTCCCGGCGCTCCGCTGATGACCACCACCGGAGACTTCTCGGCATAGGCTCCGGCCACCGAATTGCACAGGCTGAGCCCGCCCACACAGTAGGTAACGCACACCGCGCCGATGCCGTTGATGCGTGCGTAGGCGTCGGCGGCGAAACCGGCGCAATCTTCGCGCGTGCAGCCCACCAACTGCAGAGGGCTCTGCTCCATCCGGTTGTAGAAGGAGAGGATGTAGTCGCCGGGAATTCCGAAGACGTGCCGGACTCCGTAATCCTGGAGCCGGTGGATCAGGTAATCGCCCACACTCAACAGGGCGATCTCGCTTGCGGCGACATCCTCCCAAGCTCGGCTCATCGGACACCTCCTTCAATCCAGCGCCAGCATCGACGGGAACCGCCCGGGAAATTATTGCCCTTAAAGTGGGGTCTGGCAAGCGACAAGGTGGTCCGGGCGATCGAGGTGTGCCAAGAAAGAGGCCTGGGCCCGGTCGAGGTGCTTGGGGGAGCACCCGCCGGGCCCAGAACCGTGCCAAGTCTGCCGCAGAGTTCGCGCGAGAGCGCCCAGGCGGGCGGCATAATCCTCGCGGTTGGCGCACTCGGCGCCTGAGTCTCCCAACTCAGATGTCGTAGTACATGCAGAACTCGTAAGGATGCGGACGCAGACGGACCGCGTCGACCTCATTGACGGTCTTGTACCAGATCCAGGTGTCGATCACGTCGGGCGTGAAGACGTCGCCGCGGAGCAGGAACTCGTGGTCCGCACGCAGGGCCTTGAGGGCCTCGTCCAGCGAGCCCGGCGTGGTGGGGATGTTCTTCATCTCCTCGGGCGAGAGGTCGTAGATGTCCTTGTCCAGCGGCTCGCCCGGATCGATCTTGTTCTGAATCCCGTCGATCACGGCCATCAGCACCGCGGAGAAGGCCAGGTACGGGTTGCAGCTCGGGTCCGGGCACCGGTACTCGAGCCGCTTGGCCTTCGGGCTCGGGCTGTACATCGGAATCCGGATCGAGGCGGAGCGGTTGCGCTGCGAGTAAGCCAGGTTGACCGGCGCTTCATAGCCCGGCACCAGCCGCTTGTAGCTGTTGGTCGTCGGGTTGCACAGGCCGCAGAGGGCCGGGGCGTGCTTCAGCAGGCCGCCGATGCCGTAGAGGGCCATGTCGCTGAGTCCGGCATAGCCGCTGCCGGCGAAGAGGGGATCGCCCCCCTTCCACAACGAGATGTGCGTGTGCATGCCGGAGCCGTTGTCGCCAAACAGCGGCTTGGGCATGAAGGTGACCGTCTTGTTGTACTTCAGGGCCACGTTCTTGATGATGTACTTGAAGAGCATCATCTTGTCGGCCATGGCCACGAGGTTGTCGAAACGCATGTCGATTTCCGACTGGCCGCCGGTGGCCACCTCGTGATGCTGGGCCTCGATGTCGATGCCGCAATCGATCATCGTTTGCATCATTTCGTTGCGGATGTTCATCATCTGGTCGGCGGGCGGCACGGGGAAGTAGCCTTCCTTGTAGCGCAGCTTGTAGCCCAGATTCGGCTTCTCATCGCGGCCGCGGTTCCACTGCCCTTCGCAGCTATCGAGGTGATAGAAGCCGAAGTTCGTGCCCTGGTCGTAGCGCACGTCGTCGAAGATGAAGAACTCGGCCTCGGGGCCGATGTAGCACGTGTCGGCAATGCCGGTGCTCTTCAGGTAGTTGACCGCCTTGCGTGCGATATTGCGCGGGTCGCGCGTGTAGTCTTCGCGCGTCACCGGGTCCTGGATGTTGCAGATCATCGACAGGGTGGTGATGGGGCAGAAGGGATCGATGGTGGCCGTTTCCGGCTGGGGGACGATGAGCATGTCGCTCTCGTTGATCGCCTGCCAACCGCGGATGCTGGACCCGTCGAAGCCCAAGCCATCCTCAAACACGTCTTCGTCCAGCTTGTTCACGGGGATCGTGAAGTGCTGCCACAAACCGGGGAAGTCCATGAACCGCAGGTCCACGGACTTGACGTCTTTTTCCCGACACAACGCCAGAACTTCTTTAGGGGTCACTACCATCTCCTCCTTTTGCACAGAAGAACGAACCAATGTCGCGGCCTTCGCGCACCGGTCCTCTTCGCGGAGCACCGCTCCCCAAGGCTCGCCCCGTGCGCGACAATTTGGTCACACGGGGAATGCAAACCGGATACCAGCGTCTGGTTACGAGCGCCGTTAATGGTGTCTAAGCTGTTGTGTTGCAATATGTTAAGTGATGGCGTAATTTCTGCAATCGCCCCCAGCACGCACACGAGATGCCCAAAGGTTGCGCAGCGATTGAGCAAAGGCAAGGCAGGCGACCGCGGTTCTTGTCAAAAACCGCCGGGTTGCGTCGCGATATTAGCACGGCTAATGCTGGATCGCGTCCGGGGCGGGTGCGGCAATGCTGCGTTGCGTGAGCGGGGTGGGGCGGCGAATTCCAGCCCCTACGCCTGGCATCGGCCGTGAGTCGCGAGCGTGGACAGTGCAGAGTGCGCGGAATCGCATCCCCTCGGCCACACGTCCGCCGCAGACTCGCCCCGGCTGAAGTGAGCGAAGCAGCCTGGCCGCAGCACTTCCGACGCGTCGGTAGGGGCGACCGAGGCACGCTGGGCGGAACGACCACTGTCAGCCGGCGCGGACGACTGACGCATCCATTGGCAAGCAGCCGCATCCGCGCTCGGCTGCACCGTGTTGTCACATGCCGTTATCCAATATGCCTATGATCCGACCGAGGTCCGCGACACAAGCAGAAACAGCAACGTACAGGCCGAGCCGAAGGCCAGTATTAGGTAGCCGATTGCGTAAAGCACTCGCATCCTGAGGGACATCAGACGCGGCCCGAAAGTCACGAGGCGCCCCTGCCGCATGACAGAGATCTTCGCGATTGTGATCGCACTGAGGCGAATCGCGAGTGTAGCGGCACAGACGGCAGCGACAGCGATCGGAGAGTGCGTTGTCGCATCGCGATACGCCAGCAGAAGCTGCACCAGCAGCGCCACGAAGACACCGACGAGGGCAATAAGCGCCAGCGGCTCGAAGGGAATCGTGATGTAGTGCGCGGTTCTCTGCTTATCGCGGTAGCGAAACCAGAGAGACATGCGACCTCCCTCGGCAGCTAGGTCGTGATTGTTTCCTTAGGCAGGTAACGGTTAGCCGCGCCACGGCCAACCAAATTCGATTTCGGAAACCCCGCGGGCCGGAGCACCACGATAGGGGTCATTATGCCAACGGCGACAGCATTCCGAACAGGCCTGGGGGCACGATTCTCGGCGGATTCGCTGTTGCCCCGCAAGAAGGGGCGTGGTGGAATCGGCAACGCAAGCGGAGCACCTTTCGCGGGAGCGAAAGGCGACAGAGTTGGGCCGTGCACCAGAGAATGGACTGGGCGAGAGGCCAAGGAATTCTCTCGCTAAGATCGCCAAGGGGCTGCAGTCGTAGGTTGTGCTTCAGCACAACGCGATTGCGGCGCGAGGGACGCGGCACTGGCGATGCCCTGCAGGGCCGGCGGAAAGCGGAGAGCGGAAAGGCGAAAGCGGAAAGCCGAGGCGCGCCTCCTTCGTCCTTCAGTGCCTTTCGCGCGAGCGCCCGGAGCGATCAGCTACTGCTGGCTGTCGAATGCCAGTCGACCGCGCGCGACGGGGGGAGCACCTCGGCATCCGCAGCCGGCGACGCGCCGCTGAGGGTCGCCTGGCGGCGCATGTCCCAGCGATTCTTCACCGCCAGGAAGGCCGGGACCAGGATGGTGCGGATCACCAGCGTGTCGAGCATCACGCCCAGCGACAGGGCCATGCCCAGTTCTACCATGGCGCGGAGCGTTCCGGAGATCATGGAGATGAACGTGCCAGCCATGATCACGCCGCAACTGGTGATGATTCCGCCGGTGTGCACCAGGGCGCGCCGCAGCCCGCCCAGCAGGCCGAATCGCTGTTGCTCTTCCAGGACGCGCGTCACCAGGTAGATATTGTAGTCCTGGCCGATGGCGATGAGGATCACGAACAGGAACACGGGGACCTTCCAGTCGAGGCCCTGGTAGGTTTCGGCGTACAGCCACTCGAAGAACCACTCGGCGATGCCGATGGTCACGAAGTAGCTGAACAGGACCGAGAAGATCAGGTAGATGCAGACCAGCGGTTGGCGGAGGATGACCAGCAGGACACCCAGAACGGCCAGTGTGACCAGAATGCGGATCTTGGTCTGGTCGCTGCTGGTCACGGCCTCCAGATCGCGGATGCCGGCGGTAATCCCAAGCAGGTCAAAACGCGTTTTGTGCCAGCCATCGGCCAGGGCTGCCAGGGCGCGGAATTGGGCCAGGTTGCCTTGGGTCAGCAGGCCGGGCAACTCGCGGAGTCGAGCTTGCTGGTCGCCGGGGAAGTCGGCCAGCAGCGTTTCCAGCTCGGCCTCTTCGCGCTGTTTGAGCAACTGGCCCAGGCTTTGCAGCAGGCGGCTGTCGGCCGCGTTGATCGGCAGGCCCACGGGCACTTCGCCGCCCAAGGCCAACAACTGCCGTTCGACGTAGTTGAGGATCTCCACGCTTTCGCGCGAGAAGGGGTCGAACTGGAGCACCATGTCGAATCGCGCCACATGGTGGGCCAGGGGGCCGCTTTGCGAGAGGTAGGTGGCTTTGGTGCGCGGGTGCTTGAGCACGGCGATTTTTTGGCGGCCGGCGCGGCTCAAGGGATTGAAGGTGCCTGGGGGGCTGCCCAGCGGCTCGGTGAGGCTACGAACGCTGAGGACGGGGCGGATCTCGGTGCCGGACGGCAGGCGATAGGTGAGGTCGAAGAGGTACTTGGTGAGACGCGCGATTTGGATGTGGCCTTCGGGCGAGTCGAAGCGTGTGTCCTCTTGCAGCGTGAGCAGGGTCAGGGGGCCGACTTCGCCCGGCAGGAAGTAGCGCCGCAGCAATTGCGTGCCTTGCACGCTGGGCAGGTCCTCGCGCAGTTCGTTGACCAGGTCGTAGCTGACCGTGGTCGAGAGGCCGCGATAGGCCAGCGGCGTCAGCACGCAGAGACTGATGACGAGGATCAAGCCAGGGCGCGCGATGATCACGCCGGCGATACGGTCCCACATGCTTCCGCGCAGGGCCGGTTCGACCGCGGCGGCCGTATCCTCGGTGACGCCGGGATGTTCGTGATCGGCCAGGGCGGTCCCCACGCCAAACGGCCAGAAGACCCACTGGCCCAGGCCGCGCAGCAGGGCGGGCGCCAGCGTCAAGCAGGCGGCCAGGGCCACCAACAAGCAGAGGGCGATCGAGGGCCCGCCATCGCTGAACTTGCCGAAATCGGCGAAGAACATCATGCCCAGGCCCAAGACGGTGGTCATGGCGCTGCCGATCAGCGCGCCGCTGACCTGCGACAGGGCGTGGGCGATGGCCTCCGGCGGAGCCAGGCCACGCTGCAATTCTTCGCGATAGCGCGCGATCAGGAACAGGCAGAAATCGGTGCCGGCGCCAAAGAGGATCACGATCACGAAGACTTCGGTGGTCGTGAAGATGCGGAGGCTGAACCAGCCCGACACCGAACTGAACAGACTGGTGGCGGCGACCAGGTCCTTGGCCACAGCGACGGAGACGACGATCGTGGTGAGGGGCACCAGCACCAGTCCGGGGGCGCGGTACACCAGCAGCAGGATCACCAGCACGAGGATGACCGTGCCGCGTTCTGTGTTGCGAATGCTCTGTTCGGCCGAGAAGAGCATGTCGCCGCCCAGGGCCGCCGAGCCGGTGACGCCCAACTTCAGGCCGGCTGGGAGGGTGGACGAGGCCTGCAACTCGGCGAAATGGGCCTGCACGGTGCGCAGGAAACCCATGTTGCCCACGGCCATGAATTCGTTGCTCAGTTGCAGCAAGACCAGGGTTGCCTGACCCTGGGGCCCCAGGGGGCTGACGAACTTCTGTCCGAAGACTTCGGTGTTGCGGTCCAGGACACTGACCACCAGGCCATTGTCGTCTTCCTTGGGCGCATAGCGCTGGCTCAATGCGTCGGCCACGGCGAAGTCCGCCTCGGTGAGGGGGCCGTCGTTGCGCGCGACGATCAGCACGACCTGGCTTTTGGCGAGTTTTTCGGGGAAGGCGGCGTCCAGCAGGCGTTCGCCGCGGACGCTGGTCATGGTATCCGGCAGGTAGGCGAAGTCGCCGTCCACCATGACGTCACTCCAGCGGGGAGCCACGGTGCGAAAAGCGGCGACCAGCAGCACCCAGACCATGAGGACTGCAATCCAGTGCCGCGAAACAAATGGCCCAAGGCGATTGAACATGACCTACCGTCGCTACAGACCCGTGACCCAAAAGGTGCCTATCGGTGATCGTACCAGATCGTAGCGGAACGCCAAGACACCGAATGGCGAGAAGGGGTTTGCCGAGGGCCGTAAATCTTACGCAGGCCGCCGTGCTTTGCAGGTCGAGGGGCAAATGTTTGGCATGCGCGGGCGCGGACAGGCTTTGTGAAGGCGGGGGCGTGTGGTTGATCGCCGAACGGGGGCCCGCCAAACGGGCTCAGCGGACGGGTCCGACTTGAGCCGCAGCTTGTTGCACAGCGGCCGAGAGCACCGGGTCTCCGCCTTGATTCAAGGCCATCGAGACGGGCATGGCCAACGGCTTGGCCGCTTGGCGCACGGAGATGTCCGGTTCGACCCCCACGCGATTGTAGGGCTTGCCGCTGGGCGAGTAGAAGCGGGCCGTTGTCAAGCGTACGCCGGAGCTGCTCACGCTCAAGGGGAAGATGCCCTGCACCGAGCCTTTGCCGTAACTGCGGACTCCGATGACCGGCGCGCGTTGATGATCGCGGATCGCGCCGGCGAAGATTTCTGCGGCACTGGCCGAGTCCTGATCGATGAGCACGACCAGGGGAACATGCCAGGTGCCTTCTTCGCGCGCCGAGTAGGTGAAATCCTCTTGTGCGTTGCGGCCGCGCGTGGAGACGATGACGCCCCGATTCACGAACTTGTCCACCACGTCCACGGCGGTGACGAGCAATCCGCCAGGGTTGCCGCGCAAGTCCATAACCAGGCTGCGCATTCCCTGGCGATGCAACTGCCAGAGGGCCGCGTCGAGATCGCGGGAGGTCGTCTTCTGGAAGCACACGAGCTTGAGGTAGGCGATGCCCCGCATCGGGTCCAGCATCTGGACCTCATCCACGCTGGGGACTTCGATTCGCTCGCGGAGCATGCTCAGGCGGCGCGGGCTTTGTCCGGGGGTGATGACCGTCACACCGGCCACCGAGCCGATCGGCCCTTGCAGCAGGTTGGCGGCCTGATCCGTGGTCAGGTCGCGCGTGGGCCGGTCGTCGACCGCCACGATGCTGTCGCCAGGGCGGATGCCCTGTTTTTGAGCCGGGCTGCCGGCGATGACGCGTACGACCAGCAGCGCGCCGTCTTGGCCCTTGAGTTCCACGCCCAATCCGACGAAGTTGCCTTCGATCTGCGAGTAGACCTCGGCCAGTTGGCCGGGGGTGAGGTAGGCCGAGTAGGGGTCCAGCGCGTTGGTGGCTCCGCACAGGAACTCGAAGACCACGGCGGTGACGGGAATTCCCAGCCGCGCCTGGGCCAGACGCGCCGCGACGCTGACCGCTTCGACGGCGTCGTTGCGGTTGTTGACCGGTTGCTCGCCGATGCGTCGGCGTAATTCGCCGCGGAAGGCGTCGACGTTGACGATGTGCATTTCGGCCACGTTGCGGCGGACGAAACTCGGTTCGTTGAGGGCCACGTCCAGGGCGTTGACGCCCCACTCGACCATTTCCTTGAAGGATGGCGCCTCGACGTAGTGCGTCTGCAGCTTGAGCAGGACCTCGCTGTAGAGGCTCAGGCTTTCGCCCAGCGAGAGACGGGTCAAGCAGTCGGCGAAGGTGCTGTCGTTGTAGCGTCGTCCGAGGTCGTAGTGCAGGCGGGTGAATTCGAACCGCCGCTCCAGGGTCCGCTCGTCAGGATACTCGCGGAGCGCGTCTTCGTAATGGATCAGCGCATCGCCCCACCGGCGTTCGATTTCCAACTGTTGTCCGCGGCGGAGCATCTCGTTGACCTCGCCGCGGTGCAGGAATCGCTCGGCGGGAACCTGGGCTCGGGCGATGCCCCCGTATAGGGTGCAGACCGCGGCGAGCAGCGCGCAGCCGGCAAGAGCAGCCTTCCTTCGCATGGTGTCGTTTGCTGAGGGTGGGAACGTCGTCAGGCAGGTATTCCGTCCTGCGATCGCGTGCATCCGATGCTCACCAACTGTGGCAGAGTTTCCTGAAGCGTTGGGTGCAACGTTCCGACGTAGGGGGCATGGTCGTTCACGGGGCAAGGGACCAGGATCAGCGGTTTCGGGGCGTCTTGTTCGGCCCCCCAGGGGCTGGCCGCAGGGTCCCGAAAATACCGGCTAATCGTGGTCAATTGGAGTATAGAACACGTTTCCAGGGTGGTCAAAAAACGAGCCTGATTTTCGCAGCCTACAACCACTATGTTTGGCATTCCTGCACCCACCCTGCTCGGTTTGCACGGGTGGCAACAATCGGCAGGCCCATGCCCCATACTTCGATTGCGCTTGCTGGTCACGAAAACCGAGAAAAGCGGCCCCTGTTGAAGATCGGGGCTGCGCCGAAGGTAGCGATTCGGTGACTTCTGCCGATGGCCGGTCGGACCGCGATCAGGCCGCGCGTCGTCTTCAGGGAGCGGGCGGCAGACATGGTCCCCTCCCCTACTACGCGAGCCGAGGATGCGTGGTTTTCACGCACTGGCGCGGGTGTGGCGAAACGTTGGAGTTGCGGGGATCGCCGCGAAGGAGGGCTGGAGAGGGGCGATGTGCGGCTGCGGAGGCTGGGCCCGCCCCCTGTGTCCCAGGGACGCACGGCGCTCAGACGCCTGTACGCTCGATCGCCTCGTTGAGCAGGGCCGGCAGAGTTTGCAGGCGCCGCAGATCGTCCACGACGCGCGGATGGGCGAAGATTCGCACGCGCTTCACGTAGTCGTCGAATTGCTCTGTGGCCAGCGTACGAATCACAGGGGAGACCTCGCCCAGGGGCCGGTAGCGGCGCTCCTTGGCGAAGTAGATGTCGACGTCGAACTGCACCTCGCGGGTGACTGGCGGAGCGTCGAAGAGGATTTCGTGCGGGGCCACGATCCGGCCCAGCGCCGTGCTGGCCAGCGCGCTGAACTGTTCGGCGCAAGCCACCAGCCAGTCGTAGGGTCGCCGGGCCAGTCGTTGGTAGACTTCCTGCTGTTCGAAGAAGCTGTATTGCGCCAGGCGTTTGTAGAGATGCCGTGCCGGCCCGAACAGTCCTTCCAGCAGTTCGCCGGCAGGTCCTGCCGCGGCTGCGGTGCGCAGTTCGGCGATCATTTCCTGTTCGGTGGTGCGGAAGAGGCTGTCCAGATCCAGTTGGCCGTGCAGCATGTAGAAGGCGCGCTGCAACATGGCCGTCGCCGCGCGAACTCCGTGATGCCAATAGACTTCGCTGAACATCACGTAGCGTGCGAAGACCATCAGTTCCGCCGCGGTCTTGCCCTTTTCGGTGATGCCCAGGCCGTCGCCCGCCTCGTTCAAGCACAGGCTTCCGATGAGCCGCTGCTGGTCGAAATGGCGTCCGTAAGGGACGCCGGCGTGGAGGCTATCGCGCGCCAGGTAGTCCATCTTGTCGATATCGGCCGGTCCGGAGAGGATGCTGGCCAGGATGCGTCCGGCGGGGTGGCTGGGTTTGCCCGTCAGCAGCTCCATCACGTCGCGCGGGTTGATGTGCCATTCGTGGCGCAAGGCATCGCCGATTTCGCCTTCGAGGAGGAAGCTATTGGCGAACAGTTCGTGACTGGGCACGCTCGGCAGTCGCACGTCTTCGATGGGATGGCAGAAGGGCCAGTGTCCCAGGTCGTGCAAGAGAGCCGCCACGATCAGCAACTCGCCGTCTTCCGGTCCGACGATCCTGGCGAATCGTTCGTCGCCGGCCAGTTGCCGCAGATACAGCAGGGCCAAGCGGTAGACGCCCAGGCAGTGTTCGAAACGGGTGTGGATCGCGGCCGGATAGACCAGCGACACCAGGCCCAGTTGGCTGATTCGCGCCAGGCGGCGGAACTCGGGCGCGTCGATCAGATGGCGCACGCGGGCTGTGAGCGGAACATCCACCTCCGGCGGAATGCGGATCATGCCCTGACGGGCATCGATGGCCGCAATCTCTGGAATCTCGGCAAAGGGCCTCATCCTCGCTCTCCGGTCTTATGGCACCGGTTCCCCAAGCGGTAGGGCGACCTGGTGACTCGCGGCCGCGTGCGCTGCGCGCGGTGGTTCCGGGGTGGGTTCTCAGACGATGGGTGGGATGGGCGGGACCGGCGTCTGTCCCGGAAGACTCAGACCGGCCACCCATCCCAACAGCAGCGACACCAGCACGAAGAACGTGTAGTGCAGCGCGCCGCTGCTGAAGTCCAGGTCCAGGCAGGCCAAGGCGGCCAAGGCCCCGATCACAAAGAAGGGGGGCGCGACGAAGAACCAACTCCAGAGTTCGCCGCTGATGGCGCCGCGTCCGACGACATAGGCAAACACGCCCCACAGCCCTACATAGACCAGCGTGCAAATCGCCGTGCGCAGGTACAGGTCGCGGCCGCGATAGGGCTCCAACTCATCGTCGCGGAGGAAACTGTAAGCGCCGACCACCAGCGGCGGCGCGATCAACAGGAGTCCCACCAATCGCACCGCCAGGTATTGCTGAACGGCCTGTCCCGCCATCCAGGTGATGAACAGGACCACCAGGGCCCCACCGCCCACGGCGACGGCGGTGACCGGATCCAGGCGGGCTTCCTTGCGCGAGATGGGCTTGAGCACCAGTTGGCCGGCCGCATCCCGGCCGCCAGTGGAGAAATCCTCGCCGCCGTGGATCGTCACTTCCGACTTCTTGGTCGGAATCTTGATCACGGTTTTGCACTTGGGACAGGGGCCCGATCGACCGGCGAACTTCTCGTCGACCTGGAATCGGGTGCGGCAACTACTGCAGACAACGAGGATAGACATGCAAAACGACTCGCAAAAGAAAGGCGACAGCCACCCAGAAAACCGCCCGATCGGGTGGTGGGTGCGTGTAAACCAAGCGGGCAGCGGGACGGCAGGGCCGGCGGACTGTCTGCAGCGCCCGGTCGTGGCGTTGAACGACCCCGGACACAACCCAACCTCCCGGCGTGGCCCCTCTAGTTTCTCACAGGCAGCGGGGATGTCAAGTTGGGGCACACGGCGTCCGCCGATCGCGCCGTTGCGGCGGTTGGGCCCGGCGATTGGGCTGGGCGTGGGGCATGAACCGCGTGGCGTTCAACGACGGGAGGTGGATCGCGCCAGTCCGGTCTTTCCGGCGGCGTGCGTCCGCGGCGCAGGATATTCGCAGGGCCAAGTTCAATAAAGGGGGAGAAAAGGTTGTGTCGGGCCGGGGCTTGAAGTAGTATCGATTGCGAGGGACCTAGCAGCATATGCCAGGGCATCGGGAATAGGCTTCGTCAGCAGGCGCGCTGTATGGCCATTCGCTTTCTCTGCCCCAACGGCCACAAGATCAACTGTCCGGAAACCCACGTGGGGCGCACCGCCAAGTGCCCCCAGTGTGGCGTGGCCTTTCTCGTACCTGCGCCCCCAGAAACCCAAGCCACGCGAATCGAGGGTGATCCGGGCAAGTCCAGCCCGGCCGCCAGCGGCGCACATCCCAAGGAGCCGCAAATCGAGTTCCTGTGTCCCAACGGCCATCGCCTGCACGGTCCGGCGAGCCTTCAGGGCCATCCGGGGCAGTGCCCGGAATGCGGCTCCAGGTTCCGGATTCCCTCGTACGACGATGTGTCGGAAGAAGAGCAGCCGGAGCAGAACCTGGGCATTGGCCCGGCCAATGAGGCTCCGGCCGATCTGGCGATGGACGATGACCTGGCGAGCCTGACCTCGTTCTTGGATGGCGAGGAAGCCGCGCAGTCGGCTCCGCAGATCCAGCCGCCGGCAGTGCCGGCCGCAGTGCCGGAGATACAGAGCGTTTGGGCTGGCTTGGTGGCCGACCTGTGGCGCCAGCGAGGCGAATCGGCGGCCCTGGAAATCCGGCTCACCAACGGCGAAACGCTGATCCCTGACCGCTTCGCCTTTGCGCAGTCCACGCACGACTATGGCCTGTTTTCGCTCAAGGACAGCGACGGCACGTTCAGTGTCGTGGCGGTGGCCTGGGATTCTGTCAGCCGGGTGGAATTGCGGGGTATGAAGAACGTGCCCAAGGAATTGTTCGAGCCGCGTTCGAATGGCGACCGCGTCTGAGGGCTGGCCGGAGTTTTCAGCGATCAGCCTTCAGCGGTTGGCTCGCCCGAGTCGAAGATTGCGTACGACCTATGGGCGTGCGCGGGATTGCGTGGCGGCTACTCGCCCTCTTCCAGATCACCCTCGGTGATCATGTGAAAGCCCTTGGCGGCGAGGGTCTCTTGGCCGGCCTCGATGTTGTCGACCATCAGGGCCACGGCGGCCCGGCCGTGCGGCTGGACCAGCAAGGGGTAAGCCTGCACGATGTTCACTTCGGCCTGCAGCAGCGCGGTGCAGACGGAGAGCAAAGGCTGGGGAGTGTCGGGTAATTCCACGCCAATCAGGTCGCTTTCGATGATCGCCAGGCCGGCTCGTTCCAGGATTTCCCGCCCTTCCTCCGGATGGCTGAGCAGGAAACGAACGAAGGCACACTCGGAGGAATTGGTGATCGAGAGGGCGACGATCTTGACCTTGCTGCCCTCGAAGCGGCGGATCACCTCCAGGAGTTGCCCCACCCGATTTTCGAGAAACGCGGTGAACTGCCGGATGGACGGATAGTTGCGACCACGCATGGTCGAGAACCCGGTCCCGGCGCCAGCATCATCGGAAGATTTCATAGTTGACACACCCCATACAGGGAGGGCTCTGACTCCGGCACTTGGCGTCCAGAATCCCGATCCGACCGGACCTCAGCATTCATCGCACGCAGCCGGGCGGATGCCGGTCGCCCTTGCGGGACCACGGATTGGGATGCCAAGCGCAATCGACAGCACAGTACACAGAGTATTTCTATCGAGACACGCCACGTTAGGGATTACCACTCTTCCGCAATGTCCTGTCGTAACGGGAGTGGATGTTCTGCGGAAGGAAACGATTCATCCGCGTATGCCAATTGCCGCCCCCCAACACACCGTCTCCAGGCGCCATGCGTGCCGCCAGGGCGGCCCAGGTTCCTCGCCGGCAGCCAGCCGGAGGGCGTTCGACTCGCAGCCCTCTCCGCTCGCCGTCGGTCGGTATCCGTCGGTGGCGAGGTTGCGTCACAGCAATCCGCGCAAGGACGTCAGTCCCAGCGGCTCGCGTGTAACAAAGGGTTCGGCGAATCGCGTTCCAATGGTGTAGCCCCAATAGGCCGCCTGGTCGCGGATGCGATCCAGCAGGGTGGGCGGTTCTTCCGGTCGGCCCTCGATCAACTGGCTGCGATAGCACTCCAAGGCGGCCAATTTCTGCGGCCAGAAAGGACTGATGTCGACCACAAAGGCCGGCTCCACGGCCAAACGCAAATGTACGCAGAAGTAGTAGAAGATCCGCTGCGGATAGTACGGCTCGCCAGGCATTTCGGTCTTGGTCAACTTGGACCAGAAACGCGCGGCCTCAATCAATTGCGTGGCCGCCACATGGTCCGGATGCGCATCGACCCAATAGGGTGCAAAGAGCCACGTGGGCCGCACCTGGCGGAAGACGCACGCCAGTTGCGTGCGCGCCTCCAGGGTCGGTTCGAGCGATCGGTTCGGCAAACCCAGATTGCTCCGCCAGTCGAGTCCCAGGATTTCGGTGGCCGCCGCCGACTCTGCGGCGCGACGTTCGGGCGAGCCGAAGGGGGTCGGCTCGCCATTGGTCAGGTCGAGGACGCCGACCTTCATTCCGTCGGACTTCATCTTCAGGATTGCCCCCCCCATGCCTAGTTCGGCGTCATCTGGATGGGGGGATACGACGAGGACATCAAGCATGGTTCAGTCTCTGACTTGGTCGGCCTGTCACTCTGCCAAGCATTGTAGCGCGTTTGACGCCGATCCGTAGCGTCTTTCTTGGTTCCAGACGCTCACCAGGGCACACAAGCGTCCAGACGCCATCCCACCCGTTCCGGTTGGTTTGCGGGCCCTCTCTATTTTACCAAGTCCGGGGGTGAATGCTGAAAGGCTGTTGGCCGAGAGAAAATGCTCTGGACCGACACGATCTGATCTGAGAGACTTCCACCCCGGTTTGCGCCGGGATATCGGCGAACCCCCTTTAGGGCTGGTCCCAAAACCTGCCGACAGTTCCGTCCTGCTGGGCCGCCCGGCCTGGCCGGGGCGGTTATGGGATAGGTCCTTAGCATCTCTTGCTTGTGTCGCGGTTTGGCATGCAACGTCCTGAATGTTGGCCAATCATCGCTGTGATGGTGACGTGCCTGGGTCTGTCAGGTTGCAGTTCCAGTTCTTGGAATCTGCGCGGGGAGGAATTTCCTGACACGGAGCTGGCGAAGGAAGTCCGCCCCTTCCGTCAACCAGACAAGGACGTGCAGTTCTCGGGCTTCAGCAACAAGGCCCGGACCATCGAACAAAGCCTGGGCGTTTCCGGTCCGTGACGCGTAGCTTACCGACCGCGGCCGTTCGGGCTGGCCCATTCACGCCAGCCTCGATAAGATCCTCAGAGTCGATCGCAGAACCATCACGGCGACGTTGGGCGGCCCAAGCGGAATCGAACTGCCGACAGGTCCGGGGATCGGCTCTGAGGCGCGGACGGGACGCGCCCCATACGCTTTGGCTTGCCGAATACGCTTGACCGCGTGCGGTTTTGTTGGGTGTGAGAAAGGGAATGTCGTAGCGGTCGAACGCGTTGCCCTGGGAGACCGGCCTCCCGATGGTCGGCCTCACGGCATTACTTACCGGAGACGCAATAGCACCCCCTTGGAGAGATTGTTTCATGCCGGATACCCCCGAACAGATCTACGCCAAGGCTTGTGAGCACGCGCGGCAGACCGCGCTGCTGGGCTCGGTGGAGTCGTTGCTCAACTGGGACGAGCGGACGGTGATGCCTGCCGCAGGGGCGGAGTATCGCGCCGAGCAGATGGCCCTTCTTTCGCTGTTGGCTCATGAGCGGCTTACGGACGCTCGTTTCGGAGCGTGGCTGGACGAGTTGGCCAACACGCATCTGGCGCAACCGGCCGAGGGGGATAGCGGGACCACCATTCGCTGGCTGAAACGGCGGCACGATCGGGCCGCAAAACTGCCGGCCAGCCTGGTGGAGGAACTGGCCCGGGCTTCGGTTTTGGGCCAGCAGGCCTGGCAGGACGCGCGGCGACAAGACGACTTCTGCCTCTTTCAGCCGCATCTGGAGAAGATGCTGCGTCTGAAGCAGCAGGAGGCGGAGGCCCTGGGCTATCAGGATTCGCCCTACGATGCCTTGCTGGACGACTACGAACCCGACGCTCGAACCGCGCACGTGGGCGAAGTCTTGAGCGCGCTGCGCGACGAGTTGGTACCGCTGGTGGCGGCGATTCGCGACAGCTCACGGCGGCCAGACACGTCGATTCTCACTCGCTATTATCCGATTGAGGAGCAGGAGGCCCTGGGCACCCTGGCGGCCCAGCGGTTCGGTTTCGACTTCGCGCGGGGCCGCCTGGACACGACCGCCCATCCCTTCTGCGTGACCGCGGGTCCGCACGATTGCCGCATCACGACGCGGTACAATCCGCACCATTTCAACGAGTCGTTTTTTGGCATTCTGCACGAGGCGGGGCATGGGATCTATGAGCAGGGCCTGCCCAGCGAACATTTCGGATTGCCCCTGGGGCAGGCCGTATCGCTGGGGATCCACGAATCGCAATCGCGTTTGTGGGAGAATTTCGTGGGCCGCAGTCGGGCCTTCTGGGAGTACTTCTATCCCGAGGCGCAGCAGGCCTTTCCCGAGGCATTGGGGGGAGTGTCGGAGGACGAGTTCCATTTCGCCGTGAACGAGGTCCGCCCTTCGCTGATCCGCGTCGAGGCCGATGAAGCGACCTACAACCTGCACATCCTGATCCGCTTTCAGTTGGAGATCGCCTTGCTGTCCGGCGAACTGCCGGTTGCCGATCTGCCCCTGGCCTGGTGCGAGCAGTACCGCAAGTACCTGGGCGTGCAACCCGACCGCGATGCCGATGGGGTCCTGCAAGACATCCACTGGAGCGCTGGCCTGTTCGGCTACTTCCCCACCTACGCCTTGGGCAACCTGTGCGCGGCGCAGTTGTTTGCCCGGGCCGAAAAGGACCTTGGCGGATTGGAGCGGCCGATCGCCGACGGCCAGTTCCAGCCTCTGCGCGACTGGCTGCGTCAGAACGTCCATCAGCACGGGCAGCGGTTCTCTGCGCCGGCACTGATCGAGAAGGTCACGGGCGAACCCCTGTCGCACGCGCCTTTGATGCAGTACCTGCGATCGAAGCTCGGCCCGTTGTACAGGTTTCAGTGCCCCCCCCAGTAGTGCGGCGGCGGTCGGACAACACGGCAGTCGTCTGTTCTACTCGGGCCAAAGGACTGGTAGACTGAAAACCTGAGCGGTCCAGGAACGATCCCGGAATCGCCACAGCCAGGCTGTGGCGGGCCGGGAGGAATCGAGTCGCCTGACCGTCTTGGGACCGGTTCGATTGGGTCCTGCAGGGTGAATGGACCGAGGGCGAGCATCGGAGTCCCGGTTTTCTCGACCTGTTGTTGGTCGGCCGGGGTCATCAACCATGTAGCGATCAACAAGAGCGACGGCCTGGAGGTAGTATGGCCCTGTTGTGCAAGTGTCCGAAGTGCGATCAACCGCTCAGCCTTCCAGATGGCCTCGATCCGGCTGTCCAACTGCAGTGTCCGATTTGCCAAGGGGCGTTTCTGCCTGGTGAAGCCTTGGCGCGGACGGTGGCCGTCCCGGTGCCCGTGGTGGTGCAACCGCCGGCCGAAGCCGACGACGCGTCGTGCGCGGGGCCGGCTGTGACCGAGACGCTGCCGGGCGTGCCTGCCGACGCGGTGGCCCCGGCAGACCAAGCGACGATCACGATGGGCTCGCCGCCTGATGAGCCTTTGGACGGCGGTCCGCCGTCCCCGGTCGGGCCGCAGATCAGCGAGGCGTTGCCCGGAGAAGGAGCCTTATTGGCCTCGGGCTTGCCGCCGCTTGCACCGGAACCGCCGCCGATTGTGACGCCTCCGGTTGCGCCGCCCGTGGCGCCGCCGCCGCCGCCGCTGGTCGGCGCGGAGGCGTCAGCGACGCCGGCGATGGAAGACACCGTGCCGTACGTTCCCACGTTGTCCCCGTCTTGGCTGCCGATTGGTGAGCAAGAGTCGGTGTCGGCCACTGCACCTGCGGCCGAACAAGAAACGGCGGACGCCCCTGCGCCAGCAGTCGAGCACGCAGCGCCGGACCATTCGCTGACAGGAGATGGGGCGGTCGATGCCTCCTTGTTTGCGGGTGATGGCACAGGTGGAGAAGTGGGCGGAGGTTTTCCGCCCATTGCGCGTCCCTATCGACGCCAGGAAAGCAGCTTCGCCGGCCTGCGCAATTTGCTGGGGCTTTTGGCCGGCGGCCTGTTGGGTCCCCTGGTGGCTTATTACCTGCTGAACTACTTTGGCGGGCCGCAATTCAATTTTTTCAAGATCCGGCTGCCGGGCGTTTCGCACACTTACCAGCAGACGGTCAAGCCGGATGAGAACGGGCGTCGCACCAATTCTCGCGCCATTCAGCCTGGCTCGGCCTTTCCGGCCATGCCCGGGCCGGAGGATGAGGTCTTGAAACCGGCCCAACCCTCGGGCGCCAATGACGCCGGCAAGCCTGGGCGGCCGGCAGAGAAGGCCGGGGCAAATGACTCCGGGACCGGTGCCAAGGGCGGCACGAAACCCAATTCTGCGCCCAAGTCGTAGGCCCGCCTTGCGCGAGGATCGCCGCATGTCTCAGCCTTCGCCAGACGCGCCGTCGCCGGACGCGGATCCTGGTTTTGTCCGAGTCCGCGAGTATCTTCTCTTCAGCCTGTCGCTGCCCGAGCGCACCCTGCGATCGGCCACCGGCATAGTGGGGGGGGCCTTGCGCGAGTCGGCGTCGCTATTGGTTCCCCAGAGCTTTCGCTCCTCGAAGACGTATACGGTGATGGTCCAGCAGATGCTGGATTTCATGGCCGAAGATGTGGGCGGTGTTTGCCGACAGAGCGACACCTCAGGGGCCCCGCCGATCGAGAATTTCGTGGCGCGCAAGGCGGTGGGCAACTTTATCGACCTGGCGGGCATCGCCACGCTGCACCTCTCGCCTTTGCTGGTACTGGCGGTGATGAGCGACGTGGCCCACGGTTCGCGCGCGTACCTCCAGGAATTGGCGGGAGAACTGAAGCAACAGGGCGTAATCGACCAGGCTTCGACGATCGACCACGTCGACGATCTGCTTTCGGCGGTGGCCGAAACCGCGAGCACGGCCTCCACGGCCTTCAACACGCCGCCGATTTCGCTGGAAGGGCTCAAGCAGACCATCGACGACACACGCGCCGCCGTGGCCCATCTTGATCCGACCGCCGTCTTGCCGCAGGCGGAGGTTCGCCGCCTGTGGGAGGAAATCCACCAGGTGGCCACCAGCCAGGGCGTCAATCCCCTGGCCGTCTCCAGCGTCATGACTCTTTATTCCCTGGACAAGATCGGCAACCTCGGCACTGGGGCCCTGTCCGGGGCGCGTGCCGTGGGGGCCTTGGTCGATCGCCACGTGCTGGAGCACTACCGCGCGGCCCTGACAGAGATTGCCACCCAGGGCCTGTACGCGACGCTGGCCAAGAGCTCGAAACCTTACATCGAGGCGGTGTGGCTCAACTTCTCGACCGAGAAGAGCACCGTGACCGAAGAGTTGCTGAGCGGGAGAATGGCCGGCCGCGCGTTCAGCGCCGTGCGGCGTTGGTTGGGTGGGGCGTAGTCGGCCCCCGCCGTCGAGTGGTGTGGTGGCGAGCGGGAGCGTGGCCTGCTTGGCCGGCGTTTCGGCGTCCGCGGGGTTTTCGGGTGAACCTCTTGCATTGGCGTGAAGTAGAGTTTAGAATCAAGGCGATAATGAGAATGATTCTCACTTCACGAACAGGCCCCGCGGTTGCCAACACCCCTGTGAACGCCCCCATTCCCCTTCGTCGCCTGACGGCCGGCCAGTCCGGCCAAATCGCCCACATCACCGGCCGTGCCGAGCATGTCCATCGGCTGCGCGAGTTCGGTCTTCACGATGGCACCGAAATTGAGATGTTCCGGCCCGGCAATCCCTGCATCTTCCGCCTGGCTGGGAACAAGGTCTGCTTCCGCGCCGATGACTTGCTCGACGTCCTGGTCTTTCCCGCCGGCCTGCGGTGCTGATGCACCTTTGCCGCTTTTCCAGAGAACATCGGGCGGTCCGCGGCCCACATCATGTCGCTTCTTCCACGCACCTGGACCGTCGCTCTGATCGGCAACCCGAACACGGGCAAGTCCACGCTCTTTTCCGCCCTGGCGGGGATCTATCAGCATGTGGGCAACTATCCGGGCGTGACGGTGGAGAAGAAGACCGGCCGGTTGGAAAGCGACGGCCAGCGATACGAGCTGGTGGATTTGCCCGGGCTGTACAGCCTGGCCGCGCGTTCGCGCGATGAGATGGTGGCGGTGGACGTGCTCGTGGGGAATGAACCGGGCATGGCGCCCGTCGACCTGGTTGTGTGCGTGGTCGATGCCTCGAACCTGCAGCGCAATCTGTACCTTTTGAGCCAGGTCCTGGAACTCGGTCTGCCCACCGTCGTGGCCTTGAACATGCTCGACGTGGCGGCCTGCCAGGGCATCGCAATCGACGTGCCACGCCTGGAGAAGGCCCTGGGCGTTCCGGTGGTTGCCACGCAGGCTCACAAGCGGCTGGGCATCTCGGAACTCAAGAAGGCGCTGGAGCGCCTGGCGAGCAACTCGCCCGCCGTGCCCGGCAGCCCCTTGCCTGAGGCCATCCGCGACGAATGCCGGAATCTGAGTGCGTTGTTGCCGGCCGCCGATGCGCTGGGACCGGCGCGCGCTGCTTTCCTCGCCCAGCGACTGCTGCTGGATGTCGATGGCTACCTGGAGCGCGCCGTCTTGTCGGACTCGCCGGTCGGCCTGCGCGACGCCCTGGCGGCGGCGCGCGATCGTTTGGGTCAGGCCGGAACGGATCTGCGCCAGGCGGAGCTCGCGGCGCGGCACGAATGGTCACGGCGCGTGTACACCGACACGGCGCGCAACAGCGGACCGCGACGCGCCACGCGCACCGACAAGCTCGATCAGCTTCTGACCCATCGCGTGTGGGGGACGGCGATCCTGGTCCTGGTGATGCTGGTCGTGTTCCAGGCCGTGTTCGTGTGGGCCGAGCCGGCCATGGACCTCATCGATCAGGGAGTGCACTGGTGCGCCGGGCAGGTCGAAGCGCGCATGGCGGAAGGCGCCCTGCGGAGCCTGTTGGTGGACGGGATCATCCACGGCGTGGGCGGGGTGTTCATCTTCCTGCCCCAGATCGCGATCCTCTTCTTTTTCATCGCCATCCTGGAAGACTGCGGCTATCTGGCGCGCGCGGCCTACTTGATGGACAAGCTCATGTCGCGCGTGGGGCTCAGCGGCAAGTCGTTCCTGCCGATGCTCTCCTCGTTCGCTTGTGCCATTCCCGGCGTCATGGCCGCGCGCGTGGTCGAGAACGAGCGCGATCGCCTGACGACGATCCTCGTTTCACCCCTTTTGACCTGCTCTGCCCGGCTGCCCGTCTATGCCCTGCTGATTGCGGCCTTCATTCCCTCGCGCGGCTACCTGGGCGGGCTGCTGAGTCTGCAGGGGCTGACCCTGGCCGGGCTGTATCTGCTGGGAATCGTGGCGGCGGTCACGATGGCCTTGCTCTTCAAACGCACCTTGTTCCGCGGGGCATCGCCGCCGTTCCTGCTGGAACTGCCCAGCTACAAGCTTCCCTCGCTCCGGACTGCCGTGTATCGGGTGGTGGAGCGCGCGTTGATCTTCCTCCGCTGCGCCGGGACGCTGATCCTTGCCGTCTCGGTGCTGGTCTGGGCGGCTGTCTACTATCCCCACGATCCGCAGAGCCTGGCTCCGCTGCGTGCGCGCCAGGTTGTCGTCGAGCAGGAGTTGCAGACGGTCGCAGCCGGCTCGCCGCGCCAGACCGAGTTGCAGCAGGAGTTGGACCACTTGCAGCGGCAATGGGTCGAACAGCAACAACGGCAGAGCATCCTCGGCCGGATCGGCCAATGGATCGAGCCCGTCGTTCGCCCACTCGGCTGGGACTGGCGCATTGGCTGCGCCGTGGTCGCCTCTTTTCCCGCGCGCGAAGTGGTGGTCGCTACCTTGGGCGTGATCTTCAACGCCGGGGACGACCCGGCCGGCGAGGGCGCGAAGGAAGAAGCCGAGGCGCGCTTGCAGGACAAGCTGCAGCAGGCCACCTGGGAAGGCACCGACCGGCCGCTGTTCGGCATCCCCGTGGCGCTGTCGATTCTGGTCTTCTTCGCACTGTGCGCCCAGTGTGCGGCCACGCTGGCCGTAATCCGTCGCGAGACGAACAGTTGGCGCTGGCCCGCCTTCACCTTTGCCTACATGACCGGGCTGGCCTATGTGGCGGCGCTGGTCACGTATCAAGTCACCTCATGGCTGGGATGGGCATGAACACCTGGCAGGACCTGATCGTCCTGGCGATTGTCGGCGCAGCATTTTGCTACCTGGCTTACGTGGCCTGGGGCTGGTGGCATCTGCGCCGCACGTGCCGTTGCGCCGCCGAGGACTGCCGAGCCCAGAAAGCCTCGCAGCGGCACCTGGTCGACATCACCCCGCCGCCGGACCGGGTTGCTCGCCGCTAGGAGTCGCACAGGCAACGCGAGTGACGGGTTCGTACGGCCGCCGAGACTTCCCGCTCTGCCTCCGAAAGACGGCCGCTTTTCACGGTGCGTCGCGAAACGTATGGGTACATGGGACGAACGCTGGGGCGAGCGCTGCCGCTCCGTGGCGAGCCGCGTGTGAGGCAGGATGCACGAGGCATGATTCGACTCTCGACGCTCGCGGGTTCATCCACTGCAGCGGTTGGGTTAGGGGCCAGACTACTTGATGATGCCCAGCAAGCGAAGCGGGGTAATCAGAAGCACCCCCAATCGCTATCAGGAGCAGCACAATCGTAGGCGTCATCATGGCCCGATGGCACCTAGGGCAAAAGACATCGGTTGAACGGAACACTGGAAGAACGAGATTGGCCGGCCGCATGGCAACGCGAAGCACTTTGGGAAGCGGTGATAGAGTGCCAGAATTGACCTTGCACCGCGAACAAGACCTTGGAGCGTTTTGCACGGTTGCGCCCAAACACTCTGGCTCACCGCGGGCAGGCCAATTGGGTCCGATTGCCAACTGAGGCGAGATCCCGGCGTTGTCTGCAGCTGGTTTGTTCGGTGATTTCATCGCGGCTCTGTCCATACAATGTCTCTGATTTCCGGGTCTGAAGAAAGAACCTGCTGCAATGCCTCGGTAAGTCGAGATAGCTGTGCAGTAGCATCAATCGTCTTGAACAACTTCTTCACGACTGGACTAGCCGGATCAGTGAAGCACAAGAACTCGTCATCATCGCCGTTCTGATGTCCGCAGCATATGGCAAGCTTGAATCCCTCGTTCTGCACGGGAATATAGTACCCCCAATCCTCTCCGAGTATCCCGTCTGTCTTGATGCCC
>CALARR010000060.1 GCA_937889015.1 uncultured Planctomycetales bacterium | reverse complement strand
CCTGAAGGTAGGCCGGCATCCGGCCGGCGTCCGTGCCAAGGAGATCCTCGGCGTCAAGTTCGCTGCCAAGGAAATCGAGCTATACGATAAGTTGCTCTTGGCCGGCAAGTTCCATGCCTCGTTTGTCGTAATTGGTGCCCTCTCGTCCCGCATGGCCGGGGCGGATGGCCTGAATGCCCAGGGCATCAAGCACACCAAGGAAGTCCGGCAGACGTTCCCCTTGGCCTGGAACGGGTATCTGCTCTGCGGCGGCGACTTCAGTTCCTTCGAGGTGACAATCGCCGACGCCGTGTGCAACGACGAGGCACTACGCGCCGAGTTGATTGCTGGCCGGAAGATTCACGCCCTGTTCGGCATGGCGATCTTCCCCGGCACGACTTACGAAGAGGTCAAGTCGAGCGACGGCAGCACGACCAACGATATGTACACGAAGGGCAAGCAGGGCTTCTTCGGCACGATGCTCTACGGCGGCGACCATAGCACGCTGGTCAACCGTTTGGGCATCAGCGAAGAGGTCGCCAAGTCGGCCATCGAGAACTTCGGTAGCCGGTTCGTGGGCGTCAAGCGATGGCGCAAGCGGGTCGCCGATTCGTTCTGCTCCATGACCCAGCCGGCCGGCATCGGCACGAAGGTGGTCTGGAAAGACCCCGCCGACTACGCCGAGACCATGCTGGGATTCCGCCGCTACTTCACGTTGGAGAACCGCATTGCCCGCGCGATCTTCGACTTGGCCCGCAACACGCCAAAGCACTGGAAGGACTGCAAAGTCAAGGTCGTCCGCCGCGACCGCGTGCAGACGGCCGGCGGTGCCGTCTCCTCGGCCCTCTACGGCGCGGCGTTCTCGATGCAGGCGGCCAACATGCGGGCGGCGGCAAACCACGAAATCCAGTCGCCCGGCGCTGAAATCACGAAGCACGTCCAGCGCAAGATTTGGGACTTGCAGCCAGTGGGCGTCCATGACTGGCACGTCGCCCCCATGAATATCCACGACGAGATCATGTGCGTCACCCGGCCGGACACGGTTTCGAGCGTCACGGAGGTGGTCCGGGATTCCGTCGAGCATTTCCGCCCCTACGTGCCGCTGATCGGCATGGACTGGTGCGAGGGGATGAACAACTGGGCGGAAAAGAAATCGGGAGCCACGCAGGTCAAGATCAGAGCGCCGGAGATGATGAAGTAGTGGGTGACATCCGCCGGCCAAAGCACAGCCAAGAGTGGTACATCCAGCAAGCGCTGATTGCCTACCTCAAGATTCGAGGCTGGCACGTCGAGCGGATGATCGGCAACGCCTTCCAGATGGGCGTACCCGACCTGTTCATCGCACATCCCAAGTGGGGCCAGCGATGGATCGACGTGAAGCGGCCGGGAAAGAACTACAGCTTCACCAAGGCGCAAAAGCTGAAATGGCCCGTGTGGGAAGCCTTCGGCATCGGCATCTGGATACTCACTGCCGCCACACAAGAAGAATACGACAAGCTGTTCGCGCCGCCCAACTGGCGCAACTACTGGAAGGCGTCGTGGGGTCAGGTTCCTGACATCGACGCCCTGCTGGACGAGCTAGACCGCGAAGGCTGGTAGCCCGTCGTCTCTCTTCAACCCGCTAAGAACCGCCAACTGCGGAGAAACCCTGCGCCTATGGAACTACAACAACGTCCCGAACCGTGGATGTGTATGCCTCTGGCCTTCGCAATGGCCTTGGATATGCCCGTCGCCGAACTGCTCGCGGCCATCGGCCACGACGGCAGCGAGATCGTCTTCCCCAATCTGTCCGAGCCGCTGTGCCGGCGGTGCTTCCACATCCAAGAGCCAATCCAAGTCGCCCTGGCCCGCGGCTTCGCCGCCACGCCGGTGGAACTGTTCCCCGTCCTGCAACCCACGGAAGGTGGGCCGCACAAGACGGTGCTCTATGCGGACAACAACTGGCGGCGGTTCGAGGAGACGATCCGGGCGAGTCGCGGCGTGATTGACGGCCGCGGCGCGCGCTTCGGCCATGTCGTCGCCTACGACCACGGCCGCATCTGCGACCCCAAGGGGTCGGTCTACGACTACTCCCGCCTCGCCTGCGAGGCCCACCAGTTCTACACCCGCTGTGCCTGGCGGATTGACCCCGTTGGAGAGCGCACCCGTGAGTAACCAGTACAACGAAAAGCTAGTTGCCGGTCTGCACCGTGCGACCAACAGCGAGACATGGACGGCTGAGAAGAACGCCGACTTGCACCCGCGCGTTGCGGCCGGCGACAAGAAGGCCCGAGAGACCATGATTAGCGGCAACATGCCGTTGGTCCTCTCGAAGGTGGAAGCCTTCATCCGCTCGTTCCCGAGTATTGCACATCTCCGCGATGATTTGGTCAGCGCCGGATGCGTCGGCCTGGTCAAAGCGGTCAACAAGATGGCCCGCGGCGAGGGGCCGCGCAACACTGATCCCGTTGCGCCAACTGATTTCATTGGCATGTGGATCAATCGTGAACTTGGAGAATTGGTTGACGCAGAACACACCATCCGGCTGCCTGCTCGTTCCAAGTATCGCGCCCGTGCGAATGGTCAAGAGCTTGAAGCACCCGAGGTCTGCAACGTCATCCCCGAGCGGTTCGAGGTTCCCTCCTACCAAGAGGAACAGGAAATCCGCGATCTGATCGACTCGTGTTGCGCCGGTGAAGACGAACGGACGCTTGTTGCCATGCGGGAAGCGGGCCACACGCTCGTTGAGATTGGGGCCGCCATTGGCAAATCCCGCATGGCCGTGCAACGGATGGCCAAGCAAATTGACGCCCGCGTGCAGCGCAAGCTGGAGGCCCTGCGCAACGAATGATCCGGCGCATCTTCCTGGACTTGGACGACGTGTGCAACACGCTGGCACCGTTTGTGCTGCACTCGGTCGGCGGCAACATCGGCCCGAGCGACTATGCGCGCTATCCGCGTGCGCATGGCTTCAATATCTCGGATGCCGCCAACGCCATGTTGGGTGGGCCGCGATACACCCCGGCCACGCTCTGGGCGTCGATCCCGCGATCCGTCTGGGTCAAGGTGCCGGAGTCCGACTTCTTCCCTTGGCTCTTGGACGCCTGCGCGCAAGCCGTTGGCCGCGAAAACGTCTGCATCGCCACCTCGCCGACGAAAGACCCCGACTGCCTGGCGGGAAAGCTGGAGTGGATTCACGACCACTTTCCCGAGTGGATGCACCGGCAGTACGCCATCACGCCCCGGAAGCACCTTTTCGCTCGTCCCGACTCCCTGCTGATCGACGACTACGGCGAGAACATTGAGCGGTTCGAGGCCAACGGCGGCCACGCCATCACCGTCCCAAGGCCCTGGAATGAACTGTGGGCTTTAGACCCCCGCTCGTATTTGGAAGAAAAACTCGCGGCGGCACTCCAGAAGTCGCCCGGATTTACGATCTCCCAGCGGAGAGACTAACGCAGCTTTGGAGGTGACACGTACATGCGCGTCGTTGACTTTATTCCGGCTGATTGGTTGGAGCGGGCCGCGTGCTGGCCCGGCCTGACGGTCTACAGCCGGCCCGTGGCAGTCGAGCGACGGGTCCGCACGCGGCGGACAGCCGACGTGGAAGTGCTCCTCCGATCCCGGCTTTCGGACAGGTGTTACTGATGGCGCGACGCGAATTTCTGCAACTGGCCGATCAATACGACCCGCGCAAGCATAACGTGGCGGGCTGGTTTGTGTCGGAGAAGCTAGATGGCACCCGCTGTTTTTGGGACGGCGGCGTGACCCGTGGCCTGCCCACCGAGGAGGTGCCCTGGGCCTCGATCATCGACCCCAAGACGGGTCAGAGGAAGGCGAAGATCAAGCCCGTAGCGACCGGGCTGTGGAGCCGCTACGGCAATCCGATCATGGCCCCGGACTGGTGGCTCAATCAGCTTCCCTGCTGTCCCTTGGATGGCGAATTGTGGGCGGGACGGGGCAAGTTCCAACTCGGCCGGTCGATCTGCGGCGGCGACACACCCGACGACCGCTTCGACAAGATCGTCTTCGCCGTCTACTCCAGCCCGCCACTCGGATGCGTCTTCGGCACCGGGCAGATCAAGAACGCCAACATGGTCTGCAACGTCGATTATCTGACCATCGAGGCGTGGATCAGACAGCGGCTCAATTCCCGAGGCGAGCGATTCGAGGGCGTGCCCCATCCGAAGCGCTGCCTTGGCGACGACTTCCGCTTCCTGCAACCCGGACAGCCCTTCGGCAAGGAATTGGCCGTCCTCAATACGGCCTTGGAGAATACCGACGCCTCGGTCTGCTACCTCCATCCGCAGACGAAGTTGATCGACGTTCCCGATGCGGCCGGCGACCAGGTGGAAGCGTACCTGGGACGAGTCCTGGACCAGGGCGGCGAAGGCGTGGTCATTCGCAATCCCGACGCCATTTGGACGCCGAAACGCCACAGGTCCATTCTCAAGTACAAGCCATTCCAGGACGCCGAAGCCCGCGTGGTGGGCTTCACCAGCGGACGTGAGACTGCCAAAGGCAGCCGGCTCTTGGGCAGGATCGGTGCCCTGATCGTGGACTACCAAGGCAAACGATTGGAACTGGCGGGCCTCACCGACACCGAGCGGGAATTCGCCGACCCAATGGCCCGCGATTGGGCCATCAACAACCCCGGCATCGACACTCCGTATTGGGTCGAAGGCAAGCAATTCAGGAAGGGCCAGACGGTCACGTTCAAGTACCGCGAACTGACCGATGACGGCGTTCCCAAAGAGGCGCGGTATTGGCGACGGAGAGACGCCGAGTGACCGCAGCGCCCACGACAACCTATCGCCAGTACGGTGGCAAGGCGTCTTTCGGCAAGTCCTGTTCGCCAATTTCTGAGGGATTGATCCGACCACTGAGGTTCGCACCATGAGTCAAGCCGCAGAGCTATCGCGTGTCCAAGCCAACATCGGCGATCTGGTGGAAAGGTTCGTGCAAGACCGCTGGCAGACTGCGCAGCCGCGTTTCTACATCCAGGATTTGCATGACTACATCGCCGCCCGAA
>CALARR010000059.1 GCA_937889015.1 uncultured Planctomycetales bacterium | reverse complement strand
CCCGCCGGGCCGGCTGGGGGCTGCCGGATCGCAGGGCTTGCCAATGGCGTGCCCGGCACCTAACCTTGATGACACGGCAGGTCAAAGGGCACCGCACTGGACAGGGGAACGGCTCATGCACAGGACTCTAATTCTCGTAGCCAGCTTGACTTTCGTCGCCGCGGATGCGAGCCATGCCGCGCCGCTGCCCGGCCTGACGCTGGGGCCGGGCGGGGCCGTGCTCCGCGAGGGGCGGCCTTACCGCGGCCTGGGCATAAACTACTTCAGTTGCTTTTTGCGGTGCCTGTACAAGCCGGCCGACACGTCGTATGAGGCTGGCTTTCAGACCCTGGCGGAACATGGCATCCCTTTCGCGCGTTTCTGTGCCTGTGGTTTCTGGCCGCGCGACATGCGATTGTACCAGGAGGATCGGGCCGAGTACTTCCGGCTGCTGGACGGTGTGGTTCGCTGTGCGGAGCGGCGCGGCCTGGGGCTGATCCCGTCGCTCTTCTGGCACCATCCCTGCGTCCCGGACCTGGTGGGCGAACCCTGCAATCAATGGGGCAATCCCCAGAGCAAGACGCACGCCTTCATGCGGCAGTACGTGCAGGAAGTCGTCACGCGCTACAAGGACTCGCCGGCCATCTGGGCCTGGGAGTTCGGCAACGAATACAACCTGGCCGCCGATCTGCCCAACGCCGCCGAGCATCGGCCGGCCGTCTGGCCCAAGCTGGGCACCGCCGCACAACGCACGGAACAAGATGACCTGACCTCCGAGATGCTGGTGGTCGCCTGGCGGGAATTTGCGCGCGAAGTCCGCAAGTACGACGCCCATCGTCTGATCGGCACGGGCAACTCGATCCTCCGCGATTGGGCCTGGCACAACCGTAGCGAGCGAAGTTGGAAGCCGGATACGCCCGAACAGTTCGCCGAAATGCTGACCCTCTGCACGCCTGAGCCGATCGACCTGATCAGCGTACACTGTTATGAAAAGGCCTTGAATCGCGTGGAACAGGTGACGGCAGCGGCTCGGCAATTGGGGAAGCCTCTGTTCGTGGGCGAGTTCCAAGTCAACGCCCCGGATTCTGCCGAGGCGCGCCCCGCCCTGCAGGCCTTTCTGGCGGAACTGGACCGATTGGCCGTACCCTTGGCCGCGGTGTGGGTCTTCGACCTGCCGTCGCAGGAAAAGGACTTCAACATCTCGGCCAGCAATGGACGCGCGTGGCAGTTGCCCGTGCTGGGAGAGTGGAACAAGCGGCTGCAGAGTTCTCGTTAGGCCTTGGAGCGGTCGCGGCGTGGCCGATAGAGGTCAGTGGCCAGGCCCAAATGCACCTCGGCCGCGGCGCCGAGCGTCTCGCTCAGGGTCGGGTGCGGATGGACGGCCTCGGTCAGGTCGCGTACGTGGGCGCCCATCTCGATGGCCAGCACGGCCTCGCTGATCAGGTCACCGGCCCCCGGCCCGACGATCCCGCAGCCGACCACGCGCTGCGTGGCCGGATCGATCAACCACTTGGTCAACCCCTCGGTCCGACCGACCGCCTGCGCTCGGCCGCAGGCCGCCCAGGGGAATTGGGCTACTTCCACCGGGCGGTTTTGCCGGGCCGCTTCCGTTTGCGTCAGGCCGGCCCAGGCCACCTCGGGATCGGTGAACACGACGGCCGGGATCGCGCGCGGATGGAACGCCACCGGATGTCCGGCCAAGGCCTCCACGGCCGCCTTGGCCTGGTGGGCCGCCTTGTGGGCCAGCATCGGCTCACCGGCCACATCGCCAATCGCCAGGATCTTGGGATCGGCCGTGCGCGCGCGATCGTCCACCGTGATGAAGCCCCGCTTATCCACCTGGACCTTGGTCTTCTCCAGGCCCAGATCCGCGCTGTTCGGACGGCGGCCGATCGACAACAGCACGCGGTCGAAACGCTGCGTCTTCTCCGGTGCGGCGCCGTCGAAGGTGACTTCGATGGCATCCTTCTTGTCCGCCAAGGACACGACCTTCGTGTTCAACCAGATCCCGGCAAAGGTCTTTTCCAGTCGGGCGTGCAGCGGCTTGACCAGGTCGCGGTCGGCGCCGGGCAACAGCCCATCGGTCAGTTCCACCACGCTCACCCGGCTGCCCAGGGCCGCATAGACGCTGCCCATCTCCAGACCGATGTAGCCGCCGCCGACGATCAACAGCGACTTGGGCACGTCGGCCAGTTCCAGGGCCCCGGTGCTGTCCATGATCCGGGACGTGGGCAGATTGAAGGCCGGCAGACGCGTGGGACTGGAACCGGTGGCCACGATGCAGTGCTCGAACTGGAGCCGAGGGTCAGCCACCGGCTGGCCGCCGACCGAATCCAGACGCAAGGTCTGCGAGTCCTCGAAACGGGCCCATGCCTGGATGACCTCCACGTTGCGCTTCTTGGCGATCTGCTTCAGCCCGCCGGTCAGCGTGGCGATCACCTTCTCCTTGCGCGCGCGCACGGCGGCCAGGTCGATCTGCGGCGCGGCGAAACTGACGCCCCAGTCGGCCAGATGCTGGGCCTCGGCCATAACTCGGGCCACGTGCAGCAGGGCCTTGGAGGGGATGCAGCCGCGCAGCAGGCACACGCCGCCCAGGCTCCGCTCCAGATCGACCAGGGTCACCTTCATGCCGAGGTCCGAGGCCATGAATGCTGCGGCATATCCGCCGGGGCCTGCACCGATAACGACCAGTTGGGTTTGCATTGCGGTTGGGACTTGGGGCTTAGGTCTTGGGATCAGCTTGGCGTTGGGGACGGGCTTGGAATCGAAATCCTAAGACCTAAGTCTAAGACCCAAGACCCGCTCCCCAAAACCTCATACGAAGAGCAACTTGCCAGGGGACTGCAGGTAGTCGATCACTTCGTTCAGGAATCGCGCCGCGGCCGCGCCATCCACCAGGCGGTGATCGTACGACAAGCTCAAGGGCATCATCAGCCGCTTCTGGATCTCGCTATCGCGCACCACCGGCATCCAGCGCGAGCGACCCAGCAGCAGCACGGCCACCTCCGGGTGGTTGATGATCGGCGTGCTGTAGGTGCCGCCCACCGCGCCCAGATTGCTGATGGTGAAGCTGCCGCCGCGCAGCTCGTCGACGGCGAACTGGGCCCCGCGCGCGCGATCGGCCAGGGTGAGCAAGGCGCGAGCCAACTCGGGAATGCTCATCCGGTCCACGTCGCGGAGCACCGGCACCACCAGGCCGCGCGGGGTATCTACCGCCACGCCCAGATTGACATACTGCTTGTAGACAATCTGGCCGTTTTCCTCGTCCAGCGTCGAGTTCAGCATCGGATGACGCCGCAGGGCCGTGGCCACGGCCTTCAGGACAAAAGGCATCGTGGTCAGCTTGAGGTTCGCGCCCAGCCAGCCCGGCGGCACGCTCTTGCGAAACTGTTCCAGGTCGGTGATGTCGGCGTCGTCGAAGTTGGTGACGTGAGGGATGACCGATGCCGACCTGACCATGTGGGCCGCGATCGTGCGGCGGATCTGCGTGAGTTTCTCGCGGCGCACCGGGCCCCAATTGTCCTGGCCCGGCTCGCCGGCGGGCACGACGGGCTCGAACCGCGCGGCCGGCGGCGCTGTGCGAGCGGTTGCGGCCGGAGCCGTGGAGGCCGTTGCCACCGTCTGCAGGTCCTCCATGGTGATGCGGCCGTGTGCGCCGCTGCCCCGCACCTGGTTCAGATCGATCCCTCGTTGGCGCGCTTCGCGGCGCACGGCCGGTCCCGCGGGAATCGGTCCGGAGGGCTCAGGGGCGTTGGGCGGCGCGGACGGCGGCGCGCTGGGCGCGGCCGGCGCCGCGGTGGGCTAAGCCGGCTTCTGCGGCGGCGGGGCGCTGGCGGCGGGCTTGGCTCCGGCCGCAGCCTCGATCGACACCAACGGCTGGCCGACCTTGACCGTGTCCCCCTTCTGCACGTGGAGCTTAACGACTTTGCCGGCTTGAGGACTGGGGATCTCGATCACGGCCTTGTCGGTCTCGAGTTCCACCAGGCCTTGGCCGGCCGCAATTTGCTGTCCCTCGCGGACCAGCACCTTCACCACGTCGCCGCTGTGGATGTTCTCGCCCAGTTCCGGTAGCTTGAATTCGGTGGTCATGAAAGGAGTTGTCGTCTAGCGGTTGTCGGTTGGCTGTGAGCATTCGTCGGCAGGCGAGCGCGCCGGCCCTACACGGTCACGGGGTTCGGCTTGTCCGGGTCCAGGCCCAGCTTCTGGATGGCGGACGCCAATTTGGACTTGGGATACTTGTCTTGCGCGGCCAGCTCGCAGAGGGCCGCCAGGGCGATGTTCTCGGCGTCGACTTCGAAGAACCGCCGCAGTTCCTTGCGCGCTTCGCTGCGCCCAAAACCATCGGTCCCCAGGGCCACATAGGGCCCCGGCACCCACGGGCTGATGGACAGCGGCACCGAAGTGACGTAGTCGCAGGCGGCCACGACCGGTCCGGTCTCACCCTGCATGACCTGCTGGGCATAGGCGGTGCGCGGCTTTTCCTGGGGATGCAGGCGGTTCCATCGCTGGCAGTCGCGCCCGTCGTACAGCAGGGCCTTGTAGCTGGTAACGCTGTACACGTTGCTGCCCACCCCGAATTGCGACTCCAGGATCTCCTGGGCGCGGAGCGACTCGCGCAAAATGGCCCCGCTGCCCAGCAATTGCACCTTGGGCTTCTTGGGGCCCAGATCGCGCGTGGAGAGCTTGTACATGCCGCGGCAGATGCCTTCGGTGGAACCGAGGGGCAGGATCGGCATCTCGTAGTTCTCGTTCATCAGCGTGATGTAATAGAAGATGTCTTCCTCTTCGTAGTACATGCGGCGGATGCCGTCCAGCACGATCACCGAGGTCTCGTAAGCGTAGCAGGGATCGTAAGCCAGCAGGTTGGGATAGGCCAGGGCGAACAGGTGGCTGTTGCCGTCCTGGTGTTGCAGGCCTTCGCCGGCCAGCGTGGTGCGCCCCGCCGTGCCGCCCATCAGGAACCCGCGGCAGCGCATGTCACCGGCGGCCCAGATCAGGTCGCCAATCCGTTGCAGGCCGAACATCGAGTAATAGATGAAGAAGGGGATCATGTTGATCCCGTGGCTGGAGTGGGCCGTGCCCGCGGCGATGAACGAGGACATCGAGCCGGCCTCGGTGATACCCTCTTCGAGGATCTGGCCGTCGGTCGCCTCGCGATAGTAGAGCACCGTGTCCGAGTCGACCGGCTCGTAGAGCTGGCCGACGTGCGAATAGATGCCGAACTGCCGGAAGAAGGCTTCCATGCCGAAGGTGCGCGACTCGTCGGGCACGATCGGCACGACGTACTTGCCCACCGAATCGTCGCGCATCAGCCGCGACAGGAGCCGCACGAAGGCCATGGTCGTGGAGACTTCGCGCCCTTCGCTGCCGGCGAAGAACTCGGCGTAATCTTCCCACTTGGGCGGCGACAGCTTGGCACTGGGCGAACGCCGGCTGGGCAACACCCCGCCCAGGGCCTCGCGTCGTTGCCGCAGATACTGCATCTCCGGGCTATCTTGCGGCGGGCGATACAGCGGCGCCTTGCCGATCTCCTCGTCGGAGATGGGAATCCCGAAGCGGTCGCGGAACTCGCGGAGTTCGTCCTCGTTGAGCTTCTTCTGCTGATGCGTGATGTTGCGGCCCTCGCCCGCCTCGCCCAGCCCATAACCCTTGATGGTCTTGGCCAGGATCACCGTGGGCGCGTCGGTGCTCTCGACCGCCGCCTTGAACGCCGCGTAGACCTTCACCGGATCGTGGCCGCCGCGGCGGAGGCGCGACACCTGCTCATCGCTCAGGTGGGCCGCCATCTCCAGCAAACGCGGATCGGCGCCGAAGAAGTGCTCGCGCACGTAGCTGCCGGGCATGGCGATGTATTTCTGCTCCTGGCCGTCCACCAACTCATTCATACGGCGGACGAGCAGGCCGTCCTGGTCCTGTTCCAGCAGCGGATCCCAATCCGAGCCCCAAATCACCTTGATGACGTTCCAGCCCGCGCCGCGGAACGCGCCCTCCAACTCCTGGATGATCTTGCCGTTGCCGCGGACCGGGCCGTCCAACCGCTGCAGGTTGCAGTTGATCACGAAGATCAGATTGTTGAGCTTCTCGCGCGCCGCAAGGGTGATAGCCCCCAGCGTCTCTGGTTCGTCGCACTCGCCGTCGCCCAGGAAGGCCCACACGCGCGAATCGGCCGCGTCGGCCTTGAGTCCCCGGTCCACCAGGTAGTGATTGAAACGCGCCTGGTAAATCGCCATCAAGGGCCCCAAGCCCATCGAGACCGTGGGGAACTCCCAGAAGTCGGGCATCAACCAGGGATGCGGATAGGAGGACAACCCGCCTCCCGGCTGCAACTCGCGGCGGAAGTTCAGCAGTTGCTGCTCGGAAATGCGGTCCAGCAGCCAGGCGCGCGCGTAGATGCCCGGGGCAACGTGGCCCTGGAAATACACCTGGTCGCCGGGATAGCTGCCCGTCTTGCCGTGCAGAAAATGGTTGAAGGCCACCTCATACAACGTGGCCGCCGAGGCAAATGAGGAGATGTGGCCGCCGATGCCCGGACTCTCCCGATTGGCGCGCACGACGGTCGCCATCGCGTTCCAGCGGATGATGCTCTTAAGGCGGCGCTCGATCTCCCGATCGCCCGGATAGGGTGGTTCGGCGGCCGCGGGGATCGTGTTGATATAGGGCGTGGTGGCGCTGGAAGCGAAGCGCACCCCCGAGCGGAACGCCTTCTCCTTCAGACGCTCCAAGAGAAAGGCCGCACGCTGCCCCCCCTCGCGCTGAATGACGCTCTCCAAGGCCTCCAGCCACTCGGTCGTCTCTTGCGGGTCGTGGTCGCCAGCACAGGCCGGCTGTAGCCCATTGGTGGGGGTCGGAGCAGGCGCAGAGTCAGATTGCGGGTGATGATCCATCCGAGTTGTGAACCTTCCACGGGCGTCGGGGTGAGACCGAAAGATGTCCCTAATCATACGGAGTCGAGGTGGGGGAGTCAAACCACCAGCCTCTCGCCACAACCCACGTATCCATAAGCTATTACGCGATCGGTTCCGCGCTCGAGGTGGAGTCTCGCCGTGGGGCGAGCGATGCATCCTTGGGGGCTTGAGGAATCTGCGCGAGCAGTAGCGGACGAAGCCTCCCAACGCCGGTGACACAGCGGTGCGCCATAGACCGCCGAGCCTATCGGTCGCGCGACGAAATCGCGGCCAGGCGCGCCAGGGCGTCCTTCTTCAATCCTTCACTCACGGCCCGGCGCACGGCCATCTGGTAATAGACCTTCGCGGCCCCTGGTTTGCCCTCGGCCTCGGCTGCCTGGCCACGCTGGTAGTGCGTCAGGGCCTCGGCATCGGCCGCCGACCGTTCGGCGGCGTACTGACGCTCGGCTTCCGCCACCCCCGGCGCGGCCCGACCCGCGGAACTGGTCTGTGCGGCACGCAGGGCCTGCTGCGCCGAGTCTTCCGTCGGCTCAACTCCAGTTGAACCGCCTGCCAGCAGGGCCTGGTCCATGGCCTCAAAGTCGTGGATCGTGACGTGCACTTGCTGGTTGGCCGCCCCGCGCTGGCCGCCCATCGCGCGCTGGCCAGGCAAACCCGGCGGCCCGAATTGATTCTGACCCTCGGCCGCGCGGTTCACTCCTCCAAGCAGCGCGTCGCCTTGATCGGGCACCAAGACGCTCGTGCTCGTGCCGAATGCCGACCAGGTCGGAAGCTGGACGGTGGTCGCGGGACCAAACAGGGGATTGGCCGCCGACACCGGGGGAAAACCAGCCACGATGGGGTAGTAACCGACCACGAACGGGCTCACCGAGGCGTCGGCAAAGAACCCCGGCATCCCATTGGAGAGCGTAATGCTGGGCGACTGACTGGAGAGCGTTTGGCGAGACCCCTGGCCCAGGGCGCCCAAAAAGTACAGGTTGCCATGCGCGCCGTTCGTACTCAGGCCGAACTGCCCAGCGGGAGCGGTTCCCAAAGGCCCGCCGAAGTTGAAGCTCACGCCACCATAGTTGAACCCCCACTGCACGCCCGTTTGCTCGTAGAAGCTGGAGCCGGTGGTGTGGGCGCGCGAGCTGACGGTGGGCTGTGCCGCGTGCGCACCACAAAACACGCACACGGCGGTACACAGCCCCGCAAAACCGATCCACAGCCGCCACGGAGACATAGCTATAGCCCCTGGGACTTGTCCCAAGTATTCTATGCCGTTGTCGTCAACGCGGTCAAGAAAGGCATGGGGGCCTGTCTTGACTTCTTCGTCTGACCGCCTCACACTCACCACGACCCGGCGAGGCACGGCATCTGCCGGCCAGCCGGTCCCGATCACGCACCAAGGCCCTGACACCAGCGGATTGCCTGTGGAACCGCTTTGCGGACTGTTGAATCTGGCCAAGCCGGCGGGGATAACCTCGCGGGATGTTGTCAATCGAGTGCTGCGTCTGGTTCGGCCCGCCAAGGTAGGGCATTGCGGGACCCTGGACCCGTTGGCCGAAGGCGTGCTGGTCGTGGCCGTGGGGACCGCCACGCGCCTGGTGCAGTACGTGCAGCGCTTGCCCAAGTCGTATACCGGCACGTTCCTGCTGGGGCGAACCAGCCAGACCGAAGACGTGGAAGGCGAGGTCCGCGAGCTGCCCGGCGCTGCGGTGCCCAGCTTGGATGCCCTGCGCCAGGCGGCGTGCGCGTTGACCGGGACGATCCAGCAGCGTCCGCCGGCTTTCTCGGCACTGAAGATCCAAGGTCGACCGTCGTATGCGTTGGCCAGGGCGGGAAAGTCGGTCCGCCTCGAACCGCGCGCCGTCGAGGTCTATGCCCTGGAAGTGACCGCCTACGACTACCCTTCCCTGACGTTGGAGATCCGCTGCGGATCGGGCACCTACGTGCGCTCGTTGGGACGCGATCTGGCCGAATCGCTGGGCACCGGCGCGGTGATGTCCCAGTTGGTGCGCAGCGCGGTAGGCAGCTTCCGGCTTGCCGAGGCCCTGTCGCTGGACGCGTTGACGCCCCAGACGCTGCCGGCAAGTCTCCTGCCCCCGGTGCGCGGGGCCGAGTCGCTGCCCCAGCGCGTGCTAGGCTCGGCGGAACTCGATGCCCTGCAGCATGGCCGGCGCGTTCCCGTGCCAGCGGACGAAACGGCCTTCGATGTGGCCACGCTCGACGCCGAGGGGCGGCTGTGGGGGATCGCGGAGATCCGTGACGGATGGCTGATCCCCACCTGCAATCTGCCGGTCGGTTCGCGGCGCGATCCAACTTGCCCGGGCTGAAGCAGTCGGCCGCAGATGTCTGGATCTGTCAGGACCGGCAAGGCGGCCCGTCAAATCGCCGCATTACGGCGTAGCCGCATCAAGGACTCCACGGTGCTTTGCGGAATCAAACCGTGGTTGTCCGGCGGTGCATCCAACAGGAAGTTGACTCCCCGTTGCCGGCAGGCCTGGAACTGGGCCAGCAACTCCTGGTCGTCGCGCGGCGTGTCGCCTTCCTTCCAGCACCAGGACGTTCGCATGATCGAGTCGCACACCTCGCCCGGCAGATAGTGCTCCTTCCCCTCGATGGTCCGCCACGGCTGATACCCACCGTCGGGCGGCAATCGCTTTTCGATGGCAATCAGGTCCGTCGGCCAGAATCGTTCCAGGCGACTGTCCAGATCGGTTCCGTCTTGAATGCCGGCGTTCATCATGATCACGCTGTTGGGCTGCAGCCGGGCGATGTGATCGTAGAGGTACGTGCGATATCCACGCCCCAGGACCGAGGGAATGTCGATCCACACCTCGGCGATCGCGCCGTAGTCGGTCAAGAGCTCCGTGATCTGGTTGGTCTGGAACGTCTGGTAGCCGGAGGTCACGTATTTCCAGTCGTCTTGCGGCGGCCGGCCAAAGCAGTGGTAGATGTCCACGGACGGGTAGTACAGGCCCGGCTGCACCCCGCACTTGGCGCAAGCCTCGACGAATTTCGCCACGACGTCGGTCTTGTTGCCGCTGTTGGCGACCGTGTAGTTGGTGTGCTTGCTGGGCCAAAGGCAGAAGCCCGGGTGCCGTTTGGCGGTGAGCACGGCGTACTTCATGCCCGCGTCGCGCGCCACGGCGATCCATTGTCCTACGTCAAGTCTGTCCGGCGCGTAAACGGTCGGCGACAGCAATCGCTGTTCGTCTGTGAGCCTCTTGCTGTGCCGGACCTCATACGGGACGAAGGCCTGAACGTCGTAGGAGATGAACATCCCGTAGCGCAGCGCTTCGAACTGTTTGAGCCGCTCGACCGTCAGACGCTGTGCTCCGCGGCGGCCCCCTTGCTGCGTCGGTGCTGCGGTCGCCGTACGGTTCGCCAGGCAGGTTGCGGCCACGGCGCTGGCTGCGCATCCAGCACCGCGTAGAAACTCGCGACGATTGGACGGTTGTTCAGGTGTCACGGGGGCTTCCTTTCAGAGATAGGTAATAGGGACGTTCGCGAGTCGGTCGCGTTTGCGCTGGCATGCGCAGTCGGGGGCGTATGACTGACCGAGGGACATGATTGGTGCCGGCCCAGTCACAGACGGCTCCCGCGGTCGCGGAACGATCATTGACCATGCGGACCTCAATCGTATCTGTCGCGGAAAGTCCACGCGGGGTGATCCTGAGCGCAGCGAAGGATCTCGGACTGGTCGGATTCTTCGCTGTGCTCAGAATGACCGATCTCAGATCGCCTTTCCGCAATAGAAATTCAATGATAGGCCCGACGCTGAAATCAATCCATGGCCGACAGCGGTTCGTGATGGCAAATATTGACTTTCTTGTGCCACAGGATTCCGGGGCAGTCCTTGTTCCTCGCTTCCGGCCAGAGTCAGCGGGAATCCGCTGTTTCTGCCGCAGGTCACAAGATCTGGCAGGCCAGCGAGGCGTAGTGCTCGGGCGACAGCCCGTGGACTTTCTTGAAGGTCCGCGAGAACTGGTAGGGATCCGTGTAGCCCAGTCGCTGGGCCAGATCTTTTACAAGGATCCGCTCGCTCTCGATGATCCTGGCCGCGTGCCGCATCTTGACGGCCAGCAGGTAGTTGTAGGGCGTTGTCTCGGCGAATCGCTTGAACAGCCGGCAGAGATACGAGGGGTCCAGGTGGCAGTGCGTGGCGATGTCGGCGAGATCGTGCAAACGCAGGAAGTTCTCTTCGATGGCATCGCGCGCGGTCTGGAAGGTCTCCAGGGCCCTGCTGGCCGCCTCGCCGTAGGGAATGGCGTTGTCGGCCAGGACATACAGCAGTGTCTCCAACGATGAGGCGCATATCTCCCTGCAGTGCGGCCCCTCGGCGCAACCGTTGGCGATCAGATTCTCAAACGCGGAGACGACCCTTTCCATGTTCCTTGCCCGGAGCACCGAACCCGGCGGGTTCCCGTTCGCTCCCAGAATGGAATCGGGCACGGAACCGGTGAAGGCCACGAAGAACTTGGTCATCTTGCCATGGCCGCTGTGGCGTATCTCGTGCGGAATGCCGGGGCCATAGGAGAAGATGGTGCCGGAACTTAGCTTGCAACTCCTGCCATCCAGCGTCAGCCGGCCCTCACCCGCCGAAACCAGTTCGATGCAGGGAAAAGGAAATCCGCTGCGTGTGTTGACATAGCCCGCCGTGCACAGTTCCACGCCTCCCATGACGACGTTCAGTCGCTTCCCTACTGTGGGGGTTAGACTCAGGCAGAACCTCCGTGCCCTGGAAATGTGGAGCAGGTGTTTCGACTTGCTCCTAATCGACCAAGACATGGGCTGGGCCTCGGGGGTTGAAGTCCGCGGAATCGAGGGGTCTGGAACTTGCTGCGGTGCGGCGGCAGCGGCGCGAGGGGCGACATGGCCGCAGGGAGTGAATTCCCGAGATGGCGTGGGAGAACTCGCCGATCATGTGACGTAACACGTTCTGTAGGTGATGGATAGGGTTGTCAATGGCCCTTAAACGTGCGGCGACGATCGTTTGCAATCGCGGCAGCCGGCAGCTATTATAAGGGAGTGTCGCAGCGAGAAACACTTTCGGAGATTCGTATGAGTAGTCAGCATCGCCATGACCCACAAGAGGGGTCCGGGCTGGCTGTGCCTTCTCCTGAAACGCCTGCCAAAGAGCCCCTGGCCAAGGATCTGGCGAGTACGGCCGCGGCCGTCGCGGACGCGGGTGTTGACGAGGCAGTCCAGGAGGGAGACGTCACGTCGACTTCCCGGCGGCGCGCCAAGCGCCGTCCTTGCTTCCAGTGCGGAGCGTTGACCCCGGTGCCCGTGTTGGAGAAGACCGGCGAGTTGTGCTGGCAGTGTTATCGGCCGGTCGGCTATCTGATCGTCAAGAACCTGCTGGTGGTGGCAGTCGTTCTGGGGGCTATCGCCGGGACGTTGGTTGGTTGGCGCTACTATGTCAATCCTCGCGAGGCGAGCCCGGAGGTGCCCACGGTCGGCACCGAAGGCGAGGAAGCCGCACCGCGCCAGTTCACCACGGAAGAGAAACTATCGCTATTGCGGCGGCATTTTTTGGATCGAGAGTTGATGTCGGAACTGTGCGCGGAATACCGGATCTCCCCCACAGAGTTTCGACGCTGGCGCGAGCAGTTCTTCGAGGCGGGCGAGGTGAGCTTCCAACGCAACGAGGAACACGAGCCCAACGCGGTGGAACGGCGAATCGGAGTCATCGAGCAGAAACTGCAAATGGCCGCCAAGGTGCTGGGAGAACTTCGCGATAACCTGGGGCAACTCAAGAAGGAATCCGGGCAGTACGAGATTTCGCCCACCCAGCGATTCATCCTCGAGTCCGGCCCTCCCCCTAAGTAATCCCACTGCACGAAGCGGGTTTGCATCGTCACTATGCAACCATCCACGCTGCAAATTCGCTCCTGGCTCACTCCGTCGCGAGTGGCCGCCTGGCTATTGTTGCTGGGGCTGCTGGGCTGGTCCTATGGCAGCACGCTGGCCGGCCTGGTCTCGCGGTGGTGGAACGAGCAAGACTACGTTTACTGCTTCCTGGTTCCGCCCTTCTCGGTGCTCTTGCTCTGGCTACGGCGGGAGATGATTCCCGAGGAATTCGTGGGCAGCCTGTGGGGCATCGCCTTCCTGGCCGCGGCCGGGCTGATGCGGTTGGTCGGCGCCTATAGTCAAATGCCCTTGTTGGACGCCGAGTCGCTGGTCCTCTGTGTGGCGGGCGTCGTCGTCCTGGTCGGAGGCTGGTCGGCCATGCTCTGGGCCTGGCCAGGCGTGCTGTTTCTGGTGTTCATGGTCCCGCTGCCGGGTTTTGTGGCCACCATGCTCAGCGAGCCCTTGCAGGCCATCGGCGCGCGCACCAGCACCTACATTCTGCAGACGCTGGGGATTGCCGCCACGGCGCGCGGCAACATCATCTCCCTGCCGCACGCCGATCTGGGCGTGCAGGAAGCCTGCAGCGGCTTGCGGATGTTGATGCTGTTTGTGGCCGTCGGCACGGGCGCTGCGCTGATCGTGCCGCGCCCGGCTTGGGAACGAGTGGTCTTGATCCTGAGTTCGGCGCCCATCGCCGTGATTGCCAACGTGACGCGGATCAGCGTGACCGGTGTGCTGTACGAGACGGCGGGGCCGGAGTGGGGCGAACTGGTGTTCCACAACCTGGCGGGCTACTTCATGATGCCCCTGGCCGTCGTGCTCTTGTGGATGGAAATGGGGCTGATGTCGATGCTCTTCCGCCCGCCGACTCCGGACGAGGCTTGGGACGACTGGCTCTGAAAGCCGGTTCCAAGATGGTCCGGCGACGGGGTTTCTTCCGTCCGCTCACACGGCCGGTGGCGGTTCGGGAACAGGTATCAACGGTGGATTTTGAGGGGGATCTATGCTGACCCGCGTATGCCTGGCGGCCGTGGTGCTGGTCGGGATTCAATTGGCCGTGCTGTACCTGCGGCACAATCGCGAGCCGACGGAAATCCGCATGCCATCGCCCTCCTTGCAGGAGCTGCCCGAGATTCTCGGCCCCTGGCGCGGACGGGAAGTAGCCCTGGACCCGCGCGTGACCGCCGCGGTTCGGGCCATGGAGGTCGTGGATCGGTCCTACGAAAAAGAGGGCGGGGGCCGCGTCATGCTGGAGGTGGCGGCCTTCGACAGCAACGAACTCGATCCGCCGCACATGCCCCAAGTCTGTTACACCAAGGCGGGCTGGGTCATCAAGAACCAAAAGGACCTCCAGTTCAAGCACGAGGGCACAGCCTGTGCGGCGCGATTGCTCTCGCTGGAGCAGGAAGGCCAGCACGTACACGTGCTGTATTGGTATCAGTTGGACGCTGCGCAGGTCCTTGATGCGCGCGAGATGCGCGCGGAACGCTGGAAGCTGTTCGGACGCCGCGAGTGGCCACCGCTGATCAAGGTCATGATCCAGACCTCGTTGGCCGAACCGGCTGACGCCGAGGAGCAAATGCTGGCGTTTGCCTCCGCCGTGTTCGCCTGGACGAAGCAGGTTCGCTAGAGCGCATCCAGGCGTGGCGTTCGGTCGCTCACCGGCCATCGCCGGCGAACAGCTCATCCGGTTTCGCCATGCCCAGGTCCGGCACGCGGAAGTAGACCAGCTTGCCATGGGGGTCGGCGAATTCGGTCAATCGCACCGTGGACTCGCCCGTGACGCCTACGGAATGCCCTTTGGTGCTGGCACGCACCAGGCAGGCCACGCCTCCGGGCCGAACCACCTCACCGCCGGCCGACTCCTGCAACGAAGCCACGTCGATCATCATCGTCGCGCCGAGGTCCGCGGCGTCCTGCTCCCAGAATGATGGGCCCTTGGGCCTGCAGTTTGAAGGTGAGTGACTTGGGTAATCTCGTTGCGCCGATCCGCGCCAGTAGCTCGGCCGAGCGGCGCTGGAGTTCCTCTTTCTGCGGCAGAAGCTCCTGGTAGGCTTCGAGCACGCCGCAGCGATACCGGTTCCAGGTGCTGTCCACCTTGCGCAGCTTTGCAAGGCTTTCCTCCAACACGCGGCGATCGCTTTGCTCGCTCCTCTCGGCGAGATCGCACAGGAACAGGTAGTTGACCTGGGCAAAAGTCCGCAGCTTGCGTCCTTCGATCTGCGCGCGCTCGGCGAGCATCCGCTGCACCTCTTTGGCCTGCTGGTACTGCGGGGTCTCCGGGATTACCGCCAGGTTGATGCCACTGGCCAGGGCCGCGGCCGTGGTCTTCAGGATCGATCGCCCGTCAATCGCCAGTTCATATGGGCCGGGCGACAGACCGGAGATCCTCAGCAATTCCTGATTAAGGTCCTCTGTGAAGGGAACAAGCCCCAGTGCCGCCTCGTTCGTCGCGTCGACCGGGAAGGGCAGCGCCTCGGCCAGATAGGTGAACGAGATCGCGTCGCTGGCGACGGAAAGCGAAGTCACCCGACAGTTGTCTTGTTGGACAACAGCGCGCTTCGCGGCGTCGATCGCCACGTGGGCTACCAAGGGCGACTGCCGCTGGGCCTTCAGGAAGAGGTAGGCCATAACCAGGTGCCCGACTGGGCCCGGATGCACGCGGTCGGCTCCGACGATCGTGAAGTTGGGGTCTCTTTCCTGTCCCTTTCGATTGATGGCCTCCATCGGGCCGTTGAAGTCCACCAGGCTGGCGTGATAGCGTGCCGCCAACTCCCGGTCGGCCGTGGCGCAGGCCTTCAGAGCGTCGTTGACGCCTGCAAGGCGCGGGGCCTGCTGACGGCCCGTTTGGTCGAAGAGCGAAGGCGTGATGAGAATCACGCGCGTGCCGTCACGCGTCAGCAGTTCGACCAGCCGCTGCATGTTCGCAGTATTGCGCGCGATGGCCTGTTTGCGCTGGGCCTCGACGTCGGCGCCCGATTTGCCTTCGGCGTACAGGCTGCGGCTGACGTCGTTCATCCCCAGCATGATCGTAGCGACGGTCGGCCGATGAGGAGCGATGTCCCATGCATAGCGTTTCACAGCCCCCGCAGCCGTGTCGCCGGCGAACCCGCAGTTCCAGGTCTCCAACCGCATCTGGGGGAACCGTGTGCTGTAGAAGAGCACGATCTGCGTGTGATAGTGGGCCTGGTGCGTGATGCTGTCGCCGATGAAGCAGACGCGATCGCCGTCCTCAAACCGCGGCGCCTCCGCTCGGGCACAGGCGTTGGCCAAGGCCATCCCCAGTGCCACGATGGCGACCGTACGCAATCCTCGGTCATGCATTTCAAGTCCTCGTCGTCAAGGTTGTTGTGTGGTGAATCGCGACCGTAGCGAGCAGGGCGCCGTTGCTGGGCCTGCCGATGTTCGCCGTTGGGCTGCCAGGGATCTTTATTGAGTGTCAGAAAAGAAATGTCGTCGCTGTCCCGGCCGTTACCCTGAAGAACCGGCCTCCCGATGGTCGGCCTCACGGCATTACTTACCTGAGACGCAATAGAGCGACGCAAACGCGAGCTGTTGGGGTATCACATGAGTTTTTCTCATTCTGCCAATGGGCCAATGTTTCCCAGAACGGCGATTCGCGGTGGCACGAGGATCTTGTTCGACAGCAGCGGGCGCTGGCAGAGCAACTCGTGCAACTGTTGGACCGCCATTTCGCCTTGCTCGGCCATGCGCTGGTCCAGCGCAAAATGGACCAGGCCCTCTTCCATCGCCGCCTGGACTTCGGCAAACACGCCCGTGGCCACGACCTTGACCCGGCCGTCGGGCTTGGCCTCGCCCAGGGCGCGCGCGATGCCGCTGAAGTTGTCGGTGGCCACGTAGATTCCGCGCAGGCTCGGCTGCTCGCGCAACAGGAGTCGTGTTTGACGATACGCCAGCTTGGGATCGTCCTGGTGCTGGCACACCGCGGCGATGGCCAATCCGCGCCGCTCGGCTTCGGATTGGAAACCGCGGAGTTTCTCCGCGTGGTCGACCACCGTGCGGCTACCGATCATCACGGCCACCGGGCCGGAGAAGTGCGCCAGCAGTTCCGCCGCCAGACGACCACTGAGCAGCGTGTCCTGCCGCACGGTGAGCGCGGCCGGCGAGTCGGGCACCTCCAACCCCAGTTGCACCACCGGTACGCGATGTTCGGCCAGGTGGTCCCAGACCGGCGTATAATCCACCCCGGACACGGGCGAAAAAATCAAACCGGAGAGCGGCTTGCGAACCAGTGATCGGACGGTCGATAGCAGACCGCGAGCCCAATGGTCGGGATCGAGGGCGTGCAGGCTGAGCGACACCTGCTGGTCGGCCAGTCGCTCGGAGGCCAGCCGTACACCGGCTTCAAATGGGGTGAAGAAGGACGGAAAATGGGCCGGGTGCAGGTAGACCAGATGGATAGGGTTTCGCGCCAGGACCTGAGCCATCCGGTTGGGGCGGTAGCCCAGCCGCTGGGCCGCGTCGATCACCCGTTGCCGGGTTTCGGGGCTGACCTTGGGCTTGCCCGAGAGGGCCTTGTTGACGGTGCAGACCGAAACGCCCAGGCGCCGCGCGAGTTGGGTGATGGTGATCTTGGGCATGGCAGCTCAAACCGTGGGATAAGCGTTTATCCCAGATTTTAACACGCCCCCCCGCGATGTCAAGACTCGCTGGGCTTTGGCCTGCAGCATGGGCGCCCGCGGACGCTCCGGCCCTATTTCGCCGCCGTCACCAGGCGGAACGGCACGTACAGCAGATCGCCGTCCGGTTGGCCCCAGCGCGGCAGAAGCCGTTGGACGTGAGGCTCGTTCTTGGTGTGCAACGCGTGCAACAGCGCGACGGCACTGTCGCCCATCTCGTAGGGCGACTGCAGGACCCAGGCATCGAGCATGTCTTGTGCCACCGCGTCGATCGTCTTCAGTTCGCTATCGCCCGCGAGTACCTTGAGGTCGTTCCGGCTACCCAACTCGCGAACGGCCGCCGCCGCGGCCAGGGCCGGCCCCGACTCCAAGGCCACGACGACCGACAACTTGTTCGAGAACAAGCGGACGGCCTCACGCACCTGGAGCCGAACCAGGACCAGGTCAAAACGATCCTCAACGGTCCGCAGGCACTTCCAGCGGTCACGCCCCCCCTCGGCGAAGCCCTGGATCCGATCGATGCTTCGCTGGGCTTGCGGATTGCCGGTGAACATGAGGTAGCCGCCACCGGCGGACAACACGGTGGCCGCCTCGGCCAGGGATGTACCCAGTTTGCGGTTGTCAGATCCGACGTAGGCCTGCCGGCAGTCGCGGAACTTCTTTGGGTCCAGGTCGGAGTCGATGGTAATGACCGGAATGCCCTTCGCGCCGATCTTCTTCATTTCATCGGCAAGCGATTCGCTTGCGGCCTCCACGGCCGAGATCGCCACGCCCGCCAGGTCTGTGCGGTCCGCCAGCCGCTGCAACTGGGCAATCTGGGCCTTGACGGTCCCGTCGCCGGTCTCCAGCACGGCCTGATACCCGCCGCTGGCCAGTTCTGGGGCGGCGGCCGCGTGCTGCATCCCAGCCTTGACGGCCTCCCAGAAGGGCGTCACTTGCGGCGCGAGGATGACAAACGTCTTGATTGCGGCAGGTTGCGGCGCCGGAGTGGGAGGATGGCCGCAACCGCATAGCTGCGCGACGAGAACCAGGACGAGCCACCGGCAGGGACCAACTCGCATGGCAGTGCTGTGCATCGGTGAGAGAAGAGCCCATCGGGCCGAGATCGAGAGCCTACCCAGATCGACTCTAACCGGCCCGCCCGGCGGAACTGCCGGCAGGTTCCGGAATGGGGACCAGGACAAGCGTGGACAGAACTGGAGGATACGATTCCGGTGCGGTTGGTGTCAAGCAATCCCGACCGCGAAAGTCGGCTTGCCAGCAGGCCTTGTGAATAGTCCGGTTACGCCTGCGATGTCGGTTGGGCGTGCAAGGGCCCAGGCTGAAGCCCACCGAATGGGTGGTAAGTAAAAGTTGCCAATGTTGACAGTTTTGTGGCCACCACTCAGAATCGAGATGGGTGTCGAATGGTTCGCCTCTACCCTCCTCTGCGCGAAAAGAAGAGGGGGGCGTTACGCGTTTGAAGTTCGACAACCGAGTCTTTCTTGAAAGGCATGCCCGGTTGAGACCGGCGGTCCCAACTCCACGGCATCCAGACCTGGCAGGGCCCATGCACGACGTATCCGCGGTCATTCTCGCTGGAGGGTTGGGCACGCGCGCTCGCGCGATTTCGCAGCGCACGCCCAAGGTGCTGCTGGAGGTCGCAGGACGCCCCTTCTTGACCCACCTCCTCGATTTCGTGCAGAACGCGGGGATTGAACAGGCCGTACTCTGCACCGGCTACAAGGCCGACGTGGTCGCACAGACTCTGGGAACGCGTCTGGGCCGCATGGCGTTGCAGTATTCGCAAGAGTCGGTCCCCTTGGGAACAGCCGGCGCCCTGCGCTTGGCGTGCCAGCACATCTGCTCCCGTCTGGTACTGGTGTTCAACGGTGACTCGTACTGCGCCTGCGACCTGCGCGCGATCATACGAGCACAGGCCGAAAGGCCGGAAACGGGCACCATTGCCGTCGTCCAGGTCGATGATTGCAGCCGCTACGGCCGAGTGGAATTCGCAGCGGATGGCCGAATCACGAACTTCGCCGAGAAAGCGGCCGTCACCGGGCCGGGCTGGATCAACGCCGGGATCTATCTGCTCCATACGGCTTGGTTGCGCGAACTGGCCAGCGGCGAGCCTTGCTCGCTGGAACGCGACGTCTTTGTGCGCTGGCTGGCGCGAGGGTTGTATGCCCACGGCTGTCCCGGTCCGTTCCTGGACATCGGCACGCCCGAATCGTATGCCCAGGCCGCCGCCTTTTTCGCCGACCTGGAGGCGCACGCATGAAAGCCACGCGCTACGCACTCCTGGACCGCGATGGCACCCTGATTGCCGAGCGGTGCTACCTGGCTAACCCGGAGGGGGTGGAATTGCTGCCCGGGGCTGTCGAGGGGTTGCAGCAAATGCGCCGCATGGGATTGGGGCTGATTGTGATCACCAACCAGTCGGGGATCGCTAAAGGCTACTTTTCCCAGGAACAATTGGCGGCCATCCATGCGCGAATGCTCGAACTGCTTCGTCAGCAGGGGGTAGAGTTGGATGGAGTCTACTGCTGTCCGCATGCCGACGGCGATGGTTGCGACTGCCGTAAACCCAAGACGGGCCTGATCGAGCAAGCCGCCCGGCAACACCGGTTTCGGCCGCAAGACGGTTTCATGGTCGGTGACAAGGCGATCGACGTCCAGTGTGGGCGCAACGTCGGGGCACGCACCGTGCTGGTTCGCACCGGTTACGGCGCAGAAGTGGAACGCAGCGGCGCGTGTTCGCCCGACATCGTGGTCGACGATCTTCGCGGCGCGGCCCAGTACATCCAGAGCGTGTTGTCGAGTGATCCAACCCGGCCGGCGGCAACCGCCGGCCACACAGGTGCAGCATGATCATTACGCGGACTCCGTTTCGCATTTCGTTCTTCGGCGGTGGCACCGATTACCCGGAGTGGTATCTGCGCAACGGCGGCAGCACCCTGTCGACGACCATTGACAAGTACTGTTATCTGACGGTCCGCTACCTGCCGCCGTTTCACGAGTACCGCTTCTGCATCGTATACCGGCAGATCGAGTTGTGCAGCGGCGTCTCGCAGATCGAACATCCGGCCGTGCGCGCGGTGATTCAGCACCTGGGCGCGGAACGCGGCTTGGAGATGCACTACTTCGGCGACCTGCCCGCGCGCAGCGGGATGGGCACCAGCAGTGCCTTTACCGTGGGCTTGCTGCATGCGATCAGCGCGCTGTACGGCCAGATGAAGAGCAAGGAGCAGCTTGCGCGCGAGGCGATCTACCTCGAGCAGGACGTGCTGCAGGAGGTTGTCGGCTCGCAGGATCAGGTCTCAGCCGCGTTCGGCGGTCTGAACCATATCAGTTTCCGCCGCGACGGCACCTTTGACGTGCAGCCTCTGCCCTTGAGCCGCGATCGCCTGGAAGAATTGAACTCGCACCTGATGCTGTTCTATACGGGCATCAAGCGGACTGCGGCCAAGGTGGCCCAGACTTACGTCACCGGCATCGAGCAGAAGCGTCCGCACCTGGAGCGAATGCAGGAGTTCGTGCAAGAGGCGATCAGCATCCTCACCAGCGGTGAGGATCTCAGCCGGTTCGGCCAATTGTTGCACGATGCCTGGCAGGTCAAACGCGGCCTCAGCAGCAGCATTTCCAACTCGCAAGTCGACGACATGTACAGCGTGGCTCGCAAGCACGGCGCCATCGGCGGCAAGTTGTTGGGGGCTGGCGGCGGGGGGTTCATGCTCGTGTTTGCACCGCCCGAACGCCATGCGGAACTGCGAGAAGCCTTCAGCGATCTGATCTACGTGCCGGTGCGCATGGACTTCGAAGGCAGTCGCGTGGTCTATTTCCAGCCCGAGCAGGATTATGCCGAGTTGGATCTGACGCGCTGCCATCAGCAACTGCGGCCCATGTTGGACAGCGATCCGATCGGCTTCCCCGATCCGAATGACGACGGATCGCACATCAGTCCGGCGGCGAAGAAGCCGCGATAGCGAGTCCACGAGGGCAGTGGTAGCTTGGGTGTCCGGCGGCCGCCGAGGGAGTGGCTGAAAAGGGCCAAGGCCCTCCTCTGCGGTCCGGGACTTTCTTCCCTCCCAATCGGGATTGGGATCGGCTCCAATTTGACAGCCGGGCCGGCCCCCGGTTATGCTGGCGGCGCACGGCCGATGGCCCTGTCGCAGCACCCCAAGCCCTATTGCGTCTCAGGTAGGGAATGATGTGCGGCCGACCATCGGGAAGTCGGTTTCTCAGGCCAACGGCCGGGACAGCAACGATCTTCCTTTTCTGACACCCGATAATCGATGAAGGACCTTGGAGCGATGGACACCGAACACAACAGGCGAGCGTTTTTGAGCGTTGCCGGAACCGCGGTTGCCGCGGCCGCGGCCTCCACGGCTGCCGGCCAGACGCCGGCCGTAGCCAATCCGGCCGGCCGGGTGAAGATCATCGCCGTCAACGGCAGCCCGCGCAAGGGCAAGACCACGGCCGCGGCCCTGGAGGCCTGCCTGCAGGCAGCGCGCGAGGTCTCGCCACGCATCGAGACCGAACTGATCGAGTTGGGTGGGTTGAAGATCGACGGTTCCTTGGTCGTGCCGGGCGCAGCCCCGGAAGGCGCCACGGACGATTTCCCCAGCCTGGCCCCCAAGCTCAGCGATCCCAGCGTCGGCGGGATCATCGTCGGCGCCCCGGTCTATTTCGGCTCGCCCCCCTCGCTGTGCAAAGCCTTTCTGGAACGCTGGATGGTCTTCCGCAAGAGCAACTTCCCGTTGTCCAACAAGGTTGCCGGGGTGGTCGCCGTGGGCGGAGCGCGCAACGGAGGCCAGGAACTGGTCATCGAGTGCATTCAGGCGGCCCTGATGTGCCACGAAATGCTGATTGTCGGTGACGGCCGGCCCACCGCCCACCGCGGCGCCACGCTTTGGAACAACGGCAAGGACGACGTCAGCGGCGACGAATTCGGACTGTCCACGGCCAAAAACCTCGGCCGCCGCGTGGCCGAGGTCGCACTCCGCATGGCCGGATCACCATAGGCGATCGCCTCGCGGCCAGTCTCACCGTTGGTCGCACCGGACTCACATTCATCCCCCGCAATCATGTCCGACGATCTCGATGCCATGCTGGCCAGCCAGCAACGTGTGGCCACAGAGCTGGGTGTGCCGGTCCTTCGCCGGCACATCTTTCTGTGCTGCGACCAGACCTCGCCCAAGTGCTCCAGCAAGGAGCAGTCCTTGGCCGCCTGGGAATATCTCAAACGCCGCCTGGCCGAATTGAACCTCGCGGGCCAGGGCGGCGTATACCGCACCAAGGCCAATTGCCTCCGCATCTGCCGCGGCGGCCCGATCGCCGTGGTCTATCCCGAAGGGGCCTGGTACGGCCACTGTGACCCACCGGTGCTGGAACGCATCATTCAAGAGCACCTGATCGGTGGACAGATCGTTGGCGAGTACTTGATCGCCCAACGCCCCCTGCCCGATCCGTCCGCCCTACCTGCGCCCGCTACCAGGAGCGATTCACCATGACCGCATTGCGTTCGGCCCTGTTCTGTGCCCTGACCGGCTTGATCTGGGCAGGCCTGCCTGCCACCGTCCCCTCGCAGGCTGCCCAGCCGACCGCTCCCGCGTCGCTGGAACAAGCCTGGGAAAATCCTCCAACGAGCGCGCGCGTGCGCGGCTATTGGTGGTGGCTCAATGGTCGCGTGACCAAAGATGCGATCCTCCGCGACTTGCAGGAAATGAAGGCCAAGGGCTGGGGCGGGGCATTGATTTGCGATGCGGGCGGAGCCTCGCAGGATGGCAATGACCCGGTCGCGCACGGTCCCACGTTCTTCTCGGCCGAGTGGCGCGAGTTGTTCAAATATACGCTGCGCGAGGCGGACCGGCTGGGATTGGAGATGAGCCTCAACATCCAGAGCGGCTGGAACCTGGGCGGACCCATGGTCACCGCCGACGATGCTGCCAAGAAGCTGGTCTGGTCCGAGACCCGCGCCACGGGTCCCGGCCGTTTCGAACAGAAACTGCCCGAGCCGGCCAGCCGCGATGGCTACTATCGCGATGCGCTGCTGGTCGCCTACCGCCTCAAGCCGGCCGACGAAGCGGGCAGCCTGTTCGGAGGATTGAAGTCCTGTTCCGAACAGCCGAAGCATCCCCTGAAGGCGCTGGCCGACGGCGACCCGGCCACGTTTTGGGTCTCCACGACGGGCAAGCTTCGCGTGGGGCCGTCGCGCGAGCATCCGGCTTGGGTGCAGTTCGAGTTCCTGGCCCCGACCAGCATCGATCGGCTCACGATCGAGCCGCGACCGGGCTATGGCCCGCGCGAGTGCGAGCTGCAGGTCTCCGACGATGGCCAGGCGTTTCGCACGGTGAAGAGCTTCACCGGGGCGGAGAAGCAGCCGACGGCAGTGACTTTCGACGCCCTGCGCGGTCGCGTGTTCCGCTTGATGATCTACGGGGCCTTTGACCCGCAGTCGCCCCAATCGCCGCGCAATGTGCAGCTGGCCGAGGTGCGGCTCTCGGGCCCCGACGGTTCCTGGCCCGATTCGCGTCCCCCGCGCCGGCGTGCGATCGAGAACTGGCAGCAGAAGGCGGGCCATCGTCCGCTGCACTTCTCCGCGCCCGATACGACGCTCCTCCTGGAAGACCTCGCGCCCGAGCCGGGCGAGGAGGATGCGCGCATCAGCGATGTGTTGGACCTCACGGGCCAGCTCGACAAGGACGGTACATTGCGTTGGGATGTTCCGCCGGGCGTGTGGCTGGTCTTGCGGTTTGGGGTCACGATCGGCAATCACTCCTACGTTTCGACCTCCAGTGACGACTGGAAGGGCTTTGCCCTGGACGTGCTTGATGCCGGCGCGTTTTCACGCTATTGGGACGCGGTGGTCGAACCGCTGCTGGCCGACGCCGGGCCGCTGGCCGGCCGCGTGCTCCGCTATCTGCACACCGACAGTTGGGAAGTCGAACCGATCAACTGGACGCCGACTCTGCGTGAGGAGTTCCGCCAGCGGCGCGGCTACGACCTGTTGCCCTATATGCCGGTGTTGGCCGGTCGAATCATCGACAGCCGCGACGCCAGCAACCGCTTCTTGCACGACTTCCGCCGGACGATCGGCGATCTGGCCATCGACCATCACTATCGCCTGTTCCGCGATCGGGCCCATCGGCACGGAATGGAGATTCATCCCGAATCGGGTGGGCCGCATGCCGTGCCCATCGACGCCCAGCAATGCCTGGGCTTCAACGACGTGCCTATGTCCGAATTCTGGGCCTGGTCGTGGCGCCATCGTGTCGGCGATCCGAATCGTTTCTTCGTCAAGCAGCCCGCCTCGGCCGCGCACACCTACGGCCGCAAGCTGGTCGCCGCCGAGGGCTTTACGACCATTGGCCCGCATTGGCAGGAGACGATCTGGGATAATCTGAAGCCTTCTTTCGACAAGGCCTGTTGCGAGGGGCTCAACCTGCTGGTCTGGCACGCCTTCGTCTGTTCGCCCCAGGAAGAGGGCCTGCCCGGCATCCAATACTTTGCCGGCACGCATTTCAATCCCAATACGACCTGGTGGAGCAGGTCGGCTCCCTTTATCGCCTACCTCGACCGCTGCCAGGCGTTGCTGCAACAAGGCCTGTTCGTGGCCGATGTCTGCTACTACTATGGCGATCACGTGCCCAACTTTGCCCAGCTCAAGGCCAGCGATCCGGCCGGCGTGCTGCCGGGCTACGACTACGACACGGTCACCGAGGAAGTCCTGCTGCAGCGCATGACGGTCAAGGACGGCCGCCTGGTCCTGCCCGACGGCATGAGTTACCGCCTGCTGGCGCTCCGCAATCAGGCGGCGATTTCCCTGCCCGTGTTGCGCAAGTTGAAGGAGCTGGCGGCGGCCGGGGCCACGATCGTCGGTCCGAAGCCCGCGCGCGCCACAAGCCTCAGCGGCTATCCGCAGTGCGATACCGAGGTCCGGCAGTTGGCCGATCCCCTGTGGGACAAAGGACGGATCGTCAGCGGACGCACGGCGCGCGAGGTCCTGCTGGCCGCCGGCGTGCAGCCGGACTTCGAATTCCGCGGCGGCGATCAGGAGACCGACGTGGACTACATCCACCGCCGCGACGGGGCCGCCGAGATCTACTTCGTGGCCAATCGCGCGCCGCGGCCCGAAAGCCTGGCCTGCAGGTTTCGGGTGACGGGCAAGGCGCCGGAGTTGTGGGATCCAGTGACCGGCCAGCGGCGTTTGGCGGCGGCTTACGAGATGCGCGACGGTCGGACTACGGTTCCCTTGGAGTTTGCGCCCTGCGGTTCGTGGTTTGTGGTCTTTCGTGCTCCGGCGGCCGACAAGATCGCTTCGGGAAGGAGCTTCCCGCAGTACCGCCGCATCACGGAGATCGCCGGCCCCTGGACCGTGCGCTTCGACCCGAAATGGGGTGCTCCCGCATCGGTCGAGTTCCCGAAACTCGTGAGCTGGACCGAACGTTCCGAGCCGGGCATCCAGTTCTACTCGGGCACGGCCACCTATCGTAGGTCGTTCGACTTGCCGGCCGGATATCCGCGGCTCGGCGGCCGTATCTGGCTTGATCTGGGCCAACTCCGCGAACTGGCGGAGGTGCGACTCAACGGCCGGCCGCTGGGCATCCTCTGGACGCCGCCCTTTCGCGTCGATATCAGCAACGTCATGCAGCCCAAGGGGAACGTGCTGGAAGTGGACGTCGTCAACTTCTGGCCGAATCGCATCATCGGCGACCAATCGTTGCCGCCGGACAAGCAGTTCACCAAGACCAACATCCGCAAGTTGACCAAGGATACGGACCTGATGCCTTCGGGCCTGTTCGGACCGGTGACGCTGGATGTCGTGGAACAGGCCAATACGAAGTGAGGTGCGCAAGCATGGTCGGCAAGTGGTGGATGCGGTGGTTAATCGTCTCCGTTGTGGCCTGCGGCATAGGGTCGCCGGCGCTGGCCGCCGATGCCGCTGCGCCGCGAAGCCCGTCCACCGTGGCCCTGTTGGGCAAGGACTTCCAGTTTACCGGGGACTGGGTGGTGCAGACCGAGTTCCACCGGACCGTGCTTTTCGCCCCGCCCAGTGGCGTCAGGCACCCGGCCGCCGCGGCGATCGTGCTGCCCCGCGCCGGCAAGTACCGCGTGTGGGTCGCAGCCAAGGACTTCCCCGACGACTGGCCGGGCACGCGCACCTTTTCCGCCAGCATTGCCGGCAAGCGGCTGCAGCCGGTCTTCGGCCGCTCGGGTCAGGGCGATTATCAATTCGAGGACGGCGGATCGCTCGACCTGGCGGCCGGCCCGACGCTCGTAGTGCTGGACAAAGCCAAGCCTTTCGCGCGACTGCACGGCCTGGTTCTCACCACCGATGATCGCTTTCGCCCCACCAAGCCGATCACGCCCACGGCCTACGCGCCGGCGAAGTTGCACCCCCTTGCACCGGCCGCCGCCACAGACGTGGCCGTCACGCCCTTGCAAGTCGAAGGCGCGCCACCCTTGGCCGTGCTCGCCAACGAGCATGTGCACTACGAGTTTCGAGCGGCGCGCCGCGGCCCCCTGGCGACCGTGGCTGTGACCGTGAAGCTGAAAGAGGCCAACGGCTGGCGCGACCTGGATATCGATCCAGACGCCGAAGGCTATTTCATCCACCACGCCCCGGCGGATACGAAGCTGGCCTTCAGCGGCTTCTATCCGCGCTGGACGCGATCCGACATCAAGCCCATGACGGTCGAGGCGGGGGGCGTTCAAGTCGTAACCACGGCCGGGCATACCACGCACAGCCTGGCCGAGGTCGGCACGCGCACGCAACTCTTCGCCAAATCGGCCGTGGCCAAGGGGAATCGGGTGCATCTCGAATTCCATCCCTCGCGCGCCGGCCAGTTGCGGGCCACGTGGCAACTGCTGCCTGGCCAACGCTGGGCCGATGTCGAACTCTCGCTGAGCGGGGCCCCGGAGGGGCAGGTCTCGCTGGGTTACGAGTCGTTCTTCCGCCGCGACCCGGCCCAGGTGGCCGAGGTGTTGCTGCCGATGATGTATCAGCGCAAGCGTTTGCCGGAAGCGGCCGTGACCTTGCTCTCCAATGCCGCCCCGACGCCCTTGACCCTGGTCCAGCCCTGCGGCGATCGGCCGGCCACGCTGGCCTTGATCGCCGACCCGCGCGATCTGCCCTTCGAGTGGCCCGACGGACGCCGTGCCCCCTATGGCCTGGCGATTCGCGGCCCCTCCGCCACGGTCCAGCCGGCGATCTACGGCCCGGTGATCGGAACGCCGAACGCAGCGCCGCAAGACGGCGGCGTGCGTATGCGGTTCAAGCTCCTCGTGCAGTCGGGCGACTGGTACCCCGCGTTTCGCACCGCGGTCGATGACGTGTTCGCCGTGCGCGACTACCGTCAAAACATCGGCACCAGCCTCTCCGACGCCGTGCTGAACATGATCGACCTCTATCTGAACGACGAGCACGGCGGCTGGTGGGAGCGGGCCAAGGCCTCGTATCAGATCGAGTCCAAGAACGGTTCAACCCATGCCGCGCCCTTGTTGCCGCTGTCCTTGTATCGCCTGACCGGCGATCGCGCACTCTTGGAACGTCGCGCCCTGCCCACCCTGGCCTTCATGCTCTCGCGCGACAATGCCCACTTCTCACCCGTGCCGGAGGACACCGGCCGTTATCCGGCGGGCTCGATGAACGGCCCGGTGAAGTTGTTCGGCACCACGACCTACGCGGGGCTGTGGGAGTTGTCGGCGCGACGCAGCCCGGCATTCCTGGAAATCGCCGCGCCGCAGGGCAATCCGCGGCCTACGGCCGGATACTCGCACGGCGGAACGTTCAACGAATACCTGGCGCGCTACCAGCTCGCCGGCGATCCGCAGGACCTGCAAAAGGCCTGCGAGCTGGCCGATGCCTACATCAAGTCGGCGATCGCCACGGCCGCGCACAAGGATCTGGGGCCGCAGCCCTTCTTCTTCATCTCGTTCGTGCCCGACTGGGAGGGGCTGCTGCGCCTGTACGAATTCACTGGCAAGCAGCCCTACCTTGACGCGGCCGTATTCGGCGCGCGGCAACTGATGACCGGCCTCTGGACCCAGCCGGTGATTCCCGAGGGCAAGGTGACCGTGCACCCCACGGGGCAATACGACGATCATCCCGGCCATGCCTGGTGGAAGGGCCCCGAGCGATTCCGCCTGGGCACTCCGCGCAAGCCCAACGACACCCCGGCCCACGAAGTGCCGGCCTGGATCGTGTCGAATGTGGGCCTGGGCTTCGAGCAGCCGATCACCTACCGCAGTTCGGGCGCCGGCCGGCTCATCTGGCAGATGGGATTCAGCGCGCATTTTCTCCGCCTGTACCGCTACACGCAGGATCGGGCCTTTCTGACTTGCGCGCGCAATGCGGTGGTGGGCCGCTGGGCCAACTACCCGGGCTACTACATCACCGGTCTCACCGATCTGCCGCAGAACCCGCGCTATCCCCTGACCGGTCCCGACGTCACCGAGTTCTACTATCACCATATCGCCCCGCACCTGGCCTGGAGCATCGATTATCTGGTCAGCGAGGCCGAAATGCTCTCCAACGGCGCGATTGCCTTTCCCTCCCTGCGCCAGTACGGCTATGCCTATTTTGATTCGCGGATCTTCGGCCACGCGCCGGGCAAGGTCTACGACGAGCCGGCCTGGCTCTTGTTCCGCCGCGACGTGATCACCATCGACAACGCGCAGATCAACACCCTTTTGGCCTGGAACAAAGACCGCTTGCACATCGTCCTCACCAACCAGAGCCAAGAGGCGCAAGACGCCACCTTAATGCCCGGCGCTAAGCTGCACGCTGAACCGGGCCAGGTGCAGGCCGCGTTGCGACTGGGCGCGGCCGCGCCGGCGGCCTTGAGCGTGGATGCCGCCGGCCGCGTGAAGGTCAAGGTGGGCGCACGCGGCCTTGCCACCGTGACGCTCAGCAATGTCCGCGTCGAGCCCCCTGCGCTGCCGCAGTTCGCCGAGGGGCGCAAGACCACGGCCGCCATGCTCAGTCTGGCCACCGGGCCGACGCAGACGCGCGCTGCGGCCATTCAGGTTGAGCCGGGCGCGTGGCTGGCCTATGTCTGGTCCACGGCCTCGCCGCAGCAGACGCGCTCGGCCACGCTTCGCTATCAACTCAGCGGCCAGGAGCATACGCTCAGCAAGAACGAGTATCCCTTTGAGTTCCTCGTGCCCGTGTCGGCCGGGCAGCAGGCGTTTCGCTTCGAACTGGACCTGAACCAGCCGGACGGAAAGACCCTCACCAGCCCCCCAGGCGAACTGCGACAGGACTGCGACTGATGGGATAGCGCGCTCGACCGGTGCCTTCCACACGCGGCGCGCAGGAAGTATCCATCTTGCGGCGAATCCTATACAGCCAGCCCTGGGCCGCGGCTTTCTGGTCGGTTATCCTGCAAGAATGCCCCCGGCCGCATGCCGCGGCTGTCTGCCCCCACTCTTCCCCGGGAGGTGTGCGAATCATGGCCTTGCTGACCCGTCGCGACTTGCTGGCCCGAGCCCCGGGCGTCGGATTGGGACTGGCCGCCGGACTGACCATCTTGCGCGATCCGCGCTCGGTCCGCGCCGCACCGGCCAACGAGAAAGTGGTCCTGGGCATCGTGGGCTGCCGGGCGCGCGGGCCGGCCTTGGCGCGCGGATTCGCGTCGCGCGACGACTGCCGCCTGGCCTACATCGCCGACGTGGACAGCGAACTGTTCGCCACGCGCGCCACGCAAGTGGCCGAGGTCCAAGGCGCCGAGCCCAAGTGCGTGCAGGATTTCCGCCGAGTCCTGGACGACAAGTCGGTCGACGCGATGGTCATCGCCACGCCCACCCATTGGCACGCCCTGGCCACCATCTGGAGTTGCCAGGCCGGCAAGGATGTGTTCGTCGAGAAGCCGCTGTTTCACAATCCCTGGGAAGGATTGAAAATGCTGGAAGCGGCACGCAAGTACAATCGCGTCGTGCAGGTGGGCACGCAGAATCGCAGCGCGGGGTACAATCAGGCCGCGCGTGATTACATCCAGCAGGGCAAGCTGGGCAAAGTGCATTTCGTGCGCGTCTACAACCAGAAGCTGTGGGCCAATTTTCCCATGGCCGCCGACGGCGATCCGCCCGCCGGCTTCGACTGGGACATGTGGAACGGCCCTGCCCCCGAGCACGCCTACAACAAGACTCTCCGCTTCAACTGGCACCACTTGTGGCGCTATTGCATCGGCGACCTGGGCAACGACGGCGTGCACCAGTTCGATCTGGCGCGGATGATTGTCGGCTTCGATCTGCCCAAGCAGGTCTACTGCACCGGCGGGCGCTTCAACACCGAAGGCGCAGCCGAAACGCCCGACACGCAACTGGCCACCTTCACCTACGACAACCTGGTGGTGACGCTGGAACTGACGCTCTATACGCCTTACATGCTCAAGGTCGCGCCGGCCATCCGCGAGTCCAACGACATGTTTCCTTACTGGCCGCAGTGCGCCACGCGGATCGAGATCTACGGGTCGGCCGGCGTGATGTACGTGGGCCGGATGGGCGGCGGCTGGCAGGTCTTCACCCGGCCCAAGCTCCAGGAAGGCGTGGTCAAGGACCAGTGCAAGGGGGCCTTCCCGGACCCCGAGCACCAGGCCAACTTCGTACACTGTGTGCGCACGCGCGAAAAGCCCAACGCCGACATCGAAATCGGCCTGCGCAGCCACCTCACGCTGCACTACGCCACCATGAGCTACCGTGCCGGCGGGCGCACGCTTACCGTGGACCCGCAAAAGCTGACGGTCGACGACGCCCAGGCCATGCAGTACTTCCGCCGCGAGTACCGCCGGCCGTGGGTCGTGCCCGAGCAGGTATAGAGGCGGTTGCACGCGATGCCCGGTCGTCGATATTGGGGAGGGTCTGCACCGAGTGATCCTGATCGCGGCGAAGGATCTCGAATCGGGCGGATTCCTCGCTGCGTTCAGATTGACGGACCGCCAGGCCGCTTTCCGCAACCGGCGCTCAGTAGGAGCCCGCGCGCTGTTGGCCCAGCTCGATGTTGTCCAGGCCGCCGGTGTCCAGGTAGTAGCGTTCGTCGGCCAGGGTGCGCCAACTGAAGTGTACGTTCTCGCCCAACACGGCGTCCTGGCCAGCGATGGTGCCGATGACGGATTCCACCTCCAGGTGCTCCTCCTCCTCGGCCGTGGCGTGCCGTCGCTTGATCTTCACCTGCACCTCCGTCGGTCCGATGCGATCGCCGGTCTCCATCTTCAAGACGTACACCGGCGTGGCCTGGGCCGTTTCGTCGGCGCCCAGCTTGCGCCCAATGATCACGCGCTGCGAAGCGGTCGAGAACTGGGTGATGTCTTCGCGCCCGGGCTCGGTGACGGGCTCAAAGAGGATCCGCTCCTGGCGGATGCCCGAGGTGGCGTCGGTCATCACGCCCCAGTAGTAACTGTTTTCCCGGTTGCGGCGCTTCATCTCGAACTTGAATTGCGGCAGCATACCGTGCCGGGCCATGAACTCGATCGCCGCGCCCACCACCACCGGGCTCTTGGGATCGATGATCACGCCCGGCTGCCGCCCCTTCTCGTCCTGGTACGGATACCAGTTGCCGGCGTAATGGTTGAACATGGGCACAATCCGCGAGGGAGCCAGCGGCACGTAGCCGGTGACCATCCGCTGGATCGCGGCCAGCTTCGAGGGCAGGCCGGCCAGCAGCACCACGTCCACATCGAGTTCGCCGATCCGCTGGCAGTAATCGAACAGCAACTCGTCAAAGACGTCGTGGACCACCGACTCGAAAGCGGCCTTGTTGTAGGTCAGCCCCAGGGGTTGCGCGATCTTGTAGTACCCCGGCCCGCGCAGCCGATCCACCACCTCCTGCAGCGACTCGACGACGGTCGCGTCCACGATCGCCGGATCGTCGTGCGAAACGGGTTCCTCGGTCACGTCGTCAATGGCCAGGTTGAGGTACTCCTGGGCCAAGGGCACGAATAGCCGATTGATCCACCCGATGCGCTGCGAACGAAACTCGCGGTTTCGCGGCACTTCGGGGCCGAACAGCAACTGCACGTCTTCCTCTTCCAGGCCGATCGCCTCGGCGAAGGCCGGCACGATGACCGCCTCCAGCAGCCGCTTGACCAGTTGGTCGCCCCCCAGCGAGATGCCGTCCTGGTGCAGCACTTCGCCGCGGATCGTATCGTCGATCTTGGACTCGAACGTGTAGCGAGCGATCATCAGGTCGCTCGTGCCGCCGCCGATGTCGATGCAGGCCAGGCGGATCTCCTCCCCGTTGCCGGCCGGCTGAGGCGTTTCGCTGCGGCCGGGCGCAAACCGGGCCGGCAGCATTCGGCCCCGGCGCCGGGCCGCCGCTGCGCTGGGCAGCACCGCCGCCGCCGGCTCTTCCTTCTTGATCTGCCCCCGGTCCTGTTTCATCACCGCGAACCACAGCCGCGGATCCTGCCCCAACAGGCGCAACTCGCTCCAGATATAGCACAGGTGCACCGCGCTTGCCTCGTCGATGTTCAGGTTCACCTCGGGCGCGGCGCGCTGCTGCTTGCCCGAGGTCCGCGCAAAGATCGCGATGGCCTTTTGCGCCTGCGCCGCAAGTCGATTGTATTCCTCCTGGATCATCCCGCTGGGATAGCTCAAGGTCAGGGTCCGGATCTCGCGTGCTCGGCCCGGCTCGCCGGCCGCATTGCGATAGGCGGGCGAGTTGACGTATTCGTAGGCCTGGCACAGCAACTCGTACAAAGCGGCGGTCATCAACACGCGCGGCGGGTGACGCGGCTTCAGCGGCGCCTCCGAGGCATAGTCCTGCTCTTTCAGTTCACGCTGCTCCAGCAGAACATCTTGATCGTCCTCGTGGATGTAGCGCAGCAACGGTCCTTGCAGGCCGGCGGCGTAGGCTCCGGTGGCGCAGCGGTCGGCCGGATCGGCCATCTGCCAATTGGCCCCTTCCAGCCAACTGGCGTCGGCGGCCCAGAGATAGCGCTTGGGGGAACTGACGCCGGTGCGCACGTCGCCTTCGGCGCGCATCGCCTGCAGCACGTCGTCTGCCTCGCGCCCCAGCCGAACCTGTGACAGATCGTCAAACAGGGGCGGCGTCACGTCGAATTCGACTTTCGCCTGGCGCGGTTTCTTCTTGCCCAGGCCGAACCAGGCCCCCCCTGCTCCCTCGTCCTCCACCGTGCGAAACTCGACCTTCTTCTGCGCCACGGGCGGCAGATAGGGCGTCTGGCACCAATGGGTCTTGGATGAGAACCAGCGCGCCGCAGGCGTGCTCTGATACTGCCCGTTGTCGTCCCACGAATCCAGGTGATAGCGATTCAACAGCTCGAAGGGCATCATCTGCGGCGTCTGGCTGATCTCGCCCGTCACTTCCACCAGCAAGGCGCCGGTGCGGCTGTTGCCAAAATCGATCACCAGGTGCACCGCGCGCGGATCGCCCGCCGTGGCGCTGGCCGGTCGAATGCACAACTCGACCGGCGGCACCCCGCGCAGCGGCTTGCCCGTGCGATCCAGCACATTCTCCAACCGCAGCACGAAATCCTGGGTCAAGGAGCTCTGTGGGCAGAAATAGCCCAGCTCCGGATCGCCGCAACTCGTGTCGACCGCCAGAAACAGGCGGCTGGCGGTGGTCTGGATCACCTGCCACTGGATGTAGGGATAGCTTCGGCCGGGGGCCTCCGCCGCGCCGCCGCACTGGCAGCGCTGCCAGCCGTAGCCGATCTGGGCCGTGGTGTAGCGGCTGCCGCTCCGCAACGGCACGCAAAGGATCTGAACACCCGTGTTGGCGAACAAGACGTGCATGATTTGGCTCGCAGGCTACTTCTCGAACGGCTCCAGGATGACCACCAGCTCCTCGTTTCCCGGCGGAATTCGTACGTGCTCGCCGGCGCCCAAGGCCAGGGCCTGGGCCAGCCGATGGTCCCAGCGGCGCAGCAGGGGGGCCATCAAGCGGAATCGCTCCCAGCGTTGCCCATCCTCCGCCTCGCTCGGCTCTCCGTCGGCCGGCTGCAGAATGGCGGCCATGTTCGGCCCCGGATTCAGCAGGTAGTCGTTGAGGATCGTCCGCACGTACTTCCGCCGCGCGCGACGGCGCGCCGCCTCGTCCTTGGTCTTCAGGCTCACCACGGGCGCGAGCTGTCGCGCGAGTTGCTCGAACACCTCGCCGCTCAACAGGTAGTCGCACAGAAAACGAGCGAACGTGTTGAAGTCGTTCGGATCCAGCCACGGCCCGCCCTCCGAGTCGCCGCACACCACCGCCTCCCAGCGCTTGGGCAGCTCGGTGGTACCCCAGTCGTGCAGAAACTCGCGGAGCTGCCGCGTCAGAACTTCGCCGTGCTTGAGTTTGCCCATCTCCGCACAATCGGACAACGACAACTCATCGCCGGCGGCCAGGCTCAGTGTTTCGCGCAGGGCGTACAGACGACGGTAGATCAACTCCTCGCTCTCGGCCAGCCATTCCAGCAACCGCTGGGCGGCCGCCTTGCGCTTCTCGCGATCCACGTTGGCGTCGGGATCCACGATCCACGCGCGTGCCAATTGCAGCAGGCGATTCTCCACCTCCACGATCTCGCGCTGCAGTTGGTCCTGCTTCTCGTCGGCCTTGGTCACCGCCCGGATGCCGGCGCTGATCAGCGACAGGCCGCCGTCATCGTCGTGCATGGCCGTGTCCCAGCGGAGTTGCGGATTGTGTACGAACTGCCGCACCAGGGACGATTCCAGAAAGGCCTTGCCGGCCCGTTCCCACTTCCGCGCATCGGCCTCCTGCCGGGTGCGTTGGTTGGTGTCCCAGGTGCCGGGATAGCGAAGGGGATAGACATTGGTGAACGGCCGCTGGCGCCCGCCGAAGTCGGTCATCACGCTTCCCAGCACATCGACCAGGGTGTTCAGCCGCGTGTCGTACAGTACCTGGTTGATGACGCCTTCCTCGCGCGTGCGGAACTCTTCGTCGATCCCGGTCATGCCCACGAACAGCGCCGGCAGCACGTCGCGGACCTTGGTCGGCCAGGTCTTGTCCCCATACCGCGCGCGGCCCCACTTGTCCACGTTGGCCTTCATCGAGGCCTGCACCTCCAGGTTGCCGCCGCGCAGCAGCAGCAACAAGGTCTGCATCTGCAGTTCCTCGGTGTAGCGCTCGAAGAGATAGGCCACTTTGCCCCGCTTGACGATTTCCATCTGCTCGTCGAGCGTCTCGGCGCTGGTCCGTTTGCCTTCCTCGGGGCCCTGGCGCCCGGCGCGCATGCCGGGAATGTCCAGGAAGTCCATCTGGGCGATCACCTTCTGCCAATCGTCGTTCAGACGCTGCGGAAGGATGGGAATCACCAGTTCCATCATCCCCGCCTGGATCGTCTCCAACTCCTCGCGCCCATTGCCGCTGCCCGGCCGGTAGTCCAGCACGTAGTAGTTGCCCTGCTGCTGGAGATGAAAATCGGTCCAGGCCACCTGCTGGAAGCACTGCGAACTGGGGCGTTCGTGGACCTTGGTCCGCTGGCTATCCAACAGGAATCGCACACCGGCCCAGTGCACGAAGATGGCCGGATCGGGATTGTCCAGAGCGATGCGGTCCAGAAAGGCGTTGATGCGGATGAACAGGCGCGTGAGCGAGTCCCAATTGCCCCAGAACAGCGCCGCGGCCGCGGCCACGTAGCCGTCCTCGGAGAGCGGATAGCGGCTCAGAAGCCCGTTGAGGACCGACTCCTTGGCCGAAAAGCCCCGCCGATCCACCCCCCGCATATAGCTGTACGCGTCCAGCAGATCCATCCGCCACTTGCGATCCACCTCGCTGGCCGCATAGCGCCGGCCGAGGTCCTCGAACAATTCTTCCAGGGCCTCTTGCTGCCAGATCCCGTCGGGCGCGACGCATTCGCCGTGAAAGCCGCGCGCCAGCACGCGCAGCCATTCCATTCGCGTCAACGCCTTGACCATCACCGGATACTGCGGCGCCGCGGCGTCGGCAATCCGGTCCTTGGTCGTGAACCGCGTGACCAGGGCCGTGGCCTCGTTCGAGCCGCTTTGCGGATTCAGGTCGTTGTCGAAGGACAGGTAGCGGTAATAGGCCGGCTCGCCGCTGTTCTCATCGCGGCCCAAAGGGCTGAACGAGTCGCTGTGCGGGCGCAAGACCTGCCCCACGAACAAGCTCTTGCCTACCTGCGACGGGCCATACACGGCCGCCGCCACCGGCACGCGCGCCGACTTGTACAGACTGCCCGCGCGCCGCCGCAATTGCAGCACCTCGAACACGTCGCTCTCGGCCACGGGCATCAGCTCTTGGACCTTGCGCTGCGGGTTGTGCTCCGAGAGCCAGTCGCACAACCGAATCGCCAGGTCCTCGACCTGTTCGGCCCGCCGGATGAGGTTTCGGTCACGATCGTCAGGAAAGGCCATGGTGCCTGCTGCCGGGGTCACGGGTTGGAGGATTTCGTTCCGCCGCGCTTCGCCGGATCGCTCCGCTCGATGCTCGACGCGAGACGAAAACCAAAAGGATACTGCTGCACGGACTTGCCCGCCGGGTCGCGGGCCTCGATGATCAATTGGTACCACGCCGCGCGGTCGCCGTAGCGCAGGGGCGGGCTCTGCAGGGTCACACGCCGTTGCTGGCCCGCTTCCACCGCTGGCTGCCAGCGCGCGGGCGGCGTTTCACCGGGGGCGTAGACGCGATATTCCAGCGGTCCTTCGGAACGCGCGGCCATGACGTCCAGGTTCACGCGGAAGGTGTCGCGCCCTTCCTCCAACCGGGTCGTGATCGACTGGAACCGCGCGCCGCTGACGGTGACGTCGGCATAGGCCTCACGACCGCCGTAACGCACGCGGACCTGGGCCGATCCCACGCGCCGCGCGGCGAATCGCGCGCCGCCCAACGGCGTCAGGATGTCCGGATCCATGCTTTCCAGCGGAGCCGGCACTTCGACGGCGCGTCCTTGGGCATTGCGCGCCATGGCGCGCAGGGAGGGCGTTTGCTTGCCGACTTCCAGGGCCACCTTGTTCGGTTCGATCCACAGGGCGCTGAAGTCCCACATCCGTGACAGCCATGGCCAGCCCGTATCCCACACGAACAGGTCGTCCGGTCGCAACACCAGCCGATCGTAGCTCCCGCTGATGCGCGTCGCGTCGCGCGTCACGCTCAATCCGCCCGCCACCTGCTCGTTGCCCACACTGGCGCGGACCACGGTCCGCCCCACGCGCAGGCCGCGCACCAGGCCCTTCTCGGTCGTGGCCACGCGTGGATTGTCGACGCTCAAACGCACGCGCTCCGGCGGGACCAGGCTGCGATGCCCGTTGCGCCATGCGCTGACCTGATAGCTCAACACGTCACCAGGCCGGATCGTCGCCTCGGCCGGCTCGATCCGCAGTTCGCGATAGGCGTCCCGCAACACTTCCACGGGCAGGCTGCGGCTCAAGTTCCCGAAGCGGTAGGTCACCAGCGCCTGGCCGGGCGCCAGGCCCTCCACCTGATTCGTACCGTCGACGCGCACCGCGCGCGAATTGGCACCGCCCACGCTTGCCGTTAGCGATCGTTGCGGGAACAGTTCGTAGGCGCCATGGCTGGTCACGCCCAGCACGCGCACCGCGGCCCGGTCGCCAACGCCTAGTTCCAAACGCGGCGGATCCAGTCGCAATTCGTGAATCTTCTCGTTGCCGATCTGCAAGGCGGCCGTGGCGGTCCTGTCCGACTCGGGCAGGGCGGCCGTGACCAGGACCTGGCCCGGAGCCAGGGCATAGGCTCGGTGGCCGTGGATCGAGGCCACATTCGGGTCCGAGCTGACCAGCGTGGCCGAGGGCGTGCGGTCGATCCGCCGGCCATCCGACAACACGCCGAAGACCTGCAGCGGCAACGCCTGGCCCGGCGTTAACCAGGCGCTCGTCGGCTCGACCACGATGTCCACCAGCTTGGCGCGGGTCTCGGAGGGCAGCACCTCGACCAGCGCATACGTTGTCTTGTCGCCGAAGCCGAAGGCCACCGGCGACGCCCCGGCCGCCAGCCCCAGCAGCGAACGCGTGGCCGGATCGAACCCCAGCACATCAGGCGAAGCCGGCTGCACCGTGCAATCGCGGCTCACGTCCAGATCGCCGCGCCGGATCTGCAGGTCGCGGCCCAAAGCCAATCGCTCACCCACATGAATTCGCATCCGCTCCGGATCCACGCGCAGCGAATGGGATACTGCGTGCGAAACCTCGATCGTGGCCGCAGCGCTCGCCAGCGAACCCAATCCGACCGTGACCTGGGCTCGACCGGGCGCCAGCGCCGTGGCCCGTTGGTCCTCGACGCGCACGGCTTGCGGATCGCTCGAGTGCCAGGCCAGCCCCGGCGCGTTCGAGAAGTCTCCAATCGACTTGCCGTCCTTGTAGCCCACTGCCGTCAATTGCACCGATTCCCCGGGTTGCATCACCAGGGTAGACGGCCGCAAGCGGATCTCGTCGGCCTGCAATTCCGCCAGGACCGCGACCGTCAGGCCCGACGCGCTGGCCCGGCCTTCGAACTCGGCGTTGACCGTGGTCTGGCCAGGGCGCAGACCGAGCAGACGTCCGTCGCGTGCCGCCAAGGGCGCCTCGGCGGGCGCTTCAGGGATGCGCAACGTGGCCTTGCGCGTCACCAGGCGCGTCATGCCGTCGGCATATTCGGCCTCCACGCGAAAATCCTCGAACGCGGCGCCCACCGGCAGGCGGATCGCCGCCCCTTGGTCGCTGAGAATGCGCACCGCCACGGGACGCTCGGAGCCCTGCGCGTCCACGACGCACATCGTCAGCTCGGCCGCTTGGGCGGCTGGATGCGTGACGCGCAGCGTGGCGTTGCCCGCGGCCAGGGCCCGGAACACGCCCGTCTTGCCGTCCACCGCCAGCACGTCGGCTTGATCGCTTTGGAAGCTGAATTGCTCCTGGTCCAGGGCAGCGCCCGCGTCGCCGGTGGTCACGCGCCCCACCTGCCCCACCTGCGGTTGCGGCGGGTCGGCCTGCAACTGCAGGGTCGCGGTCGTGCCTGCCGCCCCGCGCACCTCGACGCGATTCGACTCGCGGTCGCCATAGCGTGCCCACACGGCCAGCGGACCCGCGTCGGGCCGAGCCGCCGTCAGGCTGCCCTGGTCCAGGGTCAGGCCTTCGACCTGCGGCGGATCGGACTGCCACTGTACGCGATCCGCGCCCAGATCGGCCTGCCTTCCGCCGGCATAGTGCGCGCGAACCTGAAGCTCCACGCGTTGGCCTGCCGGCACGGTCAGCGGACCGGCGGGAAGAACCTCGATGCGTTCCGGCTGCCCCACCACTTCGACCGGCGCCGAAACCTCCTGCTCACCGAGACGCAAAGCCAGCGTCTGCGCCGGCTGCGACGCCGTGGACTCAAGCCCCTTCAACTCCAACGTGTCGTCGGCCAACGCCGCGAACTGCGGCGCAGGGCGGCGCGCCACGGTCAACACGTCGGCCGCAATCTCCAGCGGACGCTTGTCTGCGGCCTCTCCCTTGGCACGCGCGCGGAGCGTGCCGTCCAGGGGAACCACCAACTTCTCCGGATCGATCCCCGTCAGTTTCACCTCGCCCGGCAAGACGGAAACCTGCACCTGAGCCGCGCGCGTGCCGTCTGCCAGATCGACGACCGTGCGCCCCTGGGAGCGCGCCACCAGCCGGCCTTCCAGGACTTGCACCACGCGCGCGTTCTGGCTGGTGATCTCGCGCCACTCGGAGCGCGCCGGCTTGATGGGCACGTCGGCAATCTCGCCCACGAGCATCGACACCTCTGCCTGGACGCCGCGCGGCAAAGGCGCCCACCACCACGTCAGGCCGCCCAACAGCAGTAGCACCAGCAGCGCCAACGCGGCCCAACGCTTCCAAGGCTTGGGCCGCGGCGGTTGTGCGGCGAGCAACGCCTGGCAGGCGGGGCATTTGTGGCGACCGTGGGCACGACGCAAGAACAGCAGGCTGCAGTCCGGATCCGAGCAGATCACGGCCGGCGCTGCTTCCTGGTCCACACGCTGATAACCCCAGCACCACACCAGGCGCCATCGCCCGTTGGCGTCGCGGTAGCGGAAGAAATAGTCGTCCAGATCGGTGCGCAGCGGATCTTGGGTCAGCTCGTCGAAGCTCCGCCGCAGGGCCGCCGCCAGTTCTTCCTCCGACGGACTTGCCGGCCGGATGGCATCCATCCGCCGTTGGAGAATCTGCATCTCGTCGGCCAGGAATTCCTGCAGGTCCTCGCGCGTCGCCGGCTGGCAATAGACTTCCTCCAGACGCCCAGCCTGGTCGTCTTGCACCAAGAACCCCACCGACTCGCCTTGCCAGTGGGGCATCGCCACCAGCCGGCCGAGCCAGCGCGAGACAATCCGCCCGTTGCCACCGACACGGTCCAGCAGGGGCAACCCGGGCTCGATCGCCACAGGCCGAAAGTCGCTCTCGGCGCCCGACAGATCAATGCGCACGAATCGTTGGGCCATGAACCACCCGGATAAGACTACCCTATCAACGAGGGCTGCCAAGCAGGCCGGCGGTTGGTCTATGCAGCCTGAAGCGGATCGTCGCCGCTGCCGCCAACGGGGGAAACGCCCATGGCGGCGCGTGCCGCGCTTCCACTGGAGCTCTAACCTATATGCGACTAGGACTAAGATCAACCCGGCGGGGTGCCACAAAGGTCCGGAACACACCGTAATGACCGTCTGCGGTGGGGTGTAGGTCGCTGGCAACACGACCCGTAGAGGGGGGGACCGCACGAAACGGGTGTTTCAGCGCGTGACGAGGTCCTCTGGCACTCGACTGGCGTTGTTGTCGCTCTGAACCTCCCCCCAGAATCGGGTGTCCCTTTTTCCGCGTCCCACGCCTACGTTACGCTCCACGCTTCCCGACCACTCCCATGCAAAATGAACTTGGCCATGGTCTCCGTCTGACCCAATTCGAGCCCTCCGACAAGGACGTGCTGGTCGAATGTCTGAACGACCGGGACATCTACCAGCGCACCCTGCGCATTCCTTATCCTTACTCGGCGGCCGACGCCCAGCGCTGGCTGGCCATCGTGGACAAGGCCACGCGCCACAACGGCCAGCCCGTGAATTGGGCCATCCGCGATTCGTCTGGCCAGGTGATCGGCGGCATTGGCTTCGACGGCCTGGTGCTTGGCCAGACGCACCGCGCCGAGATTGGCTACTGGCTGGCCAAGCCCTATTGGGGACGCGGCATCATGCCTGCGGCCGTTCAGGCGGTGTGCCGCCACGCCTTTGACCACCTGGGCCTGGTGAAGATCGTGGCGCACATCTTCGCCTTCAACCAGGCCTCGGGCCGCGTGCTGGAGAAATGCGGATTCCAGTGCGAAGGCCATCTGCGCCAGCACTATCTCAAAGACGGCCAACTCATCGACGCCAAGGCCTACGGCCTGTTGCGCCCCGACTGACGTGGCCGCAGTTGTAGGTCAACCTATTCAACCAGGGTGACCGCTTGTTCCCGCGTCAATCGGCCGTACTTTGTTTCGCCGGTCAGCCACACCGCCAAGGGCCCTGCTTCCCGAACCAGGCCGGCCGGAACGGTCACTTTCCCCTCGCGGCGGTCTTGCTCGGTGAGCCACAGGTTGTGGCGGTGGTAAGGGGGGGCGGGGCTCATGAGCTGCGCGACAATCACGTCCAGGTTGCGGGCCGTAAACTTGATTTCCCACGGCTGGTTCCGGTTGGGTGGCTGATCGGGCAGGCTGAAGCGGAGATCGCACACGGAAAACTCGCACGCCTGGCTCGGGGAACCGTCTTTCATCACGCAATGCGCCGTATAATCGCCGCACACGGAGAACAGGCGTTCGATGACGCCCCGGCCGCGCACGGCAATCCGCTCAACTTCCTCGCCGCCACGCTTGACCACCAGCGATTGCACGCCTTGCGAGTCCCGGTCCATGACGTGGAACTTCACCGGCTGGTCGCTGTAATAGGGAACCCAGTCTCCGCGGTCCAGCAGCAGCACCCGATTGATGACCGGCGTGGCCGAGTCCTCGCGGTAGTTGGGAAAGCGGAACAATTCGGCCTTGTTCTGCGCGCGCCAGGCCGCGAAGTCGGTGATCCGATACAGCCTTCGGCCGCGCGACGAGATGTGGGAATCGAACTTCGCGGCGTCGTGAAGCAGGTCGCGCGTGGTTGGCGGCCAGCTATCCTCGACGCGCACCGCCGTGACGCTTGCACCGTTGCGCTCGACCCCCGTCACAAGCTCCACGTGCGAACCACCGCCGACCTTCGCCGGCGGCGTATAGATGACATCGCCCGGCTCGGCGGCCTGGGCCGATTGCGGCTCCACGAGCACGACGCCCTGGCGGAAGTCCGGGCCGTAGTGCGAGCTGCGGTACGGCAGGGCGCACTGCCAGCCATAGCTGGTGAAGCTGGAGCACACCTTGCCGTAGTAGGGCGCGGCGTTGGAAACTTTGCCCGCGAGGTTCTCGGTGTACAAGACGCTGTGGGGATTCTCCACGGCGGCCAGGAACGTTTTCAGGTAGATGTCGAAGCCGATGCAGCGGCCCACCGCCTTGACGCTGGAATAGGGAACTCCAGTGTATTCGGTTCCTTGCTGGAGATAACCGCCGCGGCGGTTGGGCATGGTGCCGGCGACGGGCGTCCACTTGACGTGCGACATGATGCGCGCGTACTCGACCGCCTGCTCCTGCGGCGTGCGCGAACTGGATTGCGCTTCCGCGGCGCAAGGGAAACCCGCGGGGCAAACGGCCATCACCAGGAAAACAACCACCGGACGCAGTCGCCACCGCTTCGTCTTCATCGGCATCTCCCTGTTGTTGGTCAAAGAAACGGCTCGGCAAGTCGACCGGGGCGGGCTCCGCAGTTGCTTTTTGTCAGGGCGATTGGCCCACGGCCGCCCGTTATCACTCACCGTTATTATGGCTCCCAAGCTCTGCTTGGGAACGAGGGGGCCGTGGACCCCAGGGGCCTTGCCCGGCTTGCACACGGAGGATGGTTGCCCCGTCGTCGCGTCACGAGAACTTCGTGATGCCAGGCAGCGGCGCCGGGTAGGTGCCGTCGGGGCCGAGCTGGACCGGGGACACGGCCTGCCAGTTGTACTCCGGCAGGCTGAAGTCCTGCGTCGAGGACATCGCCTTCTCCCAGGTGATCTCCTGGCCCGTGTCGCACACCATCTCGCCCAGGATCGCCAGCATCGAGCTGAGGCACATGTAGTGGCCGTTGTTGATCGTCTGGCCGGCGCGGATGGCGTCGAACAACGCCCGGTGTTCCGCATCGGTCATGCTGACCGCGGCGGCGCGGTCTCTGGTCCACTCCCACGGTTTCTCGCCTTCAATCCGCGGGCGCCGGGGCACGAAAGCGCGGCCCTTGGTGCCGATGACCACCGTGCTCGCTTCGCCGTAGCAGCCGGGGATGTTGCGGTCGAAGGCATAGAGCCGGGCCCCGTTGGCATACTCGTAGACGATGGAGTGATGGTCGAAGAGGTCGCCGTACTTGGGCTCGGTGCAGACCTGGCGTCCGCCCAGCCCCCAGGCCTTGACGGGCGGCACGTCGCCCAGCGCCCACGAGGCCTTGTCAGCCTGGTGAATCAGTGTTTGCAGAGGAGCGCTCCCGGCCAGCCAGTCGAAGTGGTACCAGTTTTGGAACTGGTACTCCAATTCGGTCCATTCCGGCTTGCGTTCGCGGAGGATATAGGGCCCGCCCATGCGCGTCGCCTGGACCGCGACCACGTCGCCGATCTGGCCTTCGTGGATGCGCCGCATCGTCTCGCGTACGCCTTCGTCATAGCGCCAGCACAGGCCCGAAACCAGGTTGAGGTTCTTCTTCTTGGCCTCCTCCGCGGCGGCCATCGACCGCTTCAGGCCCGGCACGTCGATCCCGTGCGGCTTCTCGCAGAAGACGTGTTTGCCGGCGGCGATCGCTTCCGTGAGGATCATCGGGTGGAAGTGCGACGTGCAGGCGATCAGCACCACGGGGACGTCGCTCTTGAGCACCTCGCGGTAGCCGTAGAAGCCCGAGAAGACGTGGGCATCGTCGACCTGGACCTGCTCCGGCTTCATCTTCTTGAGTCGCTGAAGCGAATCCTGGGCGCGCTCGGCGAAGAGGTCGGCCATGGCCACCAGGCGCACGTCGGGGCCGGCGTTCATGGCATTGGCCGCCGCGCCCGAGCCTCGCCCGCCGCAGCCGATCAGGCCGATCTTGATCACATCGCTGCCGGCGGCGTGAGCGCTGCGCGCAAGGCTCGGTCGGCCGACGGCCGCCAGGCCGGCCACGGCGCCCGAGGCGGCGAGGAACGTGCGACGCGAAGCGGTGGTTGGCTGTCGGGCAGGCAATGAGGTGCGACTCATGGCAGGGTTCCTTGGGGTGGGAGTGTCGAGGGGGGCGGCATTGCGAGAACGCCCCGTATGGATATTACGCGCGCCGGGGCGGTGCTCGCTGCGCACTTCCCGCCGAATAGTGATACTTTTCTGCGCACTGGGCCAGCCGCTGGCCGCAGCCGAAAGCCCGGTTTCGATGTCCGCGCCACCAATACACGCCGAGGGCAACCGGGAGCTGCGTTACGTCTGGACCGATCTGGATTCGGACGGCCAGGTCGATGCGCACGAGCAGAGCCAGATCACTTAGAACCTGTCCTAGAACCACCCCAGCCACCTCGGGCGGCCCTGCAAGACCGAACTGCCGACAGGTTTTCGGACCGGCTCTTATTGGGTCCTGCATAGCGAATGAACCGAGGGCGACCATCGGGAGCCCGGTTTTCCCGGCCTTCCGTTGGTCGGCCGGGGCCATTAGCAATGCAGAGATCAATAGTACACGTGGAACCAGCGTAACCGGCTGGTGGAGGTGACCGAGCGCGACACGCTGGGCGCGCCGGCCACGCGGGTGGTAAACCTGGTCTACGACGTGCACAACCGCTGGATCGGTGAGACGGTCGACTCCGACGGGGACGGCGACGCAGATCATATGACCCGCTTCGTGTACGATGGCCAGCAGATCGTGCTGCAGTTTGAATCGTCCTCCCCTCTCCCGCGTGCCGAAAGCGGCACGATGGGAGAGGGCCAGGGTGAGGGCGGCGAGAACGACAACGCGGCCCTGCAGCTCACCCACCGCTACCTCTGGGGCCAGGCCGTGGACCAGCTCTTGGCAGATGAACAGATCCCAGCAACGGCCCAGGGCGAGGGCGGCGCAATCGCCGAGCCGGGCAACGTCGTCTGGGCCCTCAGCGACCAGTTGGGCACGGTCCGCGACCTGGCCCAACTCGACACGGCGACGGGCCTCACCCAGGTCGTCAACCACCGCGCCTACGACAGCTTCGGCCAGCTCACCAGCGACACGAACGCAGCCGTGGATTGCCTCTTCGGCTTCACCGGCCGGGCTCTGGAGGAGAGCATCGGTCTGCAGAACAACACGAATCGGTGGTGCGATGCGAAGACCGGACGGTGGGTGAGCGAGGACCCCAGTGGGTTGAGCGGCGGCGTGAATCTTCGCCGATACCTGAGAAACGAACCAGGGTTCGCGATCGATCCCAGTGGGCTCATCGATTTTCCGACTACGAAGAGAGTGCTTGCAGAGTGTGGAAAACTGTTGAGCGGTCTGGTTCAGTCGGGCCGACTCTCGCAAAGAGACTCGGACCTGCGCTATAACATCGTGAAGTACGCCTTAACGTGTCCCTTGTCATACGGAGCGACAGACTTCGATTCGCAATTCTTCAACGGCAGGCGGCTGAAGCCGACGGCCGACGCGTTCTCCGCGTACCAGCAGATCTGGAATACGATTCGGGGTGAATTGCACAGTGGTTGCTTCGACGCAGGCTGCACGATATTGACGCGCGCATTCTTGGCTTACGCGCAACAGGCCGATCGAGCTGAGAAGACCTCTTCTTATTACCGGTCAGTCGAGGCCATTCTGAAGTTTCCTGGGTTGGAGCTGTTCCCGTTAGATGCAGATGGCCCGTTCTACGAGGTCCTCTATTGCTCCGACGGCTTCCCGGAATCGGACCTCATGCCTGGTGATTGGGTTTGGATTGACAATGAGTACTGGGACAAGTGGGAGAAGGAATACCACAATGTTCGTAAGAAATTCCCCGGAGAGGAAGGCTCAAACTTCATCTATTGCGGCAATGACACCTTTCGGTCCACCGTTGCCGATGCGTTGTATGATCTACAGGGCGCACAGGAGTATGTTCGAGGGTTTGCGGTTGTGGATAGGTGGGTGGCTGAGAAAGACTTGCTCGGTGACGAACAGGTGCTGTCGGATGTAGTTCAGTTGGAGGAGTTCAAGATCAAGCAGGTCTACCGTCCGCGCCTCTCTTTTTTGATCTACGGAGAAACTTGACAATGGTCCCGCAGCCGCTCGACCCGTACGACACGACCAGAGAATCGTCCGATCGCATGCCGCACTGGCGATCCCTGTCAGTGTTCCTGTTTCTCATTGCATTGAACGGGTGTGGTGACACGGCTCCTCTGAACGCTCCGGCGTTGATCGACTCGTTGGAGAACCACAACGTCCCGCCACAGATTATCGAGCGGGGCATCGCGAGTCCGGCGGTATTCACGGTGGACTACGACTGGCGTGAACAGGATCGCGTCTGGCGAAGCCTTACGGAACTCTACGCCAATGCTGAGAAAGCCTGGCCGGAAATGGTAAAGCACCTGGATGACAGCCGGTACTGTATCACGTGCAATATTTCCATGGGCGGTGCCAATTTTACAATTGGCGATGTTCTCGCCAAGATTATGGATGCCTACCTCTCCGAACCGTACTTTCGGCACGTTCGCCCGCTTGGTTCGGAGCTTGCGTTCTCCAGGCTCGGGCATTCCGAATTCATGGAACAACACGACGAGAAGGCGTGGTGCGAACAGCGGAGCCAGAAGGCGCTGTACGAGTTGCAGATGGAAATGTGCGAGTGGGCCATCATGCGGATACGGAAGCTACCAGACCGACTCCTCTCCGCGGAAACACGGGCAAGACTGGCTACCGAGGTCGAGAAAGAAATCGAATCCTTGCGACGATCCAAGAGGCCAGTCGTCCCTCCGCCTATTGTCAACAACAGCCTCCGATGGGGGTTGTATACCCCCGACGAGGCGGAGCAGATCAGATCGCGCGCACCACGGGTTGGATCGGAACTGGACAAGGGCGAGGGGGCACCTGAAAAATCAGGACCAGCCACGAGCGGGCGGAAGTCGAGCCGCCGGGGGATGCGATTGGTTGTTGGGGAATTCTAGCTCTTGGATGGATATGGGACGCGCAAACGGGGCGCCAGGGAAGATACGCTGGGAGCGTTGTAAAACCCCAAGTTCACTCGTTCCAGGAGGCCCCAGAATACCCCACCTTGGCATGGACTATCACAAGCGGCAGTTGACCGTGAATGTGCGCTGCGTTGGTCGCGCGGATTGCATCACTTGCCTGATGGTCAATAGCCTGTCCCCGGTGCAGAATCGCCCGACCGCAGAGCCGACAGAATGCCTCAACCCCTTGTCCTCATCCTCGGCGCCGGACTCTGCGGGTTCCGATCCTTGGCTCGGCTGCTGAATCAGCAGGCCGGAGTTCAAGTATCGGTCGGTGAGCCGCCGCTGCTGACCTGGTCCCTGCCCAACGCCGGCCACGCACACGGAAGTCGGAATGCGGAAGGCGGAAGGCGGAATGCGGAATGCGGAATGCGGAATGCGGAAGGCGGAATGCGGAAGGCGGAAGGCGGAAGGCGGAAGGCGGAAGGCGGAATTATGAGGTTCCGTGATTGGCGCACTCGCCGGACATACGAGCCAGGATCGCCTCAACAGGCCCACATCCCACATCCTACATCCCACATCCCACATCCAAAATCCCTTCACCGCGCCTCGGGCCGCAGGAACATCAGTGTCACCGAGTTGGCCGGGAAGGTGTGCGAGAACTGCGGCCCAACACCCTCCGTCGTCGTCTCGCGCGGGGCGATGCGCTTCGGCTCGGCCACCGAGTTCTCCGCCTCCGCGTCCGGATCGGCCAACACGATCGTTCTGGCTCGCGATGCGAGCCCGGGCAGGCCGGCAACGGAAATCTGCACGGTCTGCGGCAGGTTGGCGCCGTTGACGACCTTCAGCAGGACTTCGCCGGTCGCGTTGGTCTTGCCGGCTGCCGCAAAGAGCGATGGCACGCCGGCCCGGCTCACGTCGTGGATCAACTGGCCGTCCAGGAAGCAACGCAAGCGCGAGTCCTGGCATTCGATGCGGATGTCGTACCAGCGCCCGGTCTCGATCTGGCCCGGCACGCGTGGCACGCTCACTCCCGGGACCTCCAGACCATGCTGGCGGTTGCCCCAGCCACCCAGGTTCCACCAGCAGCGGTCCTTGTCGCGCGCCGTCTGGAAGAGGATCAAGAACCCTTCGGCCCCCGCCAGCTTGCGTGCCTTGAGCGTGAGGGTGTAGTCGCGCCAGGTTGGATCGCCGGCCAGGGCCTTGGCCGGGCGTTGATCGCCATTCTGCCGCAACGCGCCGTCCACCGCCTGCCAATCGCCGTCGAGGGTGCGCCAGCCGCGCAGGCCTTGGCCGAAATCGGCCGCTAGCAACGTGCGTCCGTTCTGGGTGACGGTGATGTCCTTGAACTCCGCCTGGGTGCCCCAGGTGCCCACGCCGATCGCGCCGCGCCGGCCCGGCAACTGCATTTCCGGAGCGGAAGACTCGCAGGCCACATTCACGTCGGGCCGGTGCACGGCGAACAACTGTTGGACGTAGTAGCTGGCGCGGCCGAAGCTGGCCGCGCTGTCGAAGCCGATCAGGTTCACCGGCCAGCGCCGGTCCTCGACGTGATAGAACAGGGGCGCGTAGCTGGCCATGATCACGTAGTCCGCATTGCGTTCCATGCCCAGCATGAACGCGGCCTCGGAGATCGCGGCGCGCAGGTTGCCCGCCCCCACGTCCCGATTGCAGGCATACTCGCCCACATAGACCTTGCGGCCGGCGGTATTCTTGGGCGGCTCGGTCTGGCCTGCGCGGCTCTGCGAGACGCGCGCAGGCGGCTGGCCGGGCTCGGACCGCTTGTCGTACAGGTGGAAGTTGGCGAAGAACCAGCCCGGTTCCCGGTAGAAGTGCTGGTCGTGGATGCGGCCCTCGGCAAAGTCCGTGTCGCAGATCAGCACCACCTGCGGAAAGCGGCGCTCGATGGCCGCGGCAAATCGCCGGTAGCAGGCGTCATAGCGCGGGCCGAAGTTCTCGTTGCCGATCTCCAGGTACTTCAACGCAAAGGGGGCCGGATGCCCATTGCGCGCGCGCTGCGCGCCCCACGGCGTGTCGGCCGAACCCAGGGCATACTCCAGGGCGTCCAGCGTGTCCTGGACCAGTTCGTCGACCTGCTGGTCGGGCCAGAAGTCGCCGTTGCGTCCCGTGCACGCCAGGCCGCAATTGCAGACGTACATGGCCTCTGCGCCCAGATCCTCGCAAAGCTGAAGGAACTCGTGATAGCCCAACCCGTCGCTGTTGCGATAACCCCACAGGCACCAGTGGCCCGGCCGCGCGGCCACGTCGCCGATGGTCTCTTTCCAGCGATAGCGATTGGCCATGGTGGCCCCCTCCACCACGCATCCGCCCGGAAATCGCACGAAGGCCGGCTTCAAGTCGGCCAGCAGTTGGGCCAGGTCCGGTCGGCAGCCGTTGGGTCGGTTCTTGAAGGTCTTGCGCGGGAAGAGCGAGACCATGTCCAGGTCCAGCCGGCCTGTGCCCAGCGGCTGCAGGAAGAATCGCGCCTTGGGATCGGTGGCGTTTGGCGTGAGGCTGCAGGCGTGCTTCTTCCATTGTACGTTGCCGGCAAGCTGCACCTCGGCCGCGGCCAACTCGGCGCCGTTCGCACCGAGGAGGCCCACGCGCAAGGCCGGCAGCGACCCTTGGGCAGCGCGAGCATAGAACGACAAGTCATACGTTTCGCCCTGGACCACGGCCACGCCCCAATACCCTTCGTTCAACAACCGCACGCTGGCCGTGGCCGGCAGTCGCGAAACGGTCAGCCGCAAGTAGTGCGGGTTGTGTTCGTTCAGCGGCTGGTCGCTCTCCAGCGACAGGCCGGCGTCGGTTCCGGCGGCATCCAGCGACCAGGCAGGCCAGGCCGAGGCGAACTGCCAGGGCACGGACCAGCGCTTGATCTTGCCCGTCACGTAGTCGGGCAGGGCCGGCGCCACGCAACGGTCGCCTTCCAGGGTGCAACCCTCCACGGGCACGGTCTCCTCGAACGACCGGTTCTGGATCATCTCGGCGTACAGTCCGCCATCGCCCGCGTGGTTGATCTCCTCGAAGAAGATCCCGTACAGGGCCGGCGAGATCACGGCGCCCGGCCGGTCGGCGCGAACCGTGATCCGGGCCGGTTCGTCGGCCTCGCCCCCTGTCGCGGCAAAGAGCATGGTCAACCCGGCCAGCAGCGGCATGAGATACGATCGCATGGCGTTCTCCTCGTGGGGCGGAGTCGTGCGTCGGTCGTTCGCGCCGTGGTCAGACGCTCTGGGAAGCGTGCTGACCATCGCCGCGGGGCATTTTCGACCAGCATAGACGCACGTGCGGGGGGAACGGAAGCATGCAATCGCGCAGAAAAATGCCAATTCCGCGCAGGACGCAATCCACAGTGCAGAACCCCGCGTGTGCCAGCTCACGGCTGTGCAATCCATCCGTGGCCCCAAATGGCTAGGCCCCGTCTCTGCGAGACACCACCCTGGCGTAGTGTCTCGTAATTGAGGGTAGTTATGTGGCAGCGCGCGGCGGTCGCCGCGATGAGCAAGCCGATCGATGTTGGGCCGAAGGCCCAGCCGTTCGCCCAGCCCAGGTCAACGGCCTGGGGAACAGGTACTCCACTGCAGCGCGACGGGCTGAAAGCCCAACCGTTCCTTGAACGAACGGCTGGCCCGTTGGGCCGTTCAACCCAGCGTATGCGACGTTTTCCCAGGCCGTTGGCCCGGGCTGGAATAACTGCTGGCCCGTTGGGCCGTAGTATGTGTCGCCCGACCCTGCGATTTGCCGAACACCCGATCATGTCCCATCTGCGCGAGACACCACCCTAGTGCTTTGTCAAATCTTGGTTTTCGGGTTGAGTCGCGTCTGGCAACCGTGAATCTGGACGAATTAGCGAACTGCCACCCGAACATGGAGCATTGACAAAGCACTAGCGCCGCGGCGCGGACCGCTTGCCCAAGGCCGTGGCCGACCAGACGCGCAGATTGTCGAAATGGGCTTCCTTGCCGCTGACGGTGAAGCCGAAGTCGGTCTTGGTCTGGTGGCCGATCCCCGAGGACTTGAGGTAGCCGATGGGCCGGCCGTCCAGGCACACGCGCATCGCGTCGCCGCCGATTTCGATGCTCATCTTGTACCATTTGCCGTTTTGGAGCTGCACGGCCACGGTCTCCGAGCGGCCCTCCAGCAGCTTGTTGGATTCTTCGCGGCGCTGCGGATCCTTGCGCATTTCGAAGATGTCGTTGCGCATCGCGCCATCCCGGTCGTCGCCCAGGCGGATCTGCTTGGGGTTCACCGCAACGCGGCAGATGTGGCCGGCGTGTGCCTCCTTGTAGTTCTTGTCGTTGATCGCCACGTTGAAGCTGGTGGCTCCTTCGAAGCGGAACGAGAACTCGATCACGATATCCGTGAAAGCGAGAAGCGTCTTGCTCACGGCGCCGTGATCGTCGCGCGCCTGGAAGCCCTTGAAGACCCCGTCCTCGACCTTGAAGGCCGGGATCGGCGCCTTCCAGGCCTCGCCCAATTCGCTGCGCGTAAAATCGTCGGAGAGCAACAACTGGCCCTTCTTGACAATCGGGCTCGACGGCGCTTTGGCCGGAGCGGCGCCCAGGGCGGGCAGGCACAGCATCACGATCAGCGTGGGCAGGGCTTTCATGGGTCTTCTTCTCCGAGGCTGGCGGGAAACGCGGGAATGGAGGGGGCAGCAGCAGGAAAGCGGAAAAGACGCTCAGGGATCGCGCCGCACCGCGTCCGGCGTTGCGCCTTTGGCTAGTTCCACGGCCTGCCGGGCATGAGCCAGGGCAGCGCCTCGCAAACGCACGTCGCGCGTCTGGGGGCCCTCCAATCGCACAAAGACCTCGGTCCCCGGCGCACAAGGGCAGTCGCTCACGTCGATTTGTTGGCTGTCCAACAGACGCAACAGCGGGCCGGAGGCGGCCTGCAGATCGACGCGATTCAGCCGCAGCGCGCGCACGTACTCGGCCGACAAGCCGCGCGCCGCCGTGATCCGCACGTTCTCCAGACAAACGTCTTCGATGTAGTTCTCCGCCAGGCCCAAAATCTCCACCGCCTGCTTGGCCTTGGCGCAGGTGACGTTGCGGATCTGGAAGTTGCGGAAGCGCGGCTGGTTCCGGGTTTGCGAGTCGGGCTGGCTGTAGCGGAACGTCATGTGGATCGCGGCCCCCACAATCCGGTCCATGGCGATGTCCTGGAACCAGACGTTCTCCACGAAGCCGCCGCGCCCCGGCAGCGACTTGATGCGGATGCCGCGGTCGGTCCCCTCGAATCGGCAGTCGTGTACGAACACGTTGCGGATCCCGGCCGACATCTCGCTGCCCAGCACCACGCCGCCGTGGCCGCGCTTCGTGTGGCAGCGGCGGATGAGCACATTCTCGCAGGGCTGGCCCACGGCCCAGCCGTCCTCGTCGCGGCCCGCCTTGAGGCAAATGCAATCGTCGCCCGTGTCCAGCAGGCAGTCTTCGATCAGCACGTTGCGGCAGCAGTCGGGATCGATGCCATCGTTGTTCGGTCCGTGGGTCCGCACGCTCACCCCGCGCACGATCAGGTTCTCGCAGCACACCGGGTGGATGTTCCAGGAAGGGCCGTTGGTGATCGTGAAGCCCTCCAGGAGCACGTTTTGGCACTCGATGGGCTGCACGAAGGGCGGGCGCACGCCGTCGGCCTCGGTGCCGAAGACGCGCTGGTCCACCGGCAGGCCCTTGGCCCCGGCCTCGAACAGGCGCGTCATCCCCGGTTGGCGCTTCTTCCAGGGCCACCACACCTCGCCCTGGCCGTTGAGCGTTCCCCGGCCAGTGACGGCAATGTTGCTGCAGCGATGGGCATAGACCAGCGGCGAGTAGTTGTAGCACCGCACCCCGCCGCGCTGCGTGAAGACCGGCGGCAGGTAGTCCTCAAACCGCTGGCTGAATCGCAGTTCCGCCCCCTCCGCGAGGTGCAGCTCCACGTTGCTCTTCAGGTGGATCGGACCGGTGAGCCACACGCCCTCGGGCACCAGCACGCGCCCCCCGTGCGCTTGGGCACAGGCGGCGATCGCGGCGGCGATCGCCTGGGTGTTCACCGCCTGGCCGCCGGCCTGGGCGCCGAACTTGCGGATATCGAACACGCGCTGGGCAAAGACCGGGGCGCTTGGTATCGGCATTTCAAAGGGAAGCGGCGGCGAGGCCGGCGGTGCCGCGCAGCATGCTTCACGTCCGGCTGCGCCTGCGGCCAATGCTGCCATCAGGCCGGCGCCGCGCGCCAACGCCTCGCGGCGACTGAGGAAACGCGTCATGGCGATGCCCCTCGCTGTCCTTTCATTCAGAACTACTGGGCCCTGTTCTCAAACCACACCGGGCCGCCCCACTTGCCGGTCACGACCACGTCCAGGTCACCGTCGCCGTCCAGGTCCACGACCGGGATGTTCAGCGCCGAGCCAATCCCCGCATCGTAGGAGATGACGTGCTTGACCCACTTTGTGGTGCGGCCGGGCTGCAGTTCGTACCAGTACACGCCCAGGGGCGCGAACTCCTCGGGATCCTTGCCGTTGTGGGCCATAAAACGCTTGCCCGTCGCCAGGTCCAGGTCGCCATCCCCGTCCAAGTCGGCCAGCGTCAGGCTGTGGGCCTGGGTCCACGAATCGTCGATCAGGTGTCGCTGCCACGTGATCTCGTTGCCCTGGCGGATCTGCTGGTACCAGAAGATGCCATACTTGTGCGCCGCACTGGTGATAATGTCGTTCAGGCCGTCGCCATTGACGTCGTAGACCAGGATCTGCGGTGTGTGTTCGACCTTGCCGTCTTCGGGGCTGCCCAAGCTCAAGGGATGTTCTTTCCATTCTCCCTGGCGCGGATCGGCGGGCGCTTCGAACCAGGCGTTGGGCCGCAGGACATCGGGCCGGCCGTCGCCGTTGATATCGCCCACACCGCCGCCAAAGGCCATCGGCTTCTCGCAAATCGTATGGATGCCGAATTTCCCGCCCGGCTGCAGGTCGTACCAGACGGTGGCCTTGCTGTCGGGCAGGACCTCGCGCGCCTTGCCGTCGCCGTCGATGTCCCACAGGCAGCCCGTCTCGAAGTTGCCGTTCTGTTGGATCACGGTCTCCGGCCACAGGCCGCCGGTCGTGCCCGTGTTGCGATACCAGGCCGTCTGCTTCTCGTGCCAGAAGCAGGAGACGACATCCAGCTTCCCGTCGCCGTCCACGTCCAGGGCCAGGTTGGCGAAGTCGTGGCAATAGCCCTTGCCCTCGTCGTTCACGTCGGTCACTGGTTCGCGAACCTTGATCGCCTTCCAGTCGGGGGCCAGATAGAGATGGGCCCCGGCGATAATGTCCAGTTTGCCGTCGTTGTTGAAATCGCCCACGTCGCAGGCCTCGCTGCGATAGCTGCCCACGCGATGGGCCTCGAAGCGGATCGCCTCGGGCGCCAACTTATGGCGGCTGCGCGGCGCGTCGACGGCCCAAGCGGCCGGGACCATCAGGACCATCGCGATCAGTGTGGCGGGGAACGAGCCTTTTCGCATGGCGGGACTCCTGGTTGCGGGGAGGGGGATTTCTGCCATCGTAGTCCATGCTCCGGCCAGCTTCAACGCCCACCGCCGAGGCCCACCACGGGGGTGCTGGGGCTTCCCTGCCAGGGGCCTTCCGGGTATCGTAAGAGGCGCAGGATGGACCGTGACGCAACTTCCGGAGGGAGGTGGATCCTTGGGGCGACGACTGGCGTGGATTCCCGTTGTACTCGTGGCCCTTGTCCGGATCGGTCTGGCCGGACCCGAAGGGCCGCGCCGCTGCAGCCTGTGGATCGACCTTTGCCAGGGCGAGCCGGTCGCCTACGCCGAGATGCTGGCAGACCTGGCCGAGGCGCGCGTCGTCTACCTGGGCGAGCGGCACACGCTGGCCCGGCACCACGACACGCAATTGCGGATCCTGGAAGACCTTGCCGCGCGCGGCCGCCGCCTGGTGTTGGGGCTGGAACAACTGGAGGCAGCGCACCAGGCCACCCTCGACCGTTTCAACCAGGGGCAGATCGACTTCGCCCAGTTGGCCGCCGCCACGGGCTGGCCCCAGCGCTGGCGCAACTACCAGCAGTACCAACCGCTGTTAGAAGCGGCCCGAACGCGGAACATTCCCGTGGTGGCGCTCAATGCCCCGGCCGAACTGATCCGCCGCGTGGCGCGCGAAGGGGGCGTGGACAAACTGCCGGCCGAGGCGCGCGCCGGCCTGCCCGTCGAACTGCAGTTGTGCGACCCGCCATACGAAAAGCTGCTGGGCCTGCAACTCATGGTCCACATGGCGGCCACGCCCGAGCGTCTGCGCCCCATGATCGAGGCCCAGATCGCGCGCGATGAGTGCATGGCCCACAGTCTGGCCAACTACCTTCGCTCGGAAGCTGGGGCGAACCGCACGGCGGTGGTGCTCTGCGGAGCCGGCCACGCGGCCTACGGTCTGGGGATGCCGGCGCGCGTCCAGCGGCGGTTGGGCGAAGTGCGTCAACGCATCGTTCTCTTGTCGGCCAGCGGCGACGTCGAACTTAGTTCGGAAGAGAAGGCTGCCTCGCGCGATGTCGAGATCACGCACGAAGACCTGCGGAGCTTGAGACTGCCGGTGGGCGACTACCTTCAAGCGCGCAGCCTGGCGCAAGACGCCGATTGAATCGCAACCAAGGGTTCCTGAGGATCGTTGATCTGTCATGTCCGATTGTTCGCAAGAGATGATGGACGGCCTGCGGCGCGATCGCTTTGCGGCGGCCAATGGCATCGAGCTGGTCGATGTCCGGCCGGGCTACGCACGCGCCGTGATGCCGATCGAAGACCGGCACCACAATAGCCTGGGCACGGTGCACGGCGGCGCCCTGTTCACGCTGGCCGCGACCACCTTCTTCGCCGCCTGCAACGCGGCGGGGCAGGTGGCGATGGGCATCAGCATGAGCATTTCCTGCCACCACCCGGCCCTCGAGGGGCAGTTGCAGGCCGAGGCGACGGAGATCTCGCGGAGCCGAAAGCTGGCCCACTGCGGCGTGCGTATCTGTGATGCCGCCGGTCGCCTGATCGCGACTTTTCAGGGCACCGCCTATGTGAAGCGCGATCCGTTTCCGCCCCCCTGAGCGCCATGTGCTGCTTGGGCCACACGCGCGGCCGAAAGCGGCACCTTCGTGACGAACATTCGACCACATCCCGAACACATTCCGAAACACAATCCGACGAGGAGCGAATCATGGACTGCGGCAAGTTTGTTCTTGGCATTTTGGCGGCCATCCTGCTGGCGGCCAGTTCCGTCGGCGGCGCGGAAGGTGAAAAGCCGGTCACCAAGTTCGCGCGCTTCCAGGTCGGCAAGACCGTGGCCTATGGCGTTGTGGAAGGGGATCGCGTACGGCAGATCCAGGGCACGCCTTTTCGCCCGTGGAAACCGACCGAGGGGACCTTCGCCCTGGCGGAGGTGAAACTCCTGGTGCCAGTCCAGCCCAGCAAGGTCCTGGCCCTGGCCGGCAACTACAAGAGCCATCTTGCCCAGACGCCACCGCACGAGCATCCCGAACTGTTCTTCAAAGTCCCCTCGTGTCTGATCGCGGATGGCCAACAGGTCGTGATTCCCCCGGGCACTTCGGTCGTGCACCCCGAAGCCGAGTTGGTGATCGTGATCGGCAAACGGGCCAAGAACGTGCCCCTGGCCAAGGCCCAGGACTATGTCTTGGGCGTCACTTGCGGCAACGACATCAGCGCTCGCGATTGGCAGAAGGCCGACGTGCAGTGGTGGCGCGCCAAGGGCTCCGACACCTTCGGACCCTGCGGCCCCTTCGTCGTCAAGGGCCTCAACTACGATGACCTGCTGTTGCGATGCCGGGTCAACGGAGAGGTCCGCCAGGAACAGAGCACCAAGGACCTGGTGCATGGCGTGGCGGCGATCGTCAGTTGGGCCAGCCAGCACGTGACGCTCGAGCCTGGAGACTTGATCTACACCGGCACGCCCGGCAAGACCGCGGCGATCAAGCCCGGCGACGTGGTCGAGGTGGAGTTGGAGGGCGTAGGGGTGCTGAAGAATCCCGTGGTCGCGGCGTCGAAGTGATGCGCATCCTGTCGGGCGCCGCTGCGCAGCCGCGAGCGGTGGCCAGAGACTCATCTGAGAAAGGGCCGTCCTATGGCGCAAGCAAGGGAACCGGAGGTTCTGGTCATTGGTGCTGGCCCTGTTGGTCTGGTGGGGGCCTTGGCGCTGACGCGCAACGGGATCCATGTGCGCGTCGTGGACAGTCAATGGCGGACCGGGGCCCACAGTTATGCCCTGGCCCTGCACCGCTCGTCCGTGCGGCTGCTGGAACGGCTGGGGCTGAACGTTCGCCAGCAGGGCTATCCGATCGAGAGTATCGCGCTGTACGAGGGGCCGGAGTTGCGCGCCGAGGTCCCCTTCCCACGCGCGGAGGACGGCTGCCCAGGCCTGATCGTCCTGCGCCAGGACGTGTTCGAAGGCCTGCTGGAGCAGGCTTTGCGGCAGCAGGGGGCCCTGGTCTTCTGGAACCAGCACGTCAGCGATCTGGTGCCCGAGCGGAACGCCGTGCGCGTGACCATCGACCGTCGCGAAAAGCAATCGCTGGGCTATGCCGTGGCCCATACCGAATGGGTCGTCTCCGGCACAACTCAGCTCACGGTCCCGCTGGTTCTGGCCGCCGACGGGCATCGTTCTCGAACTCGGCGCGGATTGGCCATCGAGTTTCCCCAAGTGGGGCCCACCGAACACTATGCGGTGTTCGAGTGTTCCTGCCCGGAGCCGCTGCCCAACCAGGTGCGGGTCGTGTTGGGGCCGGAGACCACCGACGTGCTCTGGCCCATGCCCGACGGCCGCTGCCGCTGGAGCTTTCAGATGCTCGATCATGCAGCCGCCGAGTCGTCGCGGATGAAGCAGCGTCTGGCGGTGCACGTGGGCGACGACGCCTTTCCGATGCTCTCCGAACAGCGGTTCCAGGAACTGGTGCATCAGCGCGCGCCCTGGTTCGAGCGAAACATCGGCGACATCTACTGGCGGATCGCTGTGCGTTTCGAGCGACGCCTGGCCTCCTCGTTGGGACGGGGGCGCGTGTGGATGGCCGGCGACGCGGCCCACATCACCGGACCGGCCGGCATGCACAGCATGAACTCCGGGATACGCGAGGCTGTCGAATTGGCCCAGCTCTATACCGGAGTCCTGCGTGAGGGACACGCGCTGAGCGAATTTCCAGACTACGAGCAGAAGTGCCTGGCCGAGTGGCGCGGACTGTTGGGTTTGACGGGTCGCGCTGGCCTCCAGCCGCAAACGCCCGAATGGGTGCGGCACCGCCCCCTGAATATCCTCGACTGCCTGCCCGCCGCCGGCGAGGAGCGGCGGCAGATGGCCGCCCAGCTCGGCCTGTCGCCCAGCCCATAAGCAGACGCCCGCGGGCCCGTTGCCGGCGCTTGGTGCTGCACCGCCAAATACCCAAAGAGAATGCCTCCATGTTCACGATTCAGGCCGGTCTGGTCGCCGCGTTGCTCCTCGCTCCGTCCGAAGGCGGCGCCGTTGGCGACGGCCTACGCTTCTATGTCGCCCCTGACGGCGATGATGGCTTTTCCGGATCGCACGCGCAGCGCGTCGCAACCAGCAACGACGGTCCTTGGGCCACCGTCGCGCACGCACAACAGGCCATCCGCTCCCTGCGAAAACAGGGGAGGCTTGCGGCTCCGGTCACCGTCCTGGTGCGCGGCCAGCACCGGCTGCAGGCCCCGCTGGTCTTTACGCCCGAGGACTCCGGCACGCCCCAGTGCCCGGTCACCTATGGCTGCCAGCCGGGCCAGTCGGCCGTGCTCTGCGGCGGGATGGTCATTTCCAAGTGGCAGCGTGACGACCGCGGACGCTGGATCGCCGACCTGCCCGAGGTCGCTGCCGGCAAGCTCTACTTCCGTCAGTTGTTTGTCGGCACGCGCCGCGCGACGCGCGCACGCAGCCCCAACCAGGGTTTCTATCGCGTGGCCGGACTGGTGGACCCCAAGCCGGGCGCCAAGTGGAACCAAGGAGTAGACGCCTTCCGCTTCCTGGACCGCGACATTCAGGCCTGGCGCGACCTGACGAACGTCGAGGCGGTCGTCTTTCACTCCTGGAACACGTCCCGCGTGCGAATCGCCTCGGTGGACGCCGCGCAGCGCGTCGTGCGCTTCACCGGCCCCACCATTTTTCGGCCGCTGGGCTGGGACCCGCAGCAACGCTACTACGTCGAGAATGCCGCCGAGCTGCTCGACGAGCCGGGCGAGTGGTATCTGGATGCGGCCAGCGGCCGATTGACCTATTGGCCCCTGCCGGGCGAGGACCCGGATCGCACGGTCGTGGTCGCGCCGCGGCTGTCCGAATTAGTTCGCTTGGAGGGCGATCCGGAAGCCGGCAAGTGGGTGGAACACCTGCGCCTCGTCGGCCTGCAACTGGAACATGCCGACTGGACTTTGGGACCACGAGGGTACGGCGATCCGCAGGCGGCCGTGACCGTGCCTGCCGCCGTGACGGCCAACGGGGCGCGGCATTGCGCCGTGGAAGACTGCCGCGTGGCCCATGTCGGCGGCTACGGCATCTGGTTCCAGGACGGCTGCCAGCACAACCGCATCGTGGGCAACCAGGTGCACGACCTGGGGGCCGGCGGAATCCGGCTGGGCAACAGCAAGATGCCGACCAGTGATTCCCTCACCTCCAGCGATAACCTCATCTCCAACAACTACCTGCACGATGGCGGCCACGTCTACGCCGGGGCCGTCGGCCTGTGGCTGGCCCACGCCTGCCGCAACGAAATCTCGCACCACGAAATCCACAGCTTCAACTACTCCGGCATGTCGATCGGTTGGAACTGGAGCGATGCCCCCACGCGGACCCTCGAGAACCGCATCGAGTGGAACCACATCCACCACGTGTGCCGCGGCATGCTCAGCGACGCGGGCGGGATCTACACCCTCGGCCGGCAGACCGGAACCGTCATCCGCGGCAACGTGATCCACGACGTCTTTCCCTACATGGGCCGGCCGGCCATGGCTTGGGGCCTGTACTTCGATCAGGCCAGCAATGGCCTGACCGTCGAGAAGAACCTGGTCTACAACACGCTCACCGGCGGGGTCATGAACACCGGCAGCCACGGCAACACGATCTGCAACAACGTGTTTGCCCTCAGCGCCTGGCAGGCCGCCTGGCGGTACAAGTTCGTGCAAGGTCCACCCAGTCGCGTCCAACGCAATATCTTCTATCTCACCCAGGGCGAGTTGTTCCACGACGATGAGGGCCGCAACGACACGCAATCCCTGTGGGATTTCAACCTCTACTGGCGCACCGACGGCCTGCCCATGGAGTTCTACGACGCGGACCTCCGCCAGTGGCAGGCCAAGGGACTGGACCAGCACGGCCTGGTGGCCGACCCGCGCTTCCGCGATCCCGCGCGCGGCGACTTCACCTTGGCCGAGGACTCACCGGCGCGAGCCCTGGGCATTGAGTCGCTGCAGCCGGAACGCGCAGGGCTGATCGGCCCTCCAGAATGGGTCCAATTGCCGCGCCAGGTGCAATTTGCCCCCACCGTGCTGGCCCCAGCCCCTGGGTCGCTGGTCGTCCACGAGGACTTTGAGGCCGTGACGGCGGGCACGCGGCCCCAGTCCGCCCAAGCTGTGGAAGAAGGCCGCGGCGACTCGATCGGCGTCGTGGAAGGCGTGGCACGCTCGGGCCGCAAGAGTTTGAAGTTCACCGATGTCTCGGGACTTAAGGGCGTTTACAATCCGCATCTCTACTATCTGCCGCACTATCGCCGCGGCACGGCGCGCGTGGTCTTCGACCTGCGCCTGGAGCCGGGCGCGATCGCCGCGCATGAGTGGCGCGACCAGTCCCGGCCGTATCTGGTTGGGCCCTCGCTCCAGTTCCGCGCCGGCGCGCCCCTGACTGCCCAAGGGCAGAAACTCGTGGACCTGCCCGAGGGCCAGTGGGTGCACGTGGAGATTGTCTGCAAGCTCGGGCCGGCCGCCGACGGCAGCTACGAACTGACGGTCACACTGCCCGATCGCGATCCGCAGCATTGGACCTTGCAGTGCGCGGCCGAGAAGTTCAACCGTCTGGAGTGGCTGGGATTCACCTCGCTGGCCAACGCGGCCACGGCCTGGCACCTGGACAATCTTGTAATCCAATGGGAGCCAACGCCTCCTTGATCGCCGCGCTGCGATCGCGGCGCAAGTGTGGCGCGAAGGACCGCTGACCTCTCTGGGAGAGAATGAAATGACGCCACGCGAAAGAGTCTGCAAGGCGGTAAACCATCAGGTGCCCGACCGCGTGCCGATTGACCTGGGGGGCATGAAGGCCTCGGGCATCGCCGTCAGCGCCTACGATCGCGTGCGGCGCAAGCTGGGCTTCTCTGGGCCGACCAAGGTCCTCGACCCGCGATTCATGATCGCCACGGTGGAGGAAGAAATGCTCCGCCGCCTGCACGTCGACGTGGTGCCCCTGGACCTCTCGATCATCCTCAGCGCCATCTGTTCGGACGACCAGTGGACCGCGCGCCGGCTGTTCGACGGCACCGAGCCGCTGTTCCCGCCGAACACGAAGATCGCCGAGGACGCCGAGGGCAACTGGATCCTGCTCAACGCCGACGGCTCGCACTCCTCGTTCCGCATGCCGCGCAACGGCTACTACTTCGACGACATGTCCTTCAATCGCGGCGGGCCGATCGACCCGGCGAAGTTCCGCCCCGTGGACAGCATTCCCGACCAACACCTGCAGATCCTGGAACGCTATGCGCGGCGACTCTACGAGGAAACCGACTACGCCATTCTGGGCTGGGGATTCGGCATCTGCTTTCTGGGGCTGAGTCTGATTACCGATCGGGCCAGCAATGTCACGCAGGGGCTGCCCGATGAGTGGATGATGATGCTCATGACCGAGAAAGAGACCTGCCACGAAATGATGAACCGCTCGGTCGACGCGACCATCAAGTGCCTGAGCCTGGTGCACCAGGCCGTGGGCGACCGCTGCTTCGCCTGGGGCATCGCCGCCGACGACAGCGGCACGCAGCGCGGCGAGTTCCTCCGGCCGCAGCTCTGGGCCGAGATGCTCAAGCCGCACTACAAGAAGCTCTGCGACTGGATTCACGCACATACCTCGTGGAAAGTCTTCCTGCACTCCTGCGGATCGATCTATCACTTGCTGCCGCACTTTGTCGAGGCCGGCATCGACATCCTCAATCCCGTGCAGACCTCGGCCGCCAACATGGACCCCGGTCGGCTGAAGGCCGAGTTCGGCGATCGGCTCGTCTTCTGGGGTGGTGGCTGCGACACGCAGCGCGTGCTGGGCCGCGCCACGCCCGAGGAAGTGCGCCAGCACGTGCGCGAGCGATTGGAGGTCTTCGCGCCGGGCGGAGGCTATGTGTTCAACCAGGTGCACAACATCCAGGCCAATGTGCCGGCCGAGAACATCATCGCCATGTTCGACGCGGCCTACGAGTTCGGAGCCTACGGCCAGTAGCGGGGCGAGCCTTGGGGCAGTAGGATCGGTTGCCGAAGACCGCGTGCAGTGCGCCTTGGCGACGAACCCTCCGGGACTGAGGGCAGAATCGAGCGAGACATCCCGGAGACTGCCAAGGGCCATTCGGCCAAGGCAGGTCCGATCGGCGGGAGGAGCTTTCGCGAAGGCGCCAAGGCGCAAAGCCGCAAAGGCTGGGGAGGAGAAGGACTGGACAGTCATCTCCTGTGGATCCTCATGTTGGGTTCCTCTTGTGGGGTTGCAGATGCGGGAATGCCCCATCTGGAAGCCGGTTCGCGCGTCTGTTAGCATGACATCATCGTGAACCGCGATCGCCGTGCGGTGACATCCCCCTTGCCTCTGGATCGGATCGGGTGCGTGATATGAGAGCCACAATGCCTCCTTGCTTTCGTTACCGTGCATCCGCACGCAACACTTCCCTGTGCGCGCTTTTGGGCGCGTTCTTCGTGCTGCTGCCCAGCGCTGCCGGCCTGCTGGCCGCCAGCGAGAATAGCGCCGCCAAACCCAATATCATCTTCATCCTCTGCGATGACCTGGGGATCAATGATCTGCACTGCTATGGCCGGCAAGAGCACCACACGCCCCATCTGGACCGCCTCGCACAGCAAGGCGTGCGGTTCACTTCGGCCTGCTGCGGCCAACCCATTTGCTCCCCATCCCGGGCCGCGATTCTCACCGGCAAGGCCCCGGCTCGACTGCGCCTGACCACCTATCTTCCGGGACGCGCAAACGCCTCCTCGCAGAAGCTGCTGCACCCGGAAATCGAAATGCAGGTCCCCTTGGAAGAGAAGATGGTCTGCGACTATCTCAAGGACGCCGGCTACAGCACCGCGGCCATCGGCAAATGGCACGTGGGCGGCGCGGGGTTTGGCCCATTGGAGCACGGTTTCGATTTCTATCATGCGGGCAAGGCCAACACCAAGCCTTCCGACATCGAGGGGGGCAAGGGCGAGTACGACCTGACGGCCGCGGCCGAGAAGTTCATCGAGGAGCATCGCGACCGCCCCTTCTTCGTGTATCTGGCCCACAACACGCCCCATATTCCCTACGACGCGCAGCCACAGCGGATCGACAACAACGCGCGCGCCTTCGAGCCCGTGTACGCAGCGGTCATCGAGACGCTCGACGACACGATCGGACGCTTGATGGCCAGGCTGGAGGCACTGAATCTGGCCGAAAGAACGATCGTCATCTTCACCTCCGACAACGGCGGTCTGCACGTGCCCGAGGGGCCGCACCCCAAGATCACCCACAACGATCCGTACCGCGCCGGCAAAGGATTCGTCTATCAAGGCGGGCTGCGCATTCCCTTGATCGTCCGCTGGCCCGGCCATGTGCCGGCGGGAAGAGTCATCGACGAACCGGTGATCAACACCGATTGGCTGCCCACGCTATTGGACCTGATCGGGCGGCCGGCGCCCTCTGGGCTGGATGGCCAGAGCTTCGCCGGCTTGCTCACCGGGCGCGGGCCGGCGCCCAGCCGGCAGTTCTTCTGGCATTTTCCCCACTACACCAACCAGGGCAGCCGACCCAGCGGCGCGGTGCGTGACGGCAACTGGATGCTGGTCGAGTTTTACGACGCGGAGCAAGTCGAACTGTATGATCTCAGCCAGGATATCCGCGAAGCGCAGGACCTGGCCGCAGCCCAGGCCCAACGCGTGGCCCAGATGCGCGCCGCGCTGGCCGACTGGCGCCTCGCGGTGAACGCTCAGTCCAACACGCCCAACCCCAACTTCGACCCAGCCAAGTACGGCCCGCTCTACGTGGACGTGGACGCCAGCCGCTTTCAGCCGGCGCAGGCCGACCAGGCCCAGTGGGAGACCATGTGGCGCTGGCGCACGGAGATGAACGCCGCCGTAGCCGGCGCCAAGCGTGCCAAGCCGGGCCAGAAGCCGCAGAAGAAACCCTGATTTCCCGCTCATACACAGATCAACGAACTCGGAGGCTGCTCGTGCGTATCCGTTCGCTCGCCGCTGTGACCCTGGGCACGGCCTGCTGCCTTGCCGCCGGTTTGGCCGGCTCGCCCCTTTGGGCCTGCTATGCCGTCGTGGTGGGCAAGGCCGCGTCGGCCGATGGTTCTGTGCTGGTCGGGCACAACGAAGAGAATGGCGGCCAACGCGTGCTGCGCTTCTATAAGATCCCACGGCAGACGCACGCGCCTGGCGCGCAGATCGATCTGCAGTTCGGCGGCAAACTGGACGAACTGCCCGAGACCGGGGGCTTCTTGTGGAGCCAGAACCCGGGCCTGGCCTATAGCGATGGCTATCTGAACGAGTGGGGCGTGGCCGTGGTCAGCGACGGCTGCCGCAGTCGCGAAGACGACTATGAAGTCCTGGTGCAGCGCGGCGAGATCCGCGAGGGCGGCATCGGTTACATGCTCCGCCGCCTTGTGGCTCAGCGCGCCAAGACGGCGCGCGAAGGCATGGAATTGATCGGTAGCCTCGTCGAACGATTCGGCTATGCAGACTCGGGCCGAACCTATGTTGTGGCCGATCCGCGCGAGGCCTGGCTGGTCGCGGTGGTCCGCGGCCGGCGTTGGGCGGCGCAACGCGTGCCCGACGACCAGGTGGCGATCCTCCCCAACGTCTATATCATCGGCGCGCTGGACCTGGCCGACCGCGACCACTTCCGCGCCTCGCCCGACCTGATCAGCTACGCCGTGGCTCGCGGTTGGTTCGATCCGCGCCAAGGCCGGCCGTTCAGCTTTCGCGAGGTCTACCAGAAACCCGAGCGCTTGGCGCCCGATCCACGCCAGTTCCGCGGCCAGGAACTCGTCACCGGCACGTCCGGCGCGTGGCCGCCGGCCAGTCCCCTGCCCTTCTCCGTCCTGCCGCGCAAGAAGATCGCTACGTCCGACGTGGTCGCCGTGCTCCGTAGCCGCGGCGGAATTGTGAACCTGTTCGGCCGCTCGACGCAGGAATCGGCCGTGTTCCAGTTGCGCAGCGGAGTGCCACCGGAAATCGGCTGCATCTACTGGCGCACGGCCTGCCGGCCGGATATCAGCCCCCTCACCCCCTGGTATCTCGGCATCACCGCCACGCCGGAGAGCCTTGGGCCGCGGTTCGAATTACCCCGATTGCTTTCGCTGGAACACCAGTTTCAGCCACCCACGGGCACGTTCGACCTCGACCTGAGTCTGGCCTGGTGGAAGCTGGTGAACCTGGCCCGGTGGGTCGATGCGGACTATGCCGGCCGGATTGCGCGCGTGCAATCCGTTTGGGAAACGATGGAAAGCCGCGTGCTGAGCCAACAGGCCGCATTCGAGGCAGAAACACTGCGGCTGTGGCAACAAGACCCCGACGCGGCGCGGGTCCAACTCACGCGCTATTCGAGCGAGCTTGCCGATCAGGTCTGCGCCGAGGCCGACCGGCTGTTGCGAGCGCTGCCGGCCTCACCGCAGGCCGGTCGAAAGGACTGATTACCGATGCCCGGCGGTCAGGCGTCGATGGATTGCGGTCCGCATCGCCAAGGATCGTTCTGCGGCCGCGGGAGCGCCGGATTGCAGCCGATATGGGTGGATTTGGGACGGAATTGCGGTCATGGACTGCGCCGGTATCCACAGAGGGCCGAAGTCTCTTCGATCCGATACCCTGTCACGGAGCCCCAGCGATGCGTCACTTGTACCTTGGCGGATTGGCGTTGTGTCTGGGGCTGGCTGTGCGCGCCGCGGCCACGCAGACGCCCGAACTGCGGAAGCTGGCCAAGGAGATCGTCCCCCAGGTGCGGATCGAGGATGACGCCGCCTTCTTCGCCGCCTGGAATCTGGATCGGCCCGGCCTGGAAGCGGTCCAGGCCGCGGTCGCCGCCGGGGACTTTGCCCAGGCCAAGCGGAGCCTGAAGGCCTACTTCCGCCAACGCCGTACGCCGTGCTGGAAGATCAACCATTGGGACATGCCGGCCAAACCTAAAGGCGATGCGCGCAAACATACCCAGTACCGTCTGGGCGAGGAGATCCTGGCGCATCGCTTCTCCGGCGGTGGTTTCACGGTCGATTTTGCACCAAAAATCGACTGGAACTACTTCCCCCTGCGGCTCCCCAACGGGCAACTCGACACCGAATACCCGCTCACCCATTCCCTCAACCGCTTTGGGCACTTCTCGTCGGTGCTGGGCCCGCTGTATTGGCACAGCCTGGACGAACGCTACGCGCGCGAGTTCGTGGCCGAGGTCACGGACCACGTGCTCAGCAATCCAGCGCCGGAAGGTTACATCCGGAACACGGCGGTTTGGTCCAGGCTCACTTCATGTGGGCCGCTGAACGGCACGTGGCTCGACGCCTACAACTACTTCCTGGCGTCGCCGAGCTTCACGCCCGAGGCGCATGCCGTGATGCTCAAGGGCTTCATCGAAAAGGCGCGCTACGCGGTCCGCGCGCCGGATTCCGTGAATCGCTATATGCTGCAGTTGGCCGGAATCTATAACGTGGGCGCGTATCTTCCCGAGCTCAAGCAGGCGGCGTCGCTGCGCGATTTCGCCATTGCCGGCATGCGGATCTCCGCCCAAGAGGAATTCTATCCGGACTGCATCTCCAAGGAACTCTCGCCCGGCTACCACGGCACCAGCCGCACCGCCATCGAGCGGATCATCACCACCGCCAGGCTGATGGGCTACCCGTCGCCTCCCGAGTTGGAGCGTGCCGTGAAGCACACCTACGACTTCTATCCCAAGGTGGCCACGCCCCTGGGCGGACTGCCCGACTTCGGCGATACCGGCGGTCCCGGCTATGGCTCCCTGCCCAAGACCTTTGCCGCCGTGCGCGGCCGCTGGGACGACCCGGTATTTGAATGGTTCGCCTCCAACGGGTCTGCGGGCCAGGCGCCCGCCTTCACGTCCATCCGCCTGCCCTGGGCCGGGTTCTACGTGATGCGCTCCGGCTGGGACCGAGATGCGCGCTACCTCTGCCTGGATGCCGGGCCCCTGGGCAAGGGCCATTGGCACGAAGACTGCGGCAACTTCGAGTGCTATGCCTACGGCGAACACCTGATCGCTGAAATGGGCGTCTATTCTTACGTCCACAGCAAGTGGAACCAGTACTGCAAGTCGTCGCTTGCGCACAACGTGGTGCTCGTCGACGGCCACAGCCAGCGGCGCAGCCGCCGGGGGCCGTTTGTGGTCGACAAGCCGCGCGACCAGGACTGGCACTCGGATGGCGTGCTGGATCTGGCCTGCAGCTTCTATGACGGTCCGTGGTCCGATTTCGTGGACTCTCGCGGTCAGAAGGCCGTCGACCTGCCGGCGACCCATCGCCGCGACATGTGCTTTGTGAAAAGCGATTACTGGATCCTCTCCGACCGCCTGGAATGCCCTGGCCGGCACGCCTACGCACAACTGTTTCACTTTCGGCCGGACCGCACCGTACAGATCCTCGGCCCGGGACAGGCCGGCACGAAGGACTCCGAGCGCGCCAACATCATGCTCGTCCAGGCCGATGCTTCGACTGGGGCCCAGGTCATTCGCGGCCGGGAAGATCCGCCGCAAGGTTGGTTCTCGCCCGGCCGAGGGAAGATCGAGCCGGCCGCAATGCTCAGTTTCGATCAGACGGTCGAGGACTTCGCCATCTACGACACGGTGCTCTTGCCGCTCCGGGCAGGGCAACCGGTCGAGATCACCGTGACACGCCAGGTGGTGGCAGACGAGAGCGGGGAACGCCTCGCGCCGCGCCAGGTCTGCGCCCTGGCGATCACCACCGCCGCGGGCACCGACTACTACCTGAACGATCTGCGTCAAGCGGAGATCGGACCGGCCAACGGTCGGATCAAGAGCCTGCGATCCACCGAGGGACAAGAGACGCTGGAGACCGACGCGCGGACCGCACTGGTCCGTTTGGATCGCGAGGGTCGCGTACGAACCGCGTCCGCCGTCGGCGGATCGTTCTTGAAATATGGTGGTGCAAAGCTGCAACTCCCTTGAGCCGGGCGATCGTGGCCGTTCTCGCCACCCAACAGGCGCATCACAGGTCCGCGCACGGTCCACCGCTGACCGCACGAATGAGGGGTCTTGGGGACACTGCCCCCAATTACGGAGACCAATCCCGAATTTGCGCAGACGCGGGATTGCCCCTGCGGCTCCCCGCTGAGTAGGCTGGAGGTTGCATCCCTCCGACCAGCGTATTGCTTATCAGGCGCGCGATGCACTGCGCGCGATCGGCGGGAGCGCGGTGTCCTGTTGCCAACGCCAACCTCGTAGCCGATTCCGAAGAGCAATAGCCCCATGCCCCGCGTCCCCACCGTGGCCGTTTGGATCGAGACCAGTCGCGCCTACGGGCGCGGGCTGATCGAGGGCGTTTCGCAGTACGTGCATCGGCACGGGCCCTGGTCGATCTACTTCACCCCGCATGGCCTGGATGCGGCCCTTCCGCAATGGCTGTGCTCGTGGCGTGGCGACGGCATCCTGGCGCGCATCGACAACCTGAAGATGGCCCGTGCCCTGCTGGCCACGAAGCTTCCCTTGATCGATCTCCGCGGCCGTTTGCCCGGCTTGGGCGTGCCCGTGGTCGGCCTGCAGAACCAGCCCGTGGCGCAGATGGCCTTCGAACACCTCCGGGCGCGCGGCTTTCGCCACTACGGTTTCTACGGTCTGGCGCGCGGCGAGCACGTTCACATGGACCAGCGCTGCGACTATTTTGTCGAGCAGGTGACGCAGGCCGGGTTTGCGTGCCACGTGTTCGAGGTGCCGCGCGGCGCTGGCGCGAAGAGTTGGGATCGCCGCCAGCGGCATCTGGCCCAGTGGCTGCGGCGGCTTCCCCGGCCGATCGGCCTGATGTGCTGCAACGATGACCAGGGGCAGCAACTGCTGGACACCTGCGTGCGTTCCAGCATCGCTGTGCCCGACGAAGTGGCCGTCATCAGTGTCGATAACGACCAGGTGTTGTGCAACATCTGCACCCCGCCGCTGACGAGCATCGACGTGAACCCGGCGCGGATCGGCTATCAGGCCGCCGGCCTGCTGGCGCAGATGATGCGCCGCCCTCGCGCCAAGTCCGAAAACCTCCACTTCGCCCCCAGCCATGTGGTCACGCGGCAGTCGACCGACACCCTGGCCGTAGACGATCCCCTGGCTGCCGCGGCCTTGCGGTTCATTCGTCTGCACGCCTGCCGGGGCATCGTGGTGGGCGACGTGGTGTCGGCCGTGGCCGCCTCGCGGCGGCTGCTGGAGCGGCGATTGCAGTCGGCCGTTGGCCGCACGCCGCACGCGGAGATCATGCGCGTGCGCATCGAGCGCGCCACGCAATTGCTGCTGGATACGGATCTCAGCCTGGCGAGCGTTGCGGCCCAGGCCGGATTCGTCGGCCCCAAGTATTTCTGCGACGCCTTCTGTCGCGAGAAGGGGATGCCGCCCGGGACCTTCCGCCGTCAGTCGCGAGGCACGGTCGTGCCAGGCGAGGGAGGCGATTGAACCGGCCGCGGCGCACCGTCCCGCAGCCTTGTACGGCGCCGCTGGACAGTTGCCACAGATCCCTTGGGATTCTGTCATTCTGAGCGTAGCGAAGAATCCGCACGATGCGAGATCCTTCGCTACGATCAGGATGACTCGGCGGGGATGTTCCTCAACGTCGCTCAGTACCCCAGTTCCCGCTCCGTCTCGCCGATCGCTTCGTCGATCATGTCCAGGCCCTTCAACAGGGCCGCGTCGTCCATCACGATCGGCGGGCTCATGCGCAGGATGTGCCCTGCCGGTATCCAGGCCAGCCCCTTGCGGAAGGCCTTTTGATAGACCAACTCGCCCGCCTTGTCAAAGGGTTCCTTCGTCTGCCGATCGCGCACCAACTCGATGCCCATCAAGCAGCCCTTGGCGCGCACGTCGCCCACGATCGGGTGCTCGGCTTTCATCCGCTCCATGCGTTGCAGGGCCAGTTGGCCCAGGTGCAGGGCGTGTTCCATCAGGCCCTCTTCCTCCAGCACTTCGATCGAGGCCAAGGCCGCGGCGCAGGCCATGGGATTGCCGCCATAGCTGCTGGAGGCCGAGATCTTCTCGAAGCTCTCTTGATAAGGCTCGCGCACGGCCACGCAGGTCACGGGAAACCCGTTGCCGAAGCCCTTGCCGATGGCCACCACGTCCGGCACCACGCCCCAGTGCTCCATGCACAACCATTGGCCGGTGCGGCCCCAACTGGTGAGCACTTCGTCAGCCATCAACAGCAGCCGCCGCTGATCGCAGAACTGCCGCAACTTGGGGAAGAAGTCGTCGGGCGGCATGATCGATCCGCCCCAGCCCTGGATCGGCTCGAGCACGAATCCGGCCACGTCGCCCACGGTGGCCTTCTGCAAATACTCGTCATAGAAGGCCAGGTAGCGATCCGTGTCGATCGAACCGTCAGGCTTGGACCACAGGGGCCGATACGGGTCGGGCCGCGGCAGCATGTGGGCCCCCGGCATGCGCACGCGGCCGTAGACCGGCGAACGGATCTGGGCCAGCGACACGGCGCCGTAGGTCTTGCCGTGGAAGTCGTTGAAGCAGGACAGCATTTCGTTGCGCCCCGTCGCGGCGCGCAGCACGCGCATCCCCGCTTCGACCGCCGCCGTGCCGGCGTCGTAGAACTGAAACGCACGCAAGTCGCCCGGCAACACGGCCGCCAGCTTCTCCACCAGCCGGGTCTTGATCGGCGTGGTGAAATCGTGGGCATTCATCAACTGGCCAGCGTACTTGGCCACCTGCTGGCTGATCTTGGGGTGGCAATGGCCCAGCGTCGTCACGTAAATGCCCGACGAGAAATCCAGGTACCGGTTCCCGTCCACGTCGGTCAGGACACAGCCCTGGCCGGACTCGAAGGCCACGGGAAACAGCTTTACCTGGCCGCTCAGTCCCTTGAAATGCCGCGTGCAGCGCGCATGATACTCGGCCGACTTCGGCCCCGGCGGCGGGACGCAAATCTGCGGGCAGGTGCCCAGGTCCACGCGTGCCCAATCCAGACTGGAGAAAGGCAAATCAGACATTCAGCAAAGATCCTCCGTCCTGCTCGTGCGTGTCGCACACACGTGTAGCGTTCCCGGCGGCGTGTCATGGTTCCGAAAGTGAGAGTGCCGCCACAGGGGTCTGAAAGTCGCTCTAGGGAAAGCGTATGTAGAAGTAGAGCACGGCCGCTGTGACCAGGGCCCACCACAAGGCCGGGGACCGCCAGCCGCGGTATCGATGTGCCTCGCCGGCCGGCGAACGCAGACTGTCGATGTTCCAGATCAGCCCGCGCAGTTCCTCGTCGCTTTTGGGCTTCGTCAGCAGGCTGACCAGCACGCCCGCCGCCATGCAGGTCCAAAAGACCGTGCCCGTGCGATTCATGTAAGGCGTCAAATAGGCCGCCAGCCTTTCCGGCAAAAGGCTGCTGCGAGTGATCTGGTCGATGGTCACGGTGAGCGGAATCGTGATGATTCCGGCCGTCAGCGCCCCCGCCTGCGTGGTCCGCTTCCAAAGAATGCCCAGTAAGAACATCGTGGCGATGCCGGGCGTCACGTAGCCGTAGGCGTCCAACAAGTACAGGAAGATCGGTTTCTTCGAATAGCCCACCAGGGCCATGGCCCAGCCGATGCCCAACAGGACCAGCACCGCGCCCACGATGCGGCCGAAGCGGACCGCCTCGGCGTCGCTGACCTGCCGGCCGCGGTAGGGGAGATAGAAATCCACCGTGGCAATCGTCGTACACGAATTGATCGCCCCGGAAATATGGCTCATCACGGCCGCAATCAATCCCGCCAGCACCAGCCCGCTCAACCCGGTGGGCAGCAGGCTCTTGACCAGCGTGGGAAAGATCAGGTCCGGCCTTTCCAGGTTGGGGAACAGTCGCGGCCCCATCAACCCCGGCACGATGATGATCAGCGGCATCAGGAACTTCAGGTAGTCGGTGAACACGACCCCCATCCGCGCGTGCCACTCGTCCTTGGCGGCCAGCACGCGCTGTACGATGAACTGGTTGGCCGCGCAATAGAAAACGCTGATGCACAGCGTGCCCCCCAAGTACATCGACCAGGGGAAATCGGGATCCGTGGCCGGCAGCAGCAAGTGCCAGTCGGAGGACGTGGCCAGCACGGCCGACCAGCCGCCGGCGGCATGGATCGTCGCCGCCGAGAGCACGATTCCCCCGGTCAGCAACACGCCGAGCTGCAGCATCTCGGTCCACACCACCGCGCGCAATCCCCCGGCAATCGTGTACATGCCCGTAAACAGGGCCAGGATCACGATGCTCGTGAAGACCGGCGCCCCTAACAGCGAGTGCAGTGCCAGGGCCCCCAGGTACAGCACAGCGCTGATCTCGACAAACACATAGATCAACAGGATCAAACCGGCGAAGATCATCCGCGATGCGCGGCCGTAGCGCCGGTCCAGAAACTCCGGCATGGTGTAGAAACCGTTGCGCAGATAGAAGGGCAGAAAGACCCACAGCAGGGCGTTGAATCCTACCAGGATCGCGCCCCACTCGATGACCATCGCCGTGAAGCCCCGGGCATAGGCCGTGCCCATCACGCCGATGAAGTGGTGGCTGGAGATGTTCGCCGCCACAATGCTCCCGCCGACCATCCACCAGGGCAGCCGATCGCCGGCCAGGAAGTAGTCGCGCTTGGTGCCGCTGCCTTTCCGCGCCGCCAGCACCCCGATACCCAGCACCACCGCCATGTAGACCGCGAAGATCGTCAGGTCGATGCCGCTGATGGAATCCTGCATGCTGCGTCACCCGCGATCGACCTGCCAACGCTACAGAGACGGAACCCAGGCTCTATCATAGGGGGATCTCCAGGGTTGCCAAGGCAATTCCGCGCAGAACTGTTGTACAATTGCGCAGCGTGCCTGGCTGGCCTCGGCCCCGAAAATGCCCCTTGGAAGCGACTCGGCGTGTGATTACCATACTGAGGAAGGGATCAATTGCGCATGAGTCATCTGCCCCAGGTCGCGCTGCTCCTGTCCCCTTCCGCCGGCTACGAACGGGCCTTGCTCCGCGGCATCGCGCGCTATGCGCGGCTCCACGGGCCCTGGCTCCTGCATCTGTTGGGCCATGACCCGCAGCCGCCATTGCTGGAGCCCGAGAGCCTCAGCAGTCTGCCCTTGGAGGTCCAATTGCGCAGCCGGCGGCGCCAGGCACAGATGCCCGATCTACGCAAACTGGGGGTTCAGGGGTTCATCGGCCGCGTCTTGACGCCTGAGGCTCAGGCGGCCCTGGTGGCCTGCGCAATACCGGCCATCGCCATGGACCTGTCCGACGAGCAGTTGGCCAACCAGCGATTCTGTTGCCAAGTCTCTGAACTCTCTCCCGACTCGCACAAAGCCGGTCGCCTGGCCGCCGAACACCTCCTGGAGCGGGGACTGCAGAACGTCGCCTTCTTCGGCTACTCGGGCCGGAACTGGTCGCAACGCCGCCAAGAAGGGTTCTGCCAGCGCCTGGCCGAAGCTGGCTTGACCTGTTCGTTGCACACCCCGCCTCAGCATCGCACGCGCCAGAGCTGGCAGCAGGAACGTCCGCGGTTGATCGCCTGGCTCCAATCGCTTCCCAAGCCCGTGGGCGTGATGACCTGCAACGATGTCGCGGGCCGACAGGTGATCGAAGCCTGCACCCTGGCCGGCCTGGCTGTGCCCGACGACGTGGCCGTCGTCGGCGTGGATGAAGATCGCCTGCTCTGCGACCTTTCCAATCCGCCCCTGTCCAGCGTGGCGCTCAACGCCGAACAAGGCGGCTATCAGGCGGCCGAGTTCCTCGACGGCCTGATGTCTGGCCGAGTCCGCGCGCGCGGACAGATCCTCGTGGAGCCGCTGTGGGTCGTGGCGCGCCGCTCGACCGACGTGATTGCGGTCGAGGACCCGGATGTCTCCGTTGCCCTGCGCTTCATTCGCGATCATGCGCGCCGCTCGATCGGCGTGACCGACGTGGTCCGCCACGCGGCCATCGGTCGCCGGACGCTGGAGATCCGCTTTCACCGCACCTTAGGACGCTCGATTCGCGAGGAGATCCAGCGCGTACGCCTGGGCTGGACGCGTCAATTGCTCCTGGAGACGGACCTCTCGCTGGCCAAGATCGCCGAGCAGTCGGGCATCAGCAGCCTGAGCTATCTGAGCAAGGTCTTCCGCCGCCAGACCGGCGTCACCCTGGCCCGCTATCGCCGCCAACACCGCGCGCCCTAGGCTGCGCCGGGCATGTCGGGCACCATGCGTCGCGTGCCATAAGTTGGGTGCCACAAGTTGGGTGCCATGCCCACGCTTGTCGTGGGCATGTTCCTCTCTCTCGCTACAAAGCTCGTAGGCTATGCTTCAGCATAACACTCCGTTGCGAGGCACAGCGGGGCCAAGGGGGCACGAT
>CALARR010000058.1 GCA_937889015.1 uncultured Planctomycetales bacterium | reverse complement strand
TGCCGCGTCTGACGCAGCCGGGGCAAGCGGCAATACCATTGCCATCAGGGTGAGTCGAACACCGGGGCCGACGTTCGGAAAAGCCTTGCCGCGTGCTGGTGGCAATTGCCGCATAGAACTTGGCTCCCCTTGGACGCCCTGGCGGTGTTGCCCATTCGAGGGCCCATCGTCGCCTGGAACCTATCCCCAAAATGCCATCGCCACGTCGAGCAGCCCAGCGGGAACGAGCTGCCGACAGTTTCTGGGACCGGCTCCCAGTGCGACGATGGCAGGCGCTACTTGGCCAGGCGCGTGAGCCTGACCGTGCGGAACTGGATCTCGCCCCCCTCGGACTGCAGGCCGATGGGGCCGGCGACCTGGTCGCAGCCGGTGGCTTCGTTGACCTGCTCGCCGTTCACCGCCACGGTCAGCCGGTCGCCGCGGAACGTGATGCGATACTCGTTCCACTGGCCGGCTTCTTTTTCGGCGTTCTTCAACGCCGGGGTGCCGAAGAACGTGCCCAGGACCTTGTGGTTCTCGACCGTGCGCACGCGTTCGGCGGGGCCGGTGATGCGCGTGCCGCGGAAGGCCCAGATGTCGCCCGCGCTGCCGTGCTTGAGTTGGGCCTCGAAGCATTTGGGCATGAACCCGATCGGCTCGCCGCAGATCCGCAGCAGGACGCCGTTGTTGCCCGGCTGCTTGCCCGGCGTCCAGCGCCACTCGACGATCAGTTCGAAGTCCTGGAACGAATCCTTGGTCACGAGGTAGCCCAGCGGTTCGCCCTTGCAGATCAGCACGCCGTCTTCCACGCGCCAAACGTCGGCCATCTTGACGCTGGGGTCGACCAGGTGGCAGGCCCAGCCGTCGAGGCTCTTGCCGTTAAACAGCAGCACGTCGTTGCAGCAATCGGCCGCTGAAGCCAATGCGCCAAGCGACGTCAGAAGGATCGCCAGGAACTCGGTACGAACACATCGCAGCATGGTGAGCGTCTCCAGACTCGCTAGGGGAACTCGTCGTCGCCAAAATCCTTGTGGTGCATGCGGATCGATTCCGCGCGGGGGCTTTCTGGTGGATCGCTGCGCCGAGCCGGCCTCAGCGCTGGCGCGCGTCGAAGAAGTTGATCAGCGGATAGATTTCGCGATTCACTTCCTTGGCCGCGTCGAACAGCAGGCGGTAGGGCCGGCCCTGGTAGTCGAACATCCCCTTGTTGGCCCCGCCCGCCGAATCCAGGGCCTGCGATTCGGCCGGATCGTCGCGGTATTTGAACCAGTGGAAGCCCACGATGTTGCGGCACTCCAGCGTCTTCAGCACGAAGTGCTGGTAGTAGTTCGCCCGATCCTGCTGCGTGTGGACCAGCCAGCCGGCGCCGTGCGTGTTGGCCAGACCCGGCACATCCATCGCCTTGGCGTACCACTCGGTGATCAGGATCGGCCGATCGGCCCAGGCCTCCCAATTGGCCAGATCGGCGCTGTCGGGCCCCCACACGCTGTAGTAGTTGACCGAAACCGCATCGTGGTACTTGGCCAGCATCTTCCAGAACCAGGGATTCTCCAACTGCGTCGACCGGTAGTTGATCCGCGAGCCGAGGTACAGGTGGTTGGGATCGTTCTTGCGGATCGCCGCCGTCACGATGCGGTAGTAGCGTTCAAAGGCATAGGCGATGAACTCGAACTGGTCGCGCGCGTCGATCCGCGCCGGGTCGGCCGATCCCCTGCGCTGGGTCAGCCAGGCAACGGCCGCGTCCCGGCCATGCTTCTGGTCCGGATTGCTCACGTCGAGGGCCAGGTACCGGTTCAGCAGGTCGGCCGGGCACTGGATCTCGTTGTCGGTCATGGTGCCGATCAGGTAAGGATCGTTGGCCGCTTCGGCCAGCGACTTGGCGTACTCCTCGCAGAAGGGCTCGAACTCGGGATGGAACACCGGCATGCACTTGTCGATGAACCCGACCGTGCCCGAGGCCGGCACCGTCAGTTTCTTCTGCTTGGCGAACGTGAACAGGAAGCTCTTGCGCTGCACCCACACGCCCGGGGCCTTGGCCGCGGCCAGCGCCGGGGCGATCTGGCTGCTGAACCCGTTGAACCCCGCGCCGCGCAGGTCGGCGGCCAGGCTGCGCCCCCAGGCCTCCGACGAGCCGAACGTCTTCTTCGCGTCCTTGGGCTCGGTCACCGTGTTGATTGCTACGTGGAAGAAGCGATAGCCTTCCGGATCGATCAACCATTGGCGACCGTCGATCTTCTTGGTGTAGAAAAACCCCGTGGCCTTCTCGCGCGGCCAGTCCATGCAGCCGCCGAACCGGTCCAGCTTGACCCGCTCGCCCGACCGCGGGTAGCCGGCCAGCAACTTCAGGGTCCGCGTGGGTTGCGCGCGCCACGGCCGGTCGCCGGCCGGACTGTTGCCGTGCGTCTGGACAATCACCGAGCCGTCGCCGAAATCCTTGGCCACAGGCACCGTGAGGTCATAGTTGGCCTTGGACTGCTCGAATAGCGCGCGGACCTCCGCGGCAGGCAGACCGCGCGAGTAGATCCGCAACTCGCCCAACCGTCCCTTGAACGACGGCTTGTGGGCGCCCTGCCCTTTGCCCAAAATCAATGGCTGACCGTTGGGCTCAATCCGGCCGGTGACGGCCTTCTCGGCCACTTGCTCGCCGTTGACGTACAGCCGGGCCGTCGCGCCGTCGTACGTCGAGACCAGCAATGTCCAGGCGTGCAGCGGCAGTTCTTGCGGACCTTCCAGAAGCACTTTGCCTCGTCCACCGTTGAGCCACATGCCGCAGACGGGCCGGCGCTGCTCGACGTACATCCCGAAGACGGGCGTGGTCCAGGTCTCGCGCACGTGCGGAACGCCAAACAGCACCGCGTGGTTGCCCAACTTGGCGGGCTTGACCCAAATCGCCGTGCTGAGCGCCGCTTGCGGCAGGAGGGGCGTCTTCTCCCCGATCTGCACGCACGCGCCCAGCCCGTCGAGCTGCAGGCAAGCGCCGGCCTTCTCCTTCACCACCTCGCCGTAGACGATCGTGCCATCGTTCCCGCTGGCCGAGCGGTCCTTGACCGTGCGCCCGTCGCAGGCATCAAAGGTCCAATGGCCGATCAGGTCAGCGGCGGCAGCGGGGGCGGCAAGACCGCCGAGAACCACGAGGGTCGCGAGCATCTGCATTTCAATCACCAGGGAGAATCAGGGAAGGCGGGAAGGAAAGGGCGGAGACCGGCAAGCGCGCCCTCGTCAACACTCACTCCGTGCGGCCGTTGAGCTTGCGGAGTTCTTCTTGGGCGGCCTTCAGTTCGTCGCGCGCGGGTTGGACGTCCTCCGGCAGGTCCGCCAGGAGGAGCGAGGCTTTGTTTTCCGATTTCATTGTACCACCCAACGCGGGAAAGTCACCACCCGGCGCGCTCTTCTCCGGCTGCACGACGGCAGCCAGCCGGCCCTCCTCAATCTGGGAATGGACGGCCGCTCCGACGGCCGTGGCCCGGGAGATCTTGGCCTTGGCAACGTTCGACTTCCCGGAGAGCAGGCGGTCGATTGCCAACAGCGGATCAAGGATGCCGGAGGACCTGGCCGGTTTGGCTTGTTCGGCGAGCTTGCTGAAGTAGACCTGCTGTTTGCGTGCGAGCATGTGGGCGTATTCCCGCGCCTCGCCATCGTCGCGCTTGTAGAGGCCCACGCAGAGCAGCCCGACCCCGCAGGGCACCTCGGCATCGACCAGCCCGCCGAACCCACGTTTGGTGCCTTTGGCACGGCAGCGGATGGTCACATAATCGGCGCGCCAGGCCAAGGGCACGTCGAACAGGCAGGCGAATTCGCGCTGCTTCTGCAGCGTATCCTGCGACGACGGCCGCAGTTCAAAGTAGACGCCGCAGCCGCGGTCGATAGTGCCGGCCGCGACCAGCAGTTGCTTGGGGGCCAGCAGCCCGAACTGCGCGTGGGATGATTCGAGATCGCCTTTGAGATAGCCGTCACCCGTGTTGGGAAGGATCAGGTAGCGGAAGCTGACCTCGCCGTGGCGGCTGCTGTTCTGGATGGCAATCGTGCCGTTGACGACGTCCGTTCCGACCTCGGCGCTGGGCAGAAAGCTGACCACAGGCATCTGCTGTTCGGTGGAGATTTCGTAGTGCAGGCCTTTGAGGTCCTTCTCTTCACCGGCCAACAGTTGCGGCGAAATCTTGAACACCGCCTCGATGATTTCGCGGCGGTAAGCCTCACGGAAACCCTGGGGGGTTACGTCCCGGCATTCGCTCGTGAGCGGCACGTCGAAGACCACGGCCGGCGTCTCCGCCCGGACCCCGCGCCCGGCCAGGATCGACAACCCGGCCAAACCCAAGAGCCTCCAAGCTTGCAGCGATGACATGGCCCCAACGCCTCCGATGGGAAATGGACAGCGCGGGTCAGTCTAGCCCAGAGACACGTCCCGATCAAGCCAAACTCACCCCAAGCCGCGAATCATGTACGCCTGCAGCAGGCCCGACTCGTCGGAGTTGAACAAACCCATCGTCCCGTCGGGCGAAAGGAACGGATGGATGTGGGCCTCCTTTTTCCAGCTTGAACGCGGGTTGAGCAGGTAGCGGAAGTTCCGCAGCGGGGCGATGCCCGGCTCGCCCAGCTCGGCCACGTAGATCCGGCCGCCCTCCTTGGTCGGGGCCGCGTCGGAGATCAGCCGCCGCCCCTGGATATCAGTGGCGAAGTGATAGAAGTGCGGGTTGGGAAACTCGCGCGTCAGGTCGTTGCGCACGCCGCCGGCCGTCTGGATGCCGACGTGGCCCGCGTGCGCGGCGGCCCGGCCCTCGATCAATTGGGCCTCCGACGGCTTGCGCGTGCCGGTGCTGGTGATGGCCCAGGTCGTCCGGCCGCGCCAGCACTGGTGCCCCTGGCAAAATTCGTTGCCGTCGCGCCCCCAGGGCATGTTACGGAAGTTGCTGCCGTCGTCGCGCACCACATGGATGTCGGCCCCGTCGCCGCCCGTCAGCTTCTTGATGCTCCCGTCGGGCCCCAATTCGTTGCCGTGATTCTCCTGGATGAGGATGTCGTGGGCGGCTTCCGGGTCCAGCGAGCGGCAGTATTGCGGATGCATGTTGCACCAGGTCGGCCCCTGGATGGGAACGCTCACCGTGCCCTTGACCAGGTCGAACACCAACAGGCCAAACGGGGCGCCTTCGCGATAGCTGTCGGCCAGGAAGGCCGAGATCGCCAACCGCTGGCCGTCGGACGAGATGGTCGACAAGGGATAGATCCGGCTGGGGCATGAACTGGTGCCGACCAAGGGGGCGTCAACGACGATCAGCGTCTGCCGGTCGCTGCCGTCGAGATTCACCCGCTTCAGGGTCAGCCGCCCCCCGTTGAGCTTCGCCTCGTTGACGAAGTAATACACGTACTTGCCGTCGGGCGAGACCGAGGCGCCCGTCACGCCCGTCTCGCTCGTCAGCGGCGACAAGGCGCAGTCGTTCTCCAGGTCGCACAGCAGGTATTGGTGCTGGGGATCGCTTTGCGAACCCCCGTGCGCGGTCGCCGAACGGTGCAGCACGAACCGCTTCGAGTCCATGGTGAAGATCTGGGCTTCCATGTAGAGGTGCGAGCTGCGCACGTCGGGCTCGGCGGTGAGCTGCACGACCTCAATGCCCGGCGCAGAGTCCTTGTCGAGCAAATCGGGCCGCACGCGCGCCCTCGTCGCCAGGCGCGTGGTGAACACGATGGGCGCCGCCCAAGCGGTGCTGCGCTCGCCACAACTGGCGGCCAGGCCGGCAGCGGCCAGGCTCGTCCGAGCGAGAAAGACGCGCCGCGAACAACGAGAAGAGATGCCGCGGCAAGGAGGCACTCGCATGATGATTCTCCACGAAGAAGGAGCGATTCTGGCAGGTCACTGGCTACCGGTTTCAGGACTTCTCACGCTCCCAGGGACGGCCAAGTGGGCGAGGACGGCTCTGGGACACATTCTTGGGGTGCATTATGGCAGCCCACAGCGGCCGGGGCAACGATGCGGCAGACTTGGGGTACATTCCCTCGCATCTGCGAGAATCCTTCTCGCAGACTCTCGAGTCGACCCCAGAACCTGTCGGCATGTCGGCCCCGTTGCACCGCGCGACCTGGCTGCGGCGATTCCGCAAGGCCCTTTGTGTAAGAAGGTGAAATGGGAAAGGGGCAAAACGGGAATGACGGCGCGAGGACGCAATTCCTCCGGCTTCACCCCCTCTTGCTTGCGTCTTGGCGGCTTTGCGACTTGGCGTGAGCCCTTTGGCCAATCAGCGCGCCTGGCGAGAGTTGTTTCTCGCAAAGACGCAGAGCCGCGAAGACGCAGACGGAGGAGTGAGCTCCTCCTCTGGCCCGCAGGGCCGCAATCCACCAGCCCAGGCCCGACAGGCCTGGGGGAAGAAGCACAAAACCCTCACCAGCCCTGCCAGGGCGCGACTCTACTCAACCCTGCATCTCAACACGGATGGCAAGCGCCGAGCAGAGATTCACTCGATCCGTCCCAAGTAGCCCAGCAGGGCGTCGAGGATCGTCAGCGGATGCGGGGGGCAACCCGGCACGAAAAGGTCTACAGGCACGACCCCGGCCGCCCCGTTGCACACCTCGGCATGATCGACATACGGCCCGCCCCCGATCGCGCAGGCCCCCACCGCAATCACGACCTTGGGCGACGGCACGGCCTGGTAGGTCCTTTCCAGCGCCAGCCGCATGTTTTCCGGCACTGGGCCGGTGATCAACAGGCCGTCGGCATGGCGCGGCGAGGCCACGAACTGGATGCCAAAACGGCCCAGATCCCAGCCCACCGTGCCCAGGACATTGGTGTCGGCCTCGCACGCATTGCAGCCGCCGGCGCTCACCTGGCGCAGCTTGAGCGAGCGCCCGAAGAGGCGGCGGACCTCCTCGCCAGCCGCCGCCAAGGCCGGCTCCGCGTCGTCGCCGATCAACAGATCCTCGCGGCGCAGCGCGGCCGTGCGATACTGACGCGTGAAGCGGATTGCCTGCGTCGGGCAACGCTCTTCGCACGTCCGGCAGAAGATGCAGCGCCCCAGGTCCAGTTGCAAACGGTTGTCGGCCCCGGACCGCTGCAGGGCGCCCACCGGGCAGCTCTGGCGGCAATCGTCGCAGGCTGCGTCGCAGCGCGATGCGTCCAGCGCCGGCCGGCCGGCAAAACGCGCCGGCAACTCCGGAGCCGGTCCGTCGGGCCAAGCCATCGTACGGTGCCCCTGCTGCCAACGCGCACGAAGAATATCTAACATCTTGAACAATCTCTTGGGTTTGCACTTAGCGCGACGCGCGGTCGCGAGTCGCTTCACAATGCTCGGGTCGCTCTACAAATCGTGGCCGCAGTACGAAAGATTGAAGCTCTTGTTGCACAGCGGGAAGTCGGAGACCGCCTCGCCACGCAGCGCGTAGGCCAGGCCGAACCAGTTGTGGAACGAGGGATCGACGATCTTGTAGCAGACCAACTGCCCGTCGGCGCCGGTCTGGGCCACGTGGCAGATCTCGCCACGCCAGCCCTCGACCAGGGCTGCGACCATCTGATGGGGCTCCGGCCGAAGGATCGCCGACCGGTCGGCCGGCTGCACCGGCCCGTCGGGGAGCGTCTCCAGTTGCTCGCCCAGAAAGGCCAGCGAGCGCTGCACTTCGAGCCAGCGCACATAGGCCCGGGCGAACACGTCGCCGCTATCGCACGTGGAGACGGGGATCTGCGCAAAACGATAGATGCCGTAGGGCAAATCCTGGCGCACGTCCTGCTCCAATCCACAGGCCCGGGCCGGCACGCCAACCAGGCCCAGCGTTTCGGCCACCTCGCGTGTCAACACGCCGGTCTGGTCAAAGCGCGCCATGACCGAGGGGGTTTCCCAGAGCAGGTCGACGGCCACGCGCACATCGCGCTCGGCCGCGGCCAGGCGCTGGCGGAGTTGCTCCACGGCCGACGCGTCGAGGTCGAAGGCCACGCCACCGGGACGGATCAGGCCGCGGCCAAACCGGTTGCCGCAGAGCACCGCGGTCATGTTCAACACATCGCCGCGAATCCGGCCGCAATAGGACATGGTGGGCAGGAATCCCACGTCGCCGGCCAGGGCGCCCAGGTCGCCCACGTGATTGGCAATCCGTTCCAACTCCAGGGCCATGCCGCGGATGACTTGCGCGCGCAGCGGTACGCGCGTGTGCGTGAGGGCTTCGACCGCGCGGCAATGGGCCATGGCGTGCCCCACGGTCGTATCGCCGGCGGCCGTCTCCATGTAGTGAATCACGCGCTGCGGCGCGGCAGTTAGCAGGGCGCGCTCGATGCCGCGATGCTGATAGCCCAGCGAGATCTCCAGGTGATGCACCGTCTCGCCATGGCATTGGAAGCGAAAATGCCCGGGCTCGATGACGCCGGCGTGCACCGGACCGACGGCCACCTCGTGGACCTCAGGTCCCTCCATGCGGAAGAAGTCGGTCTGGCCGCAGACGGGCCGCGGCGCTCGAACCGACTCGCCTTTCCCAGGCGCCGACGGCCGGCGCGGCGGCTGAAAGCGGATCGGCTTCAGCCAGGGATGCCCGTGGGGCCGCACGCCCCACTGCTCGGCGATCTCACGCTCGAACCAATGGGCCTGAGGGCAGTCGGCCGTGAGGGCCGGATAGGCGTCGCCTACCTCACATGCGGCCACGGCCAGCGCCCCCTGCGACGCGTGAGCCATCACGGCCGTGAGCCGCAGCCGGCCATGGTCCCGCTCGCGACCGAACAGGGCGGACAGCCGTCCTCCTTCGGCAATCTGATCCAGCAGGCTCTGGCGAAATCGTTCCCAGGGCAAGCAGGGGCACTCCTCCGCCGCGAGGGCCTGACCATTATGAACCGTGGCAAATGCGTCTGTGCTCATCAGTTGACTCCTACCACCGCGGCGGCGCGCTGCAGCATCTCGGCCAGCGGGGCCGGGACCCACAACCCCAAGACCAACACGGCCGCGGCCAGCGCCAGCGGCGGGACGATGGACCAGAGGGGCTCCGGCTCGCGTTGCGGTTCGGCGGCTCGACCCTTGACGCGCGGCGCAGCCTCGTGCGAGGCGGCGTCCCCAGCCAGTTCCACCGCCTCGACCGGCGCGTAGAGCATCTGCAACACGACGCTGGCCATGCCCACAAAGACCACCGCCAGGGCCAACAGGTAGCCCACGGCCACCGCCACGTTGCCGGCGTCGAGCATTCCCTTGAGGATCGTCAGTTCGCTGAGAAACGGCCCAAACGGCGGCGATCCGGTGATGGCCAGGAACCCAACCAGCCACAGCAGGCCGGAAACCGGCAGGCGGCGCAAGAGGTCCCGGGCCGCGAGCGTGGACTTGGTGCGGCAGGCGGCCAGGATATTGCCGGCCGCCAGAAAGAGCATACCCTTGGTCAGCGAGTGGTTCACGGCGTGCAGCATCGAGCCGTAGCCGGCCAATCCGCCGATGCCGATGCCCAGCGCCAGGATCCCCATGTGCTCCACGCTGGAATAGGCCAGCATGCGTTTGAAGTCGGCCTGGTTGAGGATGAAGACCGAGGCCAGGGCCATCGACAACAGGCCGAACAGCACCAGCAACTCGCGGCTGAAGTCGCCCAGGCCGGCGCTGACCATCAGGCCGTGTACGCGGAGGATCGCCAGGAACGCGCAGTTGAGCAAGGCCCCGGAAAGCAGGGCCGAGACCAGCGACGGCGCTTCGCTGTGGGCGTCGGGCAGCCAGGTGTGCATGGGGGCCAGACCCATCTTGGTACCATAGCCCACCAGCAACAGCAGGAACGCGGCCTTGAGCCAGGCATGGTCGAGACGCGCGGCCCCGGCGGTCAGGTCCTGCAGCAGCAGGGGGATCGGCTCGCCGCCGCCGGCGCGCGTGGCGACCACCAGGAAGAAGTTGCCCAACAGGGCCAGGGCAATGCCCACCGAACAGATCACCAGGTACTTCCAGGTGGCTTCCAGCGAGCGATGGTGGCGATGGAAGTAGATCAACGGCGCGCTGACCAGGGTGGTCGCCTCCACGGCGACCCAGATCAACCCCAGGTGCCGGCTCACGGCCACCAGCGACATGGTGGCCAGAAAGGCCAGCAGGCAGCCGGTAAAGACGGTTTCGGAGTAGTTCTCGAACGGCAAGCCGTCCTCGGGATTGTGTTGCGGCTCGCGGTTCTCGCGCGCCAGGTAGCCCACGGCATACACCGCGGCAGCGAGAAACAGCAGGCTGGTGATGGAGAGAAACACCAGCGAGGCCTCGTCGATGGCCATCCAAGCGCCGATCGCTGCCGAGCGGCGGCCGTCTGCATCGGCCCAGGCCCAGGCCACGGCGGCCGAATGCCCCAGGGCGGCCAACACCAACAGGGCCCGACGCGGAGCGTTGGGTCTCAACACCAGGCACAGCAAGCCGGCAACCGCCGGGATCAACAGCAAGGCCCAGATCACTATTTCAATCCTTGAGGGAGGAAAGCCGATCGGTGTCGATGTGTTCAAACTCGCGGCTGATGTGGTGGATGGTGATGCCCATCACCAGCACCGCCACGAACACGTCCAGCAAGATGCCCATTTCGACCAACAGCGGTTCGTGTACGGCAAAAGCCAGCCCAAAGGCGTAGACGCCGTTCTCCATGGCCAGGTAGCCCAGGGCCTGCATCACGGCCTTCACCCGGCTGACGATTACAAACAAGCCCACGACGGTGGTGAAGAGGGCCACGGGCATCAGCAGCGGGGAGCCGGCGTCGTCGGGCAGGGGCAATTGTCCGGCCACGTGGATCGCCACGCCCAGCAGGACGATGCCCAAAAGCAGCGAGGTGGTGAAACCGACCAGCGGCTCGACCTCGCTGCGCACATTGGCCGAAACCACGGCCCGGCGCAGCAGCCAAGGCAGCACTCCAGCCTTCATCGCCGCGCCCGCCAGACACAAGGCCACCACGCGCAGCGAGACATCGTGGGGATGGGCCACCAAGGGCAGGACGCCCAGCAACACGGCCTGCGCGGCCACGGTGCGGATGCAACTGGCCAGCCGGCTGGATCCCAGCAGGCGAAGGTTGGTCAAGACCAGCAATACCAGCACCAGATCGAGCCAGAAGAGCATCATTCACCTCAACACCAGGAACAAGGCCAGGATCGACAGCACCGAGGCGGCCACGAGAAACTGGGGCACGCGCACCAGTCGCAGCCGAGCCAGGGTCGATTCAACCAGGCCGGTAAAGACGGCCAGAATCCCCAGGCCCAGCACCCCGGCCAATAAATCCACCAGCGGCCAACCGCTGCGCACCGGCACCAGCACGCCCACCAGCAGCGTGCCCAGGACCCACAGCTTGAGGGCCGCCGTGTACTGGATCAGGGCGAAATCGGGACCGCCATGATCCAGCACCATGACTTCGTGGATCATGGTCAATTCGAGGTGCGTGTTCGGATCGTCCACGGGAATCCGCGCGTTTTCGGCCAAAAACACCGCGGCCAGGGCCGCGGCCACCAGCAGCAGCACGGGCCCGGCCTGGGGCAAGGTCTCGGGCCGGATGGCGGCATAGATGGCCGTCAGCGACAGCGGCTGTGCCTGCAAGGCCTGAGCGGCTTGCACGGCCATCGCCGCCAGGCCCAGGATCAAAGCCGGCTCGGCCAAGGCCGAGAACTGCACCTCGCGGCTGGCGCCCATGCCCTCGAAGCTGGAACCGGTATCCAGCGCGGCCAGGACCGTGGCGAAACGCGCCACGCCCAGCAGGTAGGCCACCAGCAACAAGTCGCCTTGAAACGCAACCACGGCCGGCACGCCGCCCAAGGGGATCATCGGCAGCACCAACAGCAAGCCGGCCAAGGCCACAACCGGCCCCATGCGGAAGACCCAGGTCGTGGTGCGGCTGTAGACGGCCCCCTTGCACAGTAGCTTGGCCAGGTCGTAGTAGGTTTGCAGCAGCGGTTGTCCGCGCCGCCCGGCCACCAGGGCCTTGGTCCGGTTGATGATCCCCAGCAACAGCGGCGCCAGCACAAGCGCCAGCAGAACGTGTAACAAAGCAGCGCAGATGGCCATGGTTCAGCCCAGTTTCCAGATCAACAGCACCAAGAGCGTCACGGCGATGTACAGCACATACAATTGGATCCGCCCCTGTTGGAACCAGCGCAGCGACGCCGACGCCTGCGCCACGCCCTGAAACAACGGTCGGAACAACCGCTCGACGAAGACGTCGGGCAGGTGGCTCTCGAACGACGCGCGCCTGGGAAATAGTTCCCGCGGACCGTCCAACCGTACGCGCGGTCGAATGAACAAGCGGAATACGGCCAACAACGGCGCGCCGAACGATGAGCCCGTGTATTGCATGCGCGGCGACGGAGCCACGTAGCCGCAGTCCCATGTCCCGGCCTGCTCGATGGTCCGGCCGGCAAACAATCGCCGCCGCCCGAGCACCAGCAGGGCGACCAGGCCCATCAGGACCAGGGCTGCCGCGGCCACAGCCACGAGGGCCGTGCGCCACGAGGCCAAGGCCGCTTCGGCGGCAACGTGGAAATCGTGGGGAATCAACCCTGCCACCAGCGGCACCAGCCGATCGAGGACCCACGGCCCCAGCAGGGCCATGGCCAGGCAACCGGCGGCGAGCAGGCAGAGCACAAGGCGCATGGCGCGGCCGGCCTCATGGGCATGCGCGGCCGGGGCCGTGCGCGGCTCGCCCAGAAACACCATCCCGAAGACGCGTGTGAAGCAGGCGGCGGCCAGACCGCCAATCAAGGCCAATCCGCCCACGGCGAGGATCGCCACCAGCGGCCAGGAGACGTCGGCCGAGCGCGGCGAAGCGACGATGCCCGACAGCGCAGCCAGGTAGATCAGCAACTCGCCGGTGAAACCATTCAACGGAGGCAGGCCGCAGATGGCGACGGCCGCCACCAGGAAGGCCAGGCCGGTGACGGGCATACGTTTCAACAGACCGCCAAGCTCGTCGATCTGCCGCGTGCCGGTGGCGTGGACCACCGCGCCCGCCCCAAGGAACAAAAGACTCTTCATCAGGGCATGATTGGCCACGTGCAACAGACTGCCCGCCAGCCCCAAGGCGGCCATCGCGGGGCACTGGCAGGTGATGCCCAGCAACCCCACCCCCAAGCCCAGCGAAATGATGCCGATGTTCTCGACGCTGCTGTAGGCCAAGGCGCGTTTCAGATCGGATTGGGCCAGGGCGTACAAGATGCCCAGGATCCCCGAGACCGCTCCCAGCCCCAAGAGCGTCCAACCCCACCAGGCCTGCGGCGGTCCAAGCATGGGCAGGATCCGTAACAGGCCATAGATGCCCATCTTGATCATCACCCCGCTCATGACCGCGGAGACGTGCGAAGGAGCGGCGGGGTGCGCCTCGGGCAGCCAGACGTGCAGAGGGATCAGGCCAGCCTTGGCGCCGAACCCGACCAGGGCCAACAGGAACACGGCGCTGGCCGTTCCGCCGGTGGCGGAGAGGGCGTTGAAATCCAACGCTGCCGATTCGCGTCCCAGCAGGGCGAACATGGCCATCAGGAACGCGGCGCCCAGGTGTGTGGCCACGAGATAAATCCAGCCCGCGCGGCGCACACGTGCCTCCTGCGAGTCGAACATCACCAGGAACCAGGAGGCCAGCGACATGGTTTCCCAGGCCACCAGGAAGAACACGCCATTCCGCGCCACCACGACCAGGAGCATGCTGGCCAGAAGCAGGTTGAAGAAGAACCAACTGCGCGCCACGCGTTGCGGATGGGGCTGGTGCCGCAGGTATTGTGCCCCATAAACGGCCGACAATCCTCCGACCAGGGCGATCAGCAGGGCAAACCACGCGGACAGCGGGTCCAAGCTCAGTCGCAACGATCCCAACGGGACCTGCCAGGGCGCTCGCAACGAGACGATCTCGCCGCGAGCCAGGACCAGAAGCGATTGGCCGAACATCAGTCCGCACGCCAGCAAGGCACTGGCCGGGCCCAGCCAACAAGCCAGTCCCACGCGCCGTCCGGCGAGCAGGGTGGCCAATCCGCCGACGAACAACACCATCACTGCACAGACAATCCACTCCATGGTCGGTCGTTGTACAAGTTTCCATCTCCGCTACGATAAGCCAGATTTCGGCGGTGGGTCGAGCGAAGCGAGCCCCACCCGACGCGAAGCTACCCGCCTTGCTCGGCGTGCGGCGGGATGCTGCGATCCAGAACTTGACACTGGTCCAGAATCTCTTGCCGCGTTCCCTTGGCGACAATCACCTGGGCAAACGCCGCTTGGCGCAGCGCCATACCCAGCCGGGCCAACAAGTTGAGGTGCGCTTTAATGGTGGGACTGACGATGGTGAACAGCGTGTGTACCGGCTTGCCGTCCATGGCGCCGAATTCGATCGGCCGTTCCAGGAAGCACAAGGTCATCATGGGCCGCGGAATGTGCATCACGATCGGGTTCCGCACGTGCGGCACGGCGATGCCATCGCCCAAGGCAGTCGAGCCCAACGATTCACGCGCCAGCAGGACCTCCAGCAGGAACTGGCGGTCGACCTTCTCCGGCAGGGGCATCAACTCCACGATCGCCTGCAGGGCAGAGGCTTTGTCGTCTCCCCCAACTCGGTAATAGACACCTCCCGCACGAAGGGCATCGGTCAGTGTGACAACGCCGTGGCCGTTCGGTTCCTCATAGATCTGGGGCGAGATCTGAATCCGCTGCGACGTGGCCCATTCCAACAGTTCGGCCCGATTGAAGCGGTACTGCTCGTTGACCCTGTAAGCCGGCAGTTTCTTCTGCTGCACCCACCGATAGATGGTCTTCTCGGAGACGCGGAGCAGTTTGGCCGAATCGCGAACCGTCAGTTCCATCGAACCCTCAGAAAGCCTCAAGCCTGGACAAGGAGTGACAAGGGGGGGAGTATATCCATCGTTGTCCATCGCCGCAACGCATTCTTCGGGGGGTACGCCATAGCCCGCGATAGGCCTTCGGCCAACTATTACCGTCGAGCCTGAAGACACGTGGCGTGCGCGAATCCCAGTCGGCAGGAGGGCCGGCGACCGCCGGCGATGGTCCCGGCCCCACGGCGCCAGCCGGTGGCGAAAGAGGTGTCGTGTGCGGCTGCCCGGTCGTTCTGGGATGGCCGGCACGCCTTGCCGCACGCTACGGCCGAAGACAAAATGACACTTTCGGTCGGCAAACTTCCTTTTCAGACTGCAGGAGCGATGTGATGAACCGTTCGGCGATTCGTGGGAGCTTGTGTGGTGCGTTGACCATTGCCCTGATCGCCCTGGGGGTGGCCCCGGCCCATGCGGTGAAGGCCTTCAAGGACCAGTTTGAAGCCCTGTACATCAAGCCCGACAGCACGCAGCCGGCACACAGGGCCCTGAGCAAGGCCGTGGACGCGGCGAAGTGCAACATCTGTCACGTGGGCATGAGCAAGAAGGATCGCAACGACTACGGGCAGGCATTGAGCAGGCTGATCAGCAAGGATAAGGACAAGGACAACCCGAAGGCGATCCGCGAGGCCCTGGAGAAGGTGGCCGCCGTGCGCAGCGACCCCAAGAACCCGAAGTCTCCCACCTTCGGCGAACTGATCCAGCAAGGCAAGCTGCCCGTGCCCGTGGCGGAATGATCTCGCCAGCCTCTATCCGAAACGGCCGCCACACCCTTGGCCGCGCAACCGTTTCGCGCGCCACGGCAGACAGAAGACAGAATGGGAGCACGAAGGCACGAGAACACGAAAGGGAGCTGACCAGCGTCAATAGGACAAATCTGCTTTTGTGCTTTCCTGTTTTCGTGATCCATCAACCTGTCCGGTAGATTCTCGCCGGCGTTCGGAAAACCTGTCCACGGCACATTGCAGGGGCTCTCTCCGAGCCGATAGAATGGGGCTATCCCCCTCTTGACTATCGCCTGCCAATCGGAGGTTTTGCACCATGCGATGTGCCGTACGTTTGTTTCTCTATCCAGTGGCCGCCGTCGTGCTCCTTGCTCTGGGCACAGGAAATGCAGCCGCCCAAAACGCGACCGCCAAGAAACCCTTGTCGTTGGACCAGCTTCGCCAGACGCGCAAGGAACTGGCCCATCGCCAGCGCCGCGTGATCTTCAACAATGACGGCTGCGACTGTCTGTACTACCCCAAGGACAAGCCGCTGACAGCCGAGGACTTCCTGGCCATGCGCACCACGGCGTTGGTCGGCACCCAGGTGGACGCGGTCGCCTATTGCTCGATCAGCTCGGGCTTCAGTTTCTTCACCCACGGCACCAAGGTCGGCACGGTCCTCGATCGGCAGTCGCAAAAGTACGACATCCAACCCACCATGCGCAACGTGGCCCAGGAGATGATCGCCCAGGGCGCGGACTGCCTGAAGGTGAACGTGGACTTCGCGCATCAGCACGGCATGGAGAGCTTCTGGTCGATGCGGATGAACGACACGCACGACGCGGCCCATCGGCCCGACAAGCCCTATCTGCTCTACCCGCCCTTGAAGATGGAGCACCCGGACTGGCTGGTGGGCGATCCGATCAAGCGTTCACCCTTTGGGCGCTGGAGTTCGGTCGACTACGCCCGCCCCGAGATTCGCGACCTGGCTTTCCGCTATCTGGAAGAGGTCTGTCGCAACTACGACGTGGACGGGATCGAGTTGGACTACTTCCGGCACCTGTGTTACTTCAAGAGCACGGCCTTTGGCGGGGCGGCCAACGACGCCGAGCGCGCCATGCTGAGCGAGTTCATGGCCCGCGTGCGCGCCATGACCGAAGAGGTCGGCATGGCCCGCGGCCGGCCCATTCTGGTGGCCATCCGCGTGCCGGACTCGGTCGAGTTCTGCCGCGACATGGGTTTCGATCTGCAGCAGTGGTTGCAGAAGGGCCTCTTGGACATGCTCATCACCACCTGTTATTTCCAGCTCAATCCGTGGCAATACAGCGTCGACTTGGGGCATCGCTACGGCGTAACCGTGTATCCCTGCTTGAGCGATTCGCGCGTCAAGGGCGAAAGCCGCTTCCGCCGCGGTTCGCCGGAAAGCTACCGCGGCCGAGCGGCCAACGCCTGGCTGGCCGGGGCCGACGGGATCCACGTCTTCAACTTGTTCAATCCCAAGTCGCCCGTGTGGAGCGAGGTGGGCGATCCCCAGAAGCTCCGCACGATGAGCAAGCTGTACTTCGTCTCCATCCGCGACGGCAAGCCCAACTCGTGGCTGAAGGACGGCGAGAAGCACCAGAAGGTGACGATCTTCGGACCCGGCCACTCCAAAACCGTGCGCATCGGCCAGCCCCTGAGCCTGCCGATCACCATCGGCGACGACCTGGCCGCAGTGCAGAAGGCCGGGCACAAAACGCAAGTGACCTGCCACCTGGAAATGCCGGGACTGAAGCGCGCCGAACGCGTCGCCGTGACGTTCAATGGGCAGAAGCTCACCGGCGGCAAGCTCGACAAAGGCTGGCTCGACCTGAATGTGCCGGTCCAGTTTGTGCGCCAGGGCGATAACCAGGTGGAAATCGCCGTCGATCCAAACGCTCGCCCCAACGACGACCAGTGGACCTTGGTCTACGACGGCAAACGCTTGCCGCAAAAACCATGGGTTCGCGACACGGGCTCGGCTCGCACCGAAGAGAAGCTCGAGGACGGCGCGTTGCTGATCGCCGATCGCGGCCAACAACAGGGCGATTTCCACTACTGGCGCTTCCCCTGGGGCGCCGATCCGCAGGCGGAAACGGTCGTCGAGGCTCGGGCCAAGGTCGTCTCGGGCTCCAGCTTCCTCTTGCTCTCCAACGGCGTATCGCACGAACGGCTGCGGTTGTGCCCCGATCACATCGGCCTGTGGAGCAACCGCGGCCTGACCTGCAAGATGGACACCACCAGCGACTTCCACGAGTACCGCGTGGTGATGAAGAACCAGGACCTGCGCGTGTACGTGGACGGCAAACTGCGATTGGACGCGGCGGGCAAATTCAAGCCCGCCAGCGGCGTCAAGAACGAAATGGCCTTCGGCGCAGCCAACAGTCCGGAGATGGGTGAGACGCGTTGGGCCCAGGTCCGCGTGCGCGTCGACAGCCAGAGCTGCTCGGACCTGGTAGTCCGTGTGGCGTTCGACGAGCCCTGAGGACCGCTTGTCTCCGGTGTTGGTTGGGAATCCACAGCCGCATTGTCGCCGTGGGCGGAGCCCATTGCGCATATCCTTATTCCCCCTCGAACACCAAAGACAACTCCCGCCGCAGGTTGCCTCATGATCGCGAAATCCACCATCTGCACTTGCGTGCTCGGTCTCGCTGTCTGTTTCGCAACAGCCCCGGCCGACGAGTGGCCGCAATGGCGCGGCGCGCACCGCGACGGCGTATGGCGCGAAACGGGGATCATCAGCAAGTTCCCCGGCCCGGAGATCGCCATCAAGTGGCGCGTGCCCCTGGGCAGCGGCTACTGCGGTCCGACCGTGGCCCAGGGACGCGTCTATGTCGCCGATCACGTGAGCGAGCCCGCCGAAAACGAACGGATCCACTGTTACCAGTGGCAGACCGGCAAAAACCTCTGGTCGCACAGTTATGCCTGCAAGTATGAGGGCTTCGGCTATCGCGCCGGGCCGCGCGCCTCGGTGTTGATCGACGAAGATCGCGCCTATGGCCTGGGAGCCATGGGACACCTGGTCTGCCTGGATGCGGCCACCGGCGCAGTGCGCTGGCAGCGGGACCTGAAAGCCGAGTACCAGATCCGCATGCCCAACTGGGGCATTGCCGCCTCGCCCGTGGTGGAGGGCGAGTTGCTGATCGTGCAAATCGGCGGCGAGGAGGGCGCCTGCGTGTGCGCCTTCGACAAGCGCAGCGGCCAAGAACGTTGGAAAGCCTTGCCCGACCCGGCCTGCTACGCGGCGCCCATGGTCGTCGCTCAGGCCGGCCGCCGCGTGCTGGTGTGCCAGACGGGCGACCGGATCGTGGGGCTGGATGCCCAGCGCGGCAACCTGCTCTGGGACTACGCCATGCCCTGGCAGAGTTGGCCCATCGGCATCGCCACGCCGGTGGTGCATGGCGATCTGCTGCTGATTTCGGAGGCCCATCACGGAAGCGTGCTGCTGCGACTGTCGCCCGACAAGCCGCATATGGAAGTTGTCTGGCACCGCAAGAAGAAAGAAGTCCCGGACGGCAAAGCACTGCACTGCCTGAACTCGACGCCCTTCATCGACGGACAACACATCTACGGAGCCGACGGACGCGGCGTGCTGCGCTGCCTGAAGCTGGACACGGGCGAGCAAGTCTGGGAAGACAAGTCGGCCGTGCCCGAGGATAAGTTCGCCACGGTCCACCTGATTCGCAACGGCGAGCGCACCTGGCTGTTCAATGAGCGCGGCGAGTTGATCATCGCCCAACTCACGCCCGACGGTTTTCGGGAGATCAGCCGGGCCAGGCTTATTGAACCAACGCAGGCGCAGATGCCCGGCCGGCGCGGCGGCGTGACCTGGTCACACCCGGCCTTCGCCTATCGCCATGTGTTCGCGCGCAACGACAAGGAACTGGTGTGTGCGGATCTGAGCGCCAAATAGGAGCGATGGGGCATGAACTCACCGATACGCCTTCTGGTCGTGGTATTGGCGTGGCTGACGATGGCGGGGCCTGGCGCCGGAGAGGAGGCCACTCCGGACGCGGATTCGCCCGCCGCGCGCTGGCAGTCGCTGGAACTTGCGGAGAAGACGTCGCTGGTGCGGGGCATCGTGGCCGGTTCGCAGTTGGCCGCGGACATTGCCCAGCGACATTTTCGCGTAGGGTTGTCGGGCCTGACGGCCAAGCCGGAGTGGTTCCGCGACCCACTCGACCGCCAGGTCTACGCGGCCAGCATCCGCTGGGCGGACGGCGAAGGCCTGCGCAAGGCCATGCAGCGAAGCGTGCTGTCCGGCCGGGCCGAGGACCTCGTTCCCCGGATCGACGGGTTCTACCACGAGCTGCGCAATCAACGGATCGATCACCCCTGGGCCGTCTGGGCGGTGAGCAAACGCGCCTGGGACGATGAGCGGAAATGGGCAGCCGACAAGCTGATTGCCATCCGCGCCTGGAGCAACCTGCAGTGGCTCAATCGCACACGACAGCGCGATCGCGTGCGTCCGACCTTCCACTGGGACCACCCTGTGGGAACCGGGCCCTTCGGCACGGCCCCGCGTCCCGACGGCTGCGCTGAGACCTACTACAGCCTCGATCCGTACTGCGCGGCGGCCATGCTCCGCGTGGCCGACGAACTGGGACGCAAGACGCTGCGCATGACCTGGCACTACGATCGCTGGCGCGAACTGAACTATCGGCCCATGATCGAAGCCTATCGCCGCACGTTTGCCGATTACTTTGCACGCCTGGACGCCGACCGCGGACTGGTGCCAATGAAGATCGGCGGCCTGTTCGAGCGGGACCTGCCCAAGCCCAAGCCGCGGCGCGCGCATTGCGTGGACGCCGCGCCCTGGGCCGCCGATTTTGCCGCCGCCCTCGCCGACGACGCCCAAGCGCTCCAGGCAGCGGCCGACTACCTGGATGCGATCTGGCGGCAGCATTGGCTGCCAGGACAAGGGCTGTATGGCGTGGTCGACCTGGATACAGGCCGACGCCTCGTCCCCGGCGTGAAGATCAACTACTACGGACGCCTGGGCACGGCCATGGCCTTGCTCTTCCAGTACACCAAGGACGCGAAATGGCGCGACCGCGTGCTGGAACTCAACCAGTTCGTCTGGAACCACCGCCGCAATCCGCAGCGAGCCTACGTCCCCTTGTTCATCGACGCCGAGAATCCCGACGTCTCCTACAACGTCGAGGTGCAACTCAGTTCCAAGGAGGCGGGCGTCAGCGACGACAGCGACTCGATCTACTATATTCGCGACGTCTTCCGGCAGTACGAACTCACCGCTCTGCCGCTGCTTAAAGAGATGGTCTACCGCCACGGCCGCGACTACATCGACGCGGCATGGCTGGGCAATGAGGTGGGGCACTTTACCCGGCACTGGTGGATCAACGTCCGGCCCCTGTCGCGACGGATGTACGGCGACGGCCGCTTCAACAGCAACTACCAGATGGCCCTGGCCGCGCATCTGGCCGACACGCCCCAGGACAAACGCTACTTCCTCGACTACCTGGACAAGCAACTGGCCACGTTCCGCAAGCTGGACAGCGTGGCGGGCCTGTTCGGCCAGCAGTTCCTCGATGGCGGGCGCGTGGAACCGGAATACGGCTACAACCAGGACGACTGGGGCATCAGCCAGTCGCAGGAGATCTATTGCGACATCCTGCTGGCCGCCCACGAGGCCTGCGGCGACCCCGGCTACTTGGACCAGGCTCGCCAGCAGATGGACCGCATGCTCGCGGCGGGGCCCAAGTACTGGAATCCGCGCAACGCTAGTCTTCCGAGCGTCGCCGTGCGCCTGGCACGCGCCGTCAACTGGCCGGCGCGCGTCGAAGTCGACCTGGGCGCAGAAGCCGCCACGTTGACCCTGCAGCGCGGCGGAGCCGAGGTCCTGCAGGCCCTGGTCCCCAGCCGGTTCGCAGTGCTCTATCTGCCCGCGGGGACGTACACGGCCACGATTCAGCGCGGCGCAGAGACCTCGCGGCAAGAGCTGCACGCCACGCGCTAGAGCGCGTTTCGGGCACCTGCAGCGGTCTTTTCGCTTTCGGAATCGTGGCGACACGCCGCCGGGAACGCTACGCGTGGGTGCGACACGCACTAGTTCTCGGTCGAGGTCTTCTTCATGGCCACCGGAATGTAGCCGTAGAGCGTCTCGTTGCCGCGCAGGATGAAGAACTTCACCGGGTTGAGCGTGGTGAAGTCGGGACGGTTGAGGATGTACGAGACGTTGTCCAGCGAGATCGTCTCCCAAATGTGCATCCCCACCAGCACGTCCCCGCGGCGAATGCCCTGGTTGGCGGCGGGGCTTTCGGGCCGCACGTTGCTCACGGTCAAACCGCCGCGATAGCGCGTCTGGAACGTCTGCCGGAAATCCTCGGTGGGGATCGGTTTCAACTCCAACCCCAACACTTCCCAGCCAGGTTGCGAAACGGACTTGGTTTCCGTCGTGGGGTCGGAGAGCGTCAGGCTCATCGCAATCCGCTCGTCCTTGCGCTGGATGCCGAACTCCAACTGCTCGCCGGCTTTCAGGTCCAGCACAGCCCGGTGGAAATCCAAGGGACGCACAATATCGATATCGTTGACGGCCGTGATCCGGTCGCCGACCTTCACTCCCGCTTCTGCCGCGGGGCTGTCGGGTTCCACCGAGGCCACGACCACGCCCTTTTCCGCCGGCTTGGCCTTGGCCAACGCCAGACCGTGCCAAGCGCGCCGCGAGTTGCTGTTGGCCAGCAAGTCCGCGGCGACACTCATGACCTTGTCCACGGGAATCGCAAAACCAATTCCCTGGGCCCCCGCTCGAACCGCCACATTGATGCCGATCATCTCGCCGTCGATGTTCAACAGCGGCCCGCCCGAATTGCCCGGGTTGATGCTGGCATCCGTCTGGATCAGGTCGTCGTAGTACTGGGCATCGCTGACCTGCACCGCCCGATGCAAAGCGCTGATGATGCCCCGTGTCACGGTGTGCTCGTAACCGTAGGCGTTGCCCACGGCGATCACCGATTCGCCGGCCATGAGGTCCGACGAGATCCCCACGCGGATGACCTTCAGCGGCCCCTTGGGATCGATCTTGATGATCGCCAGATCGGTCTCCAAATCCCGCGCAACCACCTTGGCGGTGTGCTTGTCGCAATTGGCCAGCGTGACTTGGATTTCACGCACACCATCCACCACATGGTGGTTGGTGATGATGTAGCCGCGGTCGTCGACGATCACGCCCGTTCCCATGCCGTTCACGCGGCGCGCGGAATCGGTGGCCGACGAAGTGCTGGCCGAATGGATACTGACCGTCTTCTCGCCACGGATATTGACGATCGCCTCACGCGCCGACAGAACCGCCTTGACGATCGGCGTTTGTCGCGACTCAGAAGCGTAAGATACAGAAACCAGGAAGCTCAGGAAACACAGGCTGGCAGGCAAACAAAAAATGCTGGCGCGGCCTGATACTTGCTTCCGTGCGGGTCGGTCGAGCATGGGAGCCTAACGCAGAGGGTTGACTGGAACGTGAGCTTCCGCACCCACCGCACGCCGAGCAACAGACGTCCCCGTCGCCCCCGCGCGATGACACCCAGAGTTCATCGGTCCTTGCAATCGAACGCCTTGACCGCCTGGGGTACCACCCGTACAGAGCCCCCAGCTTCCCAATTGTCTGCAGAGATAGAGAGACTGGCCAGAATAGAGAGACGACCGCGAGCCGCCCGGATGAGAGCCCGTTTCAGACACCCGCAGCGGCTCTTTCCCTTTGGGAACCGCGTGGCGACACGCCGCCGGGAACGCTACGCGTGTTTGCGACACGCACTATTGCGGTCCGCATAGCTATTGCGTCTCAGGTAAGTAATGCCGTGAGGCCGACCATCGGAAGGCCGGCTTTCCTGGGCAACGAGCCCGACAACTGCGACATTCCCTTTCTGACATCCAATAATGATCGGTCCGCGGCTGCGCGAGCCCCGGATTCCAGCCGCATCCGCGGGAATCCGCCCGGAATGGCGATCTTGGAACCGATCCCAGAACCACCCCAGCCACGTCGGGCGGCCCAGCAAGACTGAGCTGCCAACAAGGTTCTGGGACCGGCTCTTAGACTGCCCCCGCATCAATAGCGTCGCAACTGCCATCCTGCAGTGCCCGCCTGACGAGACGCACTGCCCGATTCCAGGGCGCGCGCGCCGGTGGCCCGAAAGACCCAGCTCTCGGCGGTTCCGCCCCGATCTAATTCACGGGGAGCGCTGGTGGTGACCTGGTCGCTCTTGGCCTCCGACTCCGGAGTTGCGCGAGGGAGCCTTTCCGGCACCGGAGGGGTCGGCATGTGAATCGGTTTCGGAGGCGACCGATCAGGCGTGTAGGCAGGAGACGAAGGGACCATCTCCATCGAGCCGGGTTGGGACTCGATAGGTGCAAACACAGGCCGCGTCGGCACCGGATGCAGGTTGGGATGGCGGTACCCGGCCGCAACCACTTCCGGTTCCGAGGCCTTCTTCGCTAGTCCATGGGCCCAACCGAGACAACGCCGACACCGTCCACAGGCCCGCTTCCCCCCTTCACACACCACCTCGGACGGCGGGGGACATGACGCCTCCGCGTCTTGTGCGGGACGCGCCTCCTCGTCGCCTTGAGGCACCGTGGTCTGCTGACAAGGATGGCCCCAACGAACGGACCACTCTCCCCGCGCCCAATACGTGCGATGCGGCGAACAACCACCGGCTAAAAAGACGCCGGCTAGTGCCACGAACAACATTCTGAAACAACACACACGCACGGGGGCCCCTGCCTTCCTGACTGACGGGGTAGGACCGATACGAAAACGATCCCCCGGGGGTATCCTTGCCTCATACCTAGGATCGGCCCGCAGAAGCCAGAATATTTAGCTCAATCCGCAGGGCCTGCCCAACCAGCACAGTCCGGCAGGAGCCGGACTGCCAGCTATCAGCCGTCAGCAAGGACATCGGCACCGGACATGAAGCCCCCGTGGGCACTCCACGCCGGACCGCAGGGAATCGCCAGCGCCCCCTCGGGACTACAACCGACGGATGTGGAACCCGCCGTCGACGTCGAAGCGTTGCCCGGTGGTGAACGGAAAATTTCCCGACACGATCGCAGCCACGGCCTCAGCAACATCGTCGGGGCGACCCCAACGCCGAATCGGCCACAGGCCTTCGGCGATCAGTTGGTCGTACTTGGCCTTCACCGGGGCCGTCATGTCGCTTTCGATGACGCCTGGGCACACCTCGAAGACCTGGATTCCGTCGTCGGCCAGCCGTGTGGCATAGAGTTGGGTCATCATGCCCAGCGCGGCCTTGGTCATGCAGTAATCGGCCCGATTGGTGGAGACAGCATAGGCCGAAATCGAGGAGATATTGACGATCTTTGCCGCCGGAATCCGTTTCTGCCCGATCAGTTCGATCATGGCCTTGGCCACCGCTTGGGTGAGAAAGAATGGCCCCTTGAGATTGGTGTCGAAGACCAGGTCCCAGCTTTCTTCCGTAGCCTCCAACACGTCCTTTCGCCCCTGAGAGGTGATTCCCGCGTTGTTGACCAGCACGTCCAGTCGGCCGAATTCGGCCAGAGTCTGCTGGAGCAACTGCTGGCGGTCCGGGGCGGCGCCCACGTTGCCGCGGATCGCGACGGCGCGTCCTCCACGGGATTGAATCGCCTTGACCACTTCGTCGGCGGCGTCGGGCCGAGTCGCGTAGTTGACGGCCAGGGCATACCCCAAGCTGGCCAACCTCTCGGCAATCGCACGACCAATACCACGGGATGCGCCCGTGACCAGAGCAGCGGGAATCTGCGACATAATGGACTGTCTCCTTCGAGGCCCGACCGGCCATCACCCGCAGCGACCCAAGGCTCGATTCGCCGGGCAATTTCCGGAAGACCACTACCCTAGTCAGCACAGGCAGAGGTGTCAACGCGCGCCACGTGCCGATCGCCAGACCCGCACGGCCACCGCCCGTCCGGGCGTCTCGCAGGAGTCAAGTGCCGATGCACCCTGGAAACGGGCGGCAAAATCTGGTTGATTCGAGCCCAAACCCTTGCACGGCAAAGGCCTAGGTGCTATGGTCTGGAGGGCGATTGGTCGACCCACCGCCCCAACATGCCCCCTGGCCCTCGCCTGGGGCTGGCCGCACGAACAAGGCGGTCGGCGCCGCAGAGCGACTTGGCTGGGTCCCGCCCAATGTTCGCCCCGTGCCCGCCGCTTCCTCCCACTGCTGACGTTGGCATCGCGATGCCTGTTAAGACCCCATCCCAAAACCCATCCTCAAGCGGCTTCCGGCAAATCGCGGTCATCGCAGCGGCCAGCGTCCTGCTGGCGTTCGGTTGTCCGGACGGGGCGCGCGGTGAGGCGAAGCCCACGAATTTCGTGATCATCGTCGCCGACGACATGGGCTGGGACGACTGTGCGCCGTATGGCAATCGCCACGTGCAGACCCCCAACCTGTCGCGATTGGCCAAGGAAGGGATGCTCTTCGAGAAGGCCTTCCTCACCTGCAGTTCCTGCAGCCCCAGCCGCGCCAGCATCCTCACCGGCCGCTATCCGCATGCCACCGGCGCGCCGGAGTTGCACATGCCGTTGCCTGCCGAGCAAGTCACCCTTTCGCAACTGCTGCGCGACGCAGGTTATTTCACGGCGGCGGCGGGCAAGTGGCACCTGGGGCCGGCGGCCAAATCCAAGTTCGACATGGTGCGCGAAGGAGGCGGAGCCGGCAGCTATGCAGATTGGCTTTCGCTGCTGCGCGATCGCCCCCAGGACAAGCCCTTCTTCCTCTGGCTGGCCTCCAGCGATCCGCACCGGCCCTACCTGCCTGACGCCATCCACGCGCCCCACAAACCGGCGGAGGTGCAGGTTCCGCCTTACCTGCCGGACGTTCCCGAAGTGCGGCAAGACCTGGCCCTGTACTACGACGAAATCGCCCGGCTCGACCAGAACGTGGGCCAGGTGCTGGACGAGTTGCGCGAACAAGAGGTGCTGGACAACACGTTGGTGGCCTTCCTGTCGGACAACGGTCGCCCCTTTCCACGCTGCAAGACCCGGGTCCTGGACAGCGGTGTGCGCACCCCCTTGATCGTGCGTATGCCGGGCCTGGTTGTGCCCGGTTCCCGCAGCAAGAGCCTGGTCAGTACAGTAGATCTGGCCCCGACCATATTGGAGTTGGGGGGCATTGCGCCTCATTCGGCCATGCAAGGCACAAGCCTCGTGCCTGTGCTGTTCAACCCCTTGGCCACCGTGCGGCAATACGCCTACTCCGAGCACAACTGGCACGACTACATGGCCTACGAGCGATCGATCCGTTGCGTTCGCTACCGCTATGTGCGCAACGACGTGCCAGAAATGCCCCACACGCCTCCGGCCGACGCCGTGCGCAGCGCCACCTTCCAGGCCATGCAGACCCTGCGAGAACAAGGCAAGCTGCGGCCAGAGCAGATGAGCTGTTTTGCTCAGCCTTCGCCCGAGGAAGAACTCTACGACACCGAATCCGACCCGCACGAACTCCACAACCTCGCCGGCGATCCCACCCTGCGGCCCGTCTTGGAGGAAATGCGGCGAATGCTCTTGATCTGGCAGAAGTACACCGAGGACTTCCGACCGACCCCTCTTTCAGCGGACCGTTACGACCGCAAAACCGGCCTGGGGCTGACCGTACGAAAGAAGACTCGAAAGCCGTCCGCTCAGAACGAGAAATAACCCTCTCCAGCGCGTACGCGACACCGCCGTGGACCTGCTCGGCTCGGTGCCTCCTGGCCCAGCGGCGATCGAGGGCTTGCCGAACTTCGCTACTCGGTCGGGGCAGGCTCGTCCTCCAAAACTGAACTGTCGGTCGGAACCAGACGCTTGTCGATGAATTGTAGGAGTTTCGAGATACAGAGCTTGTTCATGCTCGTCTCGTGCTCGTGAGCCTCGGTCTTCAGGGCGTCGTGCAGGCTCCGGGGCAGGCGAACGGTGATCACCCGTGTCGGTTCGAGCCCGGCTCCCGCAGCCACGCCTCTCTGACGCAGTTCCCGCAGCATGAGCTGGATTTCCTGATAGGCCTCGGTCTGCTCAAATTGCGTGAGTTCTTGGTGCGTGGGGAACAGGCGGCGGATCAGCCCCCGCACTCCCAGGACTTCCCGATAGAGCGTGACCCAGTCCGCTCCGCCGTGAAACAGCTTCCGTGCCGAGTCTAGAACCTCCTGTTCGCGGTGAATCTCAATCATTGCTTGTCTCCATGGCGGACACGAGTGGATATAGGAGTTCGGGAATAGTCACCAACTCGTGGCAATGATGAACGGAAGTCAAGGGCTCGCTGCAGATCCTTGCAGTGATAGCACTTATGGCACGGCCCCAGCAACGCCGTCTTTTTGTGCAACCATGCCGCGAGATTCAGCAGAGGCGCGGTTGCACAAAAAACAGGCAGTAGCCCCAGTCTCGTTTCTCAAGTGTCCGCTCCCTGTCGACCGATAACAGACGATTCGGCGCGCGATCTGGACCCTGGCAGCGCTGTTTCAAATGCCCTATATTGAATCGCAACACAATGATCCTGCAGATTCCGCCCTTGAGGCGATGAGGGGGAAGCCTCGGGATCGGCAAGGGGCGCGGTGCCCGCAGGAACAGGCCGGAGTGAACGAAGACGAAGCCCCACAACGACGCGAGACCTACTACTCAGGCAGGGTGCAAGGCGTCGGCTTCCGCTACACGACCCGCAACCTGGCCCAGGACTACCAAGTGGCCGGCTTTGTGCGGAACATACGCGACGGGCGTGTGGAAGTCGTGGTGGAGGGGGTCCCGACCGAAGTGGAACGGTTCCTGGCCGCCATCCAATCGGCCTTGGGGCACTATATTGCCGGTATTCAGCAGAACGCCTTACCCGCCACGGGCCAGTTTCACCAGTTCGAAATCCGCTTCTAACCCCAGGCTTACCGGCGTAGGCCATCCTAGTGATTCCGATGCGCTTAGCGACCTATTGACCCTCAGACAAGCAGTGCAACGAGGGCGACCAGCGGGAGCCCGGTTTCTCGGTACAAGCGCCACCTGCGTGTTGCGTTCCTTTTCTGAAGATCATAAGACTGGCAGCGACCGTTCCGCGACCGGCATCGACTGCCTTGACAGCGAGAGTAATGTTGCATGATCTGGCCGATACTCGCCGCCGAAGACGCGCTGTGGTTTGAAGACCTTCTCTACTTTCTGCCCACCTGGCTTAAGCCGTGCGTGGTCGTGGCAGCCGGTGGAGTCGCGGCAGCCGTCCTGCTGTGGGCCGTGGCCATGTTGCTGCGAGCGGCGACCCCCCGCCTCGCGGCGATCGTCTGGACCACCACCAAGGAGGCCTTGTGGCAGCCGCTGTTCTGGTTGCTGCTGGTGATCGGCACCTTTGCGCTGCTCCTCTTCCTCGTCATCCCGTACAACACCTTCGGCGAAGACATCAAGGTCGTGAAGGATGAGGGCCTGACGCTGATTATGGTCCTCGCGACGATTCTGGCCCTGTGGACCGCGAGCACTTCGATCGCCGACGAAATCGATGGGCGCACGGCCCTCACGCTCCTCTCCAAACCGATTGCCCGCTGGCAGTTCATCCTGGGCAAGTTCCTGGGGATCCTTGGCCCGGTGGCGATCCTCTTCATTGTGCTGGGAGCGATCTTCCTGGCGACCGTGTCGTACAAGGTGGTCTACGACGCGCGCGAATCGGCCCTTCCACCCCCCACGACCAGCCAGTGCATGACGGAAGTCCAGAAGATCGTGCCCGGGTTGGTGCTGTCGTTCATGGAAGCGGTCGTGCTGGCTTCCATCAGTGTGGCGGTCTCCACACGGCTGCCGATCGTGCCGAACCTGATTATCTGCGCTTCGGTCTACGTGTTGGGGCACCTCTCACCCCTGCTCCTGCAGTCCAGCGCGCAGAATATCGATCCGGTGCGTTTCATGGCCCGGCTGTTCACCACGGTGCTGCCGGTGCTGGAACACTTCAATATCCAGGCGGCGGTGGCCACGGGCCAGGTGGTGCCGCTGGACTATCTGGCGGTGGCCGGCGGCTATTGTCTGCTATACAGCGCCATGGCCATGATCCTGGCGCTGCTGTTGTTCGAAGGGCGGGACCTGGGCTAGCGCCCAGACCGGCGAATTGGGGGCGACATCGCCCCCACCGCAGTTCGACCCACCTCCGGCCGGCAGACCCTATTGATGCCGGCGCAGCCAATGATCGCGATTCCGTCCAAATTCCCGCCGTACCGGCTGGAATCCAGGGCTCCCGCGGCCGCGAAGCGGTCATTGGCAATGCGGACCTCGATCGAGCGCGTTCCAGGCACCTGTGGCGGCTTTTTCGCTTTCAGAACCGTGGCGATGCGCCGCTGGCAACGCCACACGTGTGTGCGACACGCACTAGCCCTTGCAGCGGCCGGTCATTTATAATGAGGCTTTGGGGTCGGCTCCTGGAAATCTCGCTGCCGTTCGTCTTGCCGGATGCCCGGCCGGTGGCGGTCGTTCAGGGAGCCCCGCCTGCACCCGAATCCGGGCCAGGCGCCCGCAGCAAGTCTCGGTGGGAAGGATAGGCGTTATGCCCGTGCGCATGGAGCTATCGCGGATCATCATTAGCGAGATCAGCGACCAGCAGATGATCTACCTGAAGGAAACCGAAGGCCATCGGACTTTCCCCATCCTCATCGGGATCTTCGAGGCCACCAGCATCGATCGCCGGGTGAAGGGCTATCCTTCGCCCCGCCCTCTGACGCACGACCTGATCGTGAGTGTGGTGGAAGGCCTGGGCGCCGAGTTCCAGGATGTGGTCATCAGCGAGCTGAAGGAGCACACCTACTACGCCAAACTGCGCATCCGCGCCGCGGGCGAGTTGGTGGAGATCGATGCCCGGCCGTCGGACGCCATCGCCGTGGCGGTGACCTGCAATCCGACCCTCCCGATCTACGTCAACGAGGAAGTGCTCAACGACGTGCTGGAGGAGTGACCGCCGGTTGCCGATGGCCCGCGCGCATCCGGCCTCCCATGGCGTTGCTCACCAGGTCACGATCATGTCGCACGCGGCCATGAACTGGCTGTTGCGATTGCCGGCGAAGGGCCGCTCGCTGCCGGCCTCGGTGCTGCCGGCGAACCAGTCCCAACGCAACTCCGGACGGAAGGTCAGGTTGGCCCTGGGCTTCCAGTTCAGCCCCAGGCTGACTTCCTGGAAATCGCCCTGATAGGGACCGGTGTGCGGGTTGTCGTATACGGTCCACGGATCGCCGTCGCCGTTGCCCGACACACAGAATCCGTCAGGATCGCCAAACCACTCGTAACGCAGACCAAACGCCCAGCAGGGATTGATCCGGTACACCAGGTTCTGCAGCAGGCTGTACCACTCGGCCTTGGTCGCCCCGACGCTCTGGCCGAAGTCGTGCTGCAGCACGTATTCCAGACGTTCGCTGAGCTTCAGCTTGGCCACCGTGCTGTAGATCCAGGTGCTGTTGCCCGGGCCGAGCTCGCCGGCCGTGATGGCAAAGGCCAGCGAAAGCCGTTCTTCTTCGCTGGTCCAGGTCACGCCGCCGAGGAAGTCGACCGTGTCCAGGCCGTCGGTGTCCTCGAACTGGTCGATGCCCCGCGTCACTCCGCCGCTGATCGTCAACTGATCGCCGAGCTTGCGCATCAACAGCAGGCCCGTGTGCGTAAAGGGCTCTCCGTACATCATGCTGTACGAGTGCGAGTAGAAGAAATTGTCCGGCGCCGGAACAACTTCGTACCCCAGGATCGTATAGAAATGCCCCATCCGCACGGTCCAATCGTTCAGGCCGATATCCAGGTAGAATTGCGGAGCCGACACCTGGTAGAAGCGTTCGCTCTGCTGCCAGCGGTCTTCCAAGCCGGCGGCTTGCGTGTAGCGCGCATCGGTGCCGTAGAGCAGATCCACGCGGCCGCCCCAATCGGCCCCGCATCCACCGGTATCCACCTTGCGCTCCAGGTAGAGATAGAGCTGGTTCATCTGATACTCGCGGTCGCGGTCGTTGAAGCCGACCACGCCGTTGTAGCCATCGGCGGAGTAGCGGCCGGTGGCGCTGATTCCCTGTTCGAGCCATCCTCCCAACCGCATCCCCAGACACTGCAGCATGCAAGGCTGCGGCAGCGTCCATGGCTGGCGGCCGGCGCAATCGCCACACTGGCCCGCACACCTGTCACACCCATCGCTCCCCATACCGGCCGCTTCGCCGCATGCTTCGCCGGACGCACAACGCGCGCGGCGCGGAGAACACGCGCACGTCTCCCGACAACCCGACTCGATTCCGGCGGGACGGTCGTAGGCCGGATCGGGGCCTGCCGCGGTCGGAACCGATGGAGTTGAAGCCGGCACCGGGGCCGGGGCCGGTGCGGCGGTGGTGGGAGGCAATCGAGTGGGCCTCTGGACTGGACTGGTCGCCGGCCCTTCCGACTTGGGCAAAGGAGCGACAGGAGTTGACCCACTCGGCGCTGGCTGGTTGGCCACCCACGGCAATTCCTTGGGAGTGGGCGGAAGCGTGGGCAACCGCGACTCCGAACTCGATCGGCGCGATTGCGCCACACGATGCGTAGGGCCATCCGCATCCTCCGGCAAACGCCGAGGCTCAGCCGAGGACTCTTCCGCAAGCGTATCCTCCAGGGTATCGTCAGCGGCCTTCAGCGCCCCCGTACTCAGGGCCCACAGTCCGGCACCGAGCACCGCGATCGAAATGAAAAGACGCCATCGCACCGTCATGCTCTGCTCCTGCCCAATAGCGAATCAACGAGTGCCCATCGCTCCAAGCGGCAACGCAGAACAGCCCGTCTCCGACACTCTCAACGAGCGTTCGACCGCAGCAATAGGCGCACGAGTCCACCGGACAACCGGTAGATTCCTCAGAACTCATCGAACCGGCATATCCGGCAAAAACAGAGAATGCGGCACGGACGTCAAACCTTACCCATTTCCCCTAAACCAACCGCCGCCGCATGAGGGCACCCTCTCCGCACGCAAAAAAACCGGCCGACTGCCGGAGTTCCCGCAGTCGGCCGGAAAATGCATCGCGTCATCCCGCATGGGTCCCGCCACACCGGCCACGGACCCTCGCGCGGTTTCACCCCCGACTCACCAAGGCTTGTAGACGCCAGGCATGGGAATGGGGTAGTCGCCGTTGGCGTCCTTCTGCACCGGGGCCGGGGCGCTCCAGGCCAGGTCCTTGGGGAACTCGGACTTGCCCTTGGCGACCAGATCGTCCCACTTCACCACTTGTCCGCTGTAGTTGGCCTCGCGGCCCAGCACGGCGGTCAAGCTCGCATTGGCGCCCACATAGCCTTCGTTGTAACGCTTTCCGGCGCGCATCGCGGCCAGCAGATCGGTCTGCTCCTGCTGATGGCCGCTGACCTTCTTGCCGTCGAAGGCCCAGGCGTTGGCGCCTTCGATCTTCCCGGCGCAGTTCGAGGTGCCCTTGGGGCCGTGAGCCGCCTCGGAGACGCTGTTGAAGCAGCTCTTCATGTGCCGGCACTGGCTGAACATCTTCGTGCCGTCCTCGTAGGTGAACTCCACGAAGTGGTGATCGAAGATCTGGCCGGTGCCCTTCGCTGCGCCAAGGTAGCGCGCCGTGCAGCCGCCCATGCCATTGGCTTCCACCGGGTGCTTGTCGCCGCGGACCCAGTTGCCCACGTCGATGTTGTGGATGTGCTGTTCGCAGATGTTGTCGCCGCTGAGCCAGCAGAAGTGGTACCAGTTGTAGACCTGGTATTCCAGCTCCGTCGGCTCGTGGCCCAGCAACTCAGCCAGCTTGGAGCGCTCGCGGTTCCAGATCCCTCCGCCGTTCCAGTACACACGTGTGAAGGCGATGTCGCCGATGGCCCCGTCCTGCAGCCGCTTGACGGTCTCCATGTAGATCGGCTCATGGCGGCGTTGCAGGCCCACGCCCACAAACAGGTTCTTCTCGTCGGCCAGCTTGTTGGTGGCCATCAGCATGTTGTAGCCCGGCGCGTCCACGCAACACGGCTTCTCCATGAACACGTGCTTGCCGGCCTCAATGGCGGCCTTGTACTGCAGCGGGCGCGTGCCCGGAGGACCCGCCAACACGACCAGGTCGGCGCCCGCGGCCACCGCCTGCTTGTACGAATCCATGCCGGAAAACATCCGCTCGGGCGGAACGTCGACCTGAGCCGCGTACTGCTTGCGGATCTGGGTCAGACTCTTCTCGATGCGATCCGGAAAGGCGTCCGCGACGGCGATGAGTTTCACGTTCGAGTCGGCGTTCATCTGCTGGACCACGGCGCCCGTGCCGCGCCCGCCCGCGCCGATCAGGGCGATCTTGATCACGTCGCTGCCCGCCGCGTGGGCCGAACGACCAAGGTTCACGCCGCCAGCCAGGCTCACCCCGGCGAGCACGCCCGACGAAGCCTTCAGAAAATCGCGGCGGGAAGTCGAATTCTTCTGCGTCATGGATAGGAACTCCTAGCGGGGAGAGGGAGAGAGGTCGAATGGAGGAGCGGAAAACGCAGGCGGCAAAGGGGCAGACGCGCCCACCCCTTTGCCCCTGACGCGATGAAGTTGTGACTACTGCTTTCCGGCTTCCGCTTCGCGGAACTCTTTGATCGCTTCGTAGTCAGGCTCGAACACGGCCGATTCCTCGACGGTCGGCACGCGCAGCGGGCGCACGACGCGGAAGCCCACGAAGTCGGCATCCGTCAAGTACCAGATGCTTTGCGGGATCTGCGGGTCCTGCATCTTCCAGTCCTTGTTGCTGCCCATGCGCGACGCGCTGCGGCACTTGCCCGCGTCGCTGTCCCACGAGCCGCCGCGCACGGTGCGGGGAAACTCGGTCTTGGGCGCGGCAAAGGGGTTCTTCGTCACCTTGCCCGCAAACTGCTTGTAGAAGTCGGGCACGTACTGGTCGATGACCCACTCGCAGACATTGCCGTGCATGTCGTACAGCCCCCAGGGATTGGGCTTCTTCTGCCCCACCTTGTGGTACTTGTCTTCGCTGTTCTCGAAGTACCAGCCGTACTCACCCAACTTCTGCGGGTCGTCGCCGAAGGAATAGGCGGTTTGCGTTCCGGCCCGGGCCGCATATTCCCACTCGGCCTCGGTGGGCAGGCGGTAGTAACGCCCCGTCTTCGCCGACAGCCACTTGCAGTAGGAAGAGGCCGCCAACTGGGTCATGCAGATCGCCGGGTAGCCTTCCTTGCCCATGCCGAAGGTCATGTCGGTATAGGGCTTGGTGGGACGCGTGATGGCGTCGGGCAGTTCGTCGCGCGGGGTCAAGGGGGTCTTCAGCAACTGGCGGCGCTGCAGGTCCAGACCCAGTCCCCACTGCTCATACTCGTCCCAGGTCACTTCGCACTTGCCCATCCAGAAAGGCTCGATCTCGATCTCGTGCTTCGGCCCTTCGTCGTACTTGGCTTCCGGATCGTCCTTGTTGGCCTTCTTGAATTCCTCTTCGCTCGCGCCACGCATGTACTTGCCGCCGGGAATCGGCACCAACTCGAACGTGATGTCCGTGCCCGGCACCACTTCCTTGTAACCCTTCATTTCCCCTTCGGCCTTGGCCTCGGCGTTGGGCACGGCCACGGGCGAGGGCAGCCACTTCACGGTGGGCACCATGGTCGGATCAAACTTCCCATCGCCGGCCGGCTTATCCTGGGCCACGGTGAGGCTCATGGTAACCAAGCCCGCCACCGCCGCCGCCGACAACACTTGCAAGAAACGTCGAAAGCCAGTTACGCTAGTCATGCAGGGCAACCTTTCGTCAGACACGGTGGAAACTGCAACAGAGCAACACAGGCAGGACCTGCCTCGATCGACGCCGGCGCGGCCAGGGATCGCGGTTCACTCGGCTCTCGTTTGCAGGCGATCGGAATCCGAGTTTCGCACGCGTGCGAGGCGTTCCGCGGCAACGCAAACCTCAACAAAGGCTAGGCACATGGTCGGATGGTGCATCGGCATCGCGGTTCTTGGGGCGGCGACGTGCGCAGAAGCACAACGCTACAGCTTCACGCAAACCGAAATGGCCGTACCTATTGAAATCGTATTGTACGCCGACGCTCCGGACCCCGCAACCAGGGCCGCGCAAGCCGCTTTCGCGCGCTTCCGCCAACTCAACGCGATCCTCAGCGATTACGACCCTGAAAGCGAATTGACCCGCCTCTCGCGTACTTCCGGCGAGGGGGTCGCCGTTGCGGTCAGCGAAGATCTGTGGAACGTGCTGCAGAAAGCGCAGGAACTGTCAGAAAGATCCGACGGGGCCTTCGATGTGACCGTCGGACCTGTGGTGCGTCTCTGGCGACGCGCCCGGCGACGCGAGGTCTTGCCCGCCCAAAGCCAATTGGCCGCCGCTCGCGAACTGGTCGATTATCGCCAGATCCGCCTGTTGCCCAAAACCCGTCAGGTGGAACTGTTGAAAAAAGGGATGCGCCTGGACTTGGGGGGGATCGCCAAAGGCTACGCCGTGGCGCAGGCCATGGAAACCCTGCGCCGATCGGGAATTGAATCGGCCCTGATCGTGGCCGGCGGCGATATGGGGATGTCCGCCCCGCCCCCGGGCAAGTCGGGGTGGACCATCGGCATCGCCCCTTTGGAACTCCACGGCAAGCCCACCCAGCACCTGAGCCTGGCCCACACGGCCGTCGCCACCTCGGGCGATATCTGGCAGTATGTCGAGATCGAGGGACGCCGCTACTCACACATCGTGGACCCGCGCACCGGCCTGGGCCTGACCGACCACAGCAGCGTGATCGTGATCCTCGCCGACAGCGCGGCGGCCGACGCCCTGGCCACCGCCGTGAGCGTTCTGGGGCCGCAGCGCGGGATGAAGTTGATCGAAGCCACGCCCGGCGCGGCCTGCCTGATCCTCCGCGAACCCGAGGGAAAACTGCAACGTCACCAGTCGTTGCGGTGGAAGGAATTGGAGGAGACGCAAAAGGACTGATTGCGTGGGAACCCTTGCGTCGAAAGGTGAACAAGGCCCGAAGGGGCACGGATTGGCTGGCATTCGCTGTTCCGCGATTTCCACTTAGCATTCCGGCATCGACACTTATGCCTCAGCCCATGACCAGCCGTTTCGCTGCCCGACTGTGGGTGCTGGCCGCAGCGCTGCTGTGGAGTTCCTGCGGGCTGTTTGCCAAGGCGCCGCTGTTTCACGACTGGCCAGCCGAGCAGCGCGGGCTGACCCTGGCGTTCTGGCGCGCCCTGTTTGCCGCCCTCTTCTTGCTGCCCTTTGCTCGGCAGCCGCGTTGGAACAAAGCCCTGGTGCCGTTGTGTGTGGGCTTCGCGTCCATGAATGCGGTGTACTTGTCTTCGATCGTCCTGACCACCGCCGCCAACGCCATCTGGCTGCAAAACCTCTGCCCGTTCTGGGTCTTCTTGCTGAGCATGTTCTTCCTGCATCACCTGCCGGACCGCAAGGAACTGCTGCCGCTGCTGCTGGCCATGATCGGCGTCGGCACGATCCTGGCCTTCGAGAGCCGCGGACAAGCCGGACTGGGCGTGGCCTTGGGCGTGGCCTCCGGTCTGGCCTATGCCACCGTGGTCGTGAGCATGTGGTGGCTGCGCCAGGAGAACGCGGCCTTTCTGGTGGCCCTGTGCCATGCGCTGGCCGCCTTGACGCTCCTGCCTTGGATTCTCTACATAGGGCAATGGCCTTCGCCGCTGCAACTGTTGGTGCTCGCCGGGTTCGGCATCTGGCAGATGGGCCTCCCCTATTTCTGCTTCGTGCGCGGATTGCGCGGCATCAGCAGCCAGGAGGCCGTCGCCATCGGCCTCGTCGAGCCGGTGTTGATGCCCGTGTGGGTCTTCCTGGCGTGGGACGAACGACCGGCCCCCTGGACCGTGGCCGGCGCGGTGCTGATCCTCTCGGGCCTGGTCTTGCGCTACACCGTGATCGAACGCTGGTCGCCCGGACCGGCCGCCCCGCTGGATCATTGACGCCGCTTGTCCGCGGAGCGATCATGTCCGGCGGCGACAGCACACCCCAGCCAGGCCGGTCTGGCTGGAATGCCATCCATGTACACCAGATAGAAGATGGGTGATATGAGACGCTCCTCAATTGGGATTGCCCTTCTGGCCGTGGCCGCGAGTCTCGGCCCGGAAATCCGATTCGCAGCCGCCGAACTGCCGCAGGTGCCCCTGTGGGGCCGCTGGGAGGCCGCCTTCCAGGCGGAGGCCGCCGCACAGCCCGACCTGGATTTCACCGCCGAACTCGTGTCGCCGCAGGGCGAACGCCGACAGGTGCCGGGCTTCTGGGACGCAGATCGCACCTGGCGCCTGCGTTTCATGCCCGATCAAGCGGGCCTGTGGAAGTGCACCACGCACTCGCAACCGGCCATCCCGGGCCTGGACAATCGCACCGGCAGTTTTCAGTGCGTTGTGCAGCCCAGTGACAATCGCTTCCTGCGCCATGGCCCCCTGCGCGTCGTGCCCGGCCAACCCTATCTGACGCATGCCGACAGAACGCCCTTTTTCTGGCTGGGCGACACGGTCTGGACAGGTCCGGCGCTGAGTTCGGAAGCGGACTGGGAAACGTACTTGCAGGACCGCCGGCAAAAGCAATTCACCGTCGTGCAGTACAACGCCACGGCTCCCTGGCGCGTGATCCAGACCGACGCCGAGGGTCATCCCGCCTTCACCGGCCGCAATCCAATCCAGATCGACCCGCTCTTCTTCCGCCGCCTGGACGCGCGACTGGAGGCCGCCAACCGCCACGGTCTGGCCGGAGCACACGTGCTCATCTGGTCCAACTCGACCAAAGACCCGGGCCGGTTCCTCGACGAATCCGACCTGCTGCGACTGGCGCGCTATCAGCTAGCGCGCTACGCCGCCTTCCATCTGGTCTGGATCCTGGCCGGCGACGATCGCTACACCCAGAGTGCGGCCATGTGGCAACGGATCGGACGCCAACTGTTCGGCGCCGGCGCGCACGCCCCTGTGACCACCCATCCCACCGGCATGAACTGGCCCTGGAAAGACTGGTCCGGCGAGCCCTGGCTGGATTTCCTCGGCTATCAAAGCGGGCACGGCGACGGGCCCAAGACCTGGCAGTGGCTGCACTCCGGTCCAGTCGCGCAGTCCTGGCAGAATTTCGGCGGCCGGCCGATCATCAATCTCGAACCGCCCTACGAAGACCACCTGGCCTATCAGTCGCGACAACCGCACAACGCCTGCAACGTGCGCCGCGCGGCGTGGTGGAGCGTGCTCATCACGCCGCCGGCCGGCCTGACCTACGGCGCCCACGGCTTGTGGAGCTGGCAATCGGCGTCGGGCCAGGTTCCAGCCGACCATGCGCGCTCGGGCGAGGCCAAATCGTGGCGCCAAGCCATGGACTTGCCGGGCAGCCAGCAGATGCGGCATCTGGCCGCACTCCTGACTTCGCTCGACTGGTGGCGGCTGCGGCCGGCACAGGGTTTGTTGCGTGACCAACCAAGCCAGCAAGATCCGGAGCGCTTTGTGGCCGTGGCGGCCAGCGCAACTTGCGACCTGGTCGTGGCCTATCTGCCTGCAGGCGGATCCATTCGGCTGGAACCGCGGAAAATCGCTTCCTTGCAGGCACGCTGGTATAATCCGCGCAGCGGCGAATGGGGAGGCAAGGCGCCGGTTCCATCCTCAGCCCTCCTCGAGGCCCCGGACCAGGAAGATTGGGTCCTGGTCCTGCAACCATAACCGGCGCGTCCCGACATCCGACATCCGACATCCGACATCCGACATCCGACATCCGACATCCGACATCCACTTGCGGAGCGTAACATGCACGTCCACCGACGAGACTTCCTCGGCGCCTGCGCAGCCGGCGCTGCCGGTCTGGCCCTGGGGCCGATCTCTGCCCTTCCGGCGGCCGAAGGGACCGATCCGCCGATCATCGACACGCACCAACACCTGTGGGATCTCTCCAAGCTCAGCCTGCCCTGGGTCAAGTCGTCGCCAATCCTCAATCGCAGCTTCCTGCTGAGCGATTATCTGCAGGCCACCGCCGGACTGGGCGTGGTCAAGGCGATCTACATGGAGGTGGCCGTCGAGGCCTCGCAGAAAGCGGCCGAAGCCGATTACATCATCGGCTTGTGCAGCCAACCCAACTGCCTGACGCGCGCGGCGGTGATCGGCGCCCAGGTGGCCAGCGAAGGTTTTCGCGACTATATCCGCCGCTACAAGGGCAACCAGTACATCAAGGGCGTGCGCGAAATCCTCCGCACCGCGCCGGGGCAGAAGCAGGTGCAGATCAGCGAGGCCTTGGTGGCCGGCGTCCGCCTGCTGGGCGAATTGGGCATGAGCTTCGACCTCTGCCTGCCCGTGAAGGACCTGGCCCAGGGCGCCAAGCTGGTCGACCAGTGCCCCGGCACGCGGTTCATCCTCGATCATTGCGGCAACGCCGATCCCAAGGCCTTCCGCCGGCCCGGCTCGCCGGCTACCGAGGCCGCCACGCACGACCCCGACCAGTGGCGGCGAGACATCGCCGCCCTGGCGAATCGCAAGAACATCGTGTGCAAGATCTCGGGCATCATCTCTCGCGCCGACCGCGATCACTGGACCGGCGATGACCTGGCGCCGATCGTCAACCACTGCCTGGAAAGTTTTGGGCCCGACCGGGTGATGTTTGCCGGCGACTGGCCGGTGTGCATGCGCGTCGCCACGCTGCGGCAGTGGATCACCGTCTTGCGGCAAATCGTGGCCCCGCGCAGCGCCGTGGACCGCAAAAAGCTCTTCCACGACAATGCTGCCCAGTTCTACGGGGTGTAGCCGCCCGGCGGCAGCCGAGGCCCATCCCATCCTCGCGTCCCCGGAGTCCATCGTCAGACCAGCAGCGTCCTGAGCTTCTGTTGCGGAAAGCCGCCTTGAGGTCGGTCATTCTGAGCGAAGCGAAGAATCCGCCCGGTTTATTGATGCCGGCGCAGCCAATGATCGCAATTCCGTCTGGATTCCAGCCGGCACGGCTGGAATCCTGGGCTCCCGCGGCCGCGGAACGGTCATTGGCAATGCGGACCTCAATAAGATCCTTCGCTTCGTTCAGGATGCCCCGGCTTGGACTTTGCGCAACAGGGACTCCTGACATTCATTCCTGCGCGGAAAGGAGACAGGCGCCCCATGACGACCAACGATCGGACGGAAGGTTGCGCGTGTTCTGGTGCTTGCGGTCCGGCCATCGATCGCCGCGATTTCGTACGCCTGGTCGGACTGGGTTCGACCGCGCTGGCCACCTGGGGCGGCCTGGCCGATGTCGCCGGACCCTTCCAGCCGTCCGACGTCGTGGACCACTTCGTTCCAGCCGACAAGAAGCTCGACCCGCAGTGGGTCCAGTCCCTCTTCGCGCGCGGCCAGCAGACCTGGTACTCGGGCGATGACCAGCGCACGGTAGGAATGCCCGTGGGCGGGATCGGAGCCGGACAACTCTATCTCACCGGCGATGGTCGCCTGGTGCACTGGGACCTGTTCAACGCGCACCTCCGCACCGGCGGCGGAACCTACGTGTCGCCCACCAAGCCGGCCGTGGAGGTAGCACAGGGCTTTGCCCTCCACGTGCGTAGCGGCGCACAGCGAATCTTCCGCAAGCTCGACCGCGAGGGGTTCCCTGCCGTGCGATTTCGCGGCGAATACCCCATCGGACGCGTGGAGTACGCCGCCACCGACTGCCCGGTCGCGGTCAGCCTGGAGGCCTTCTCCCCCTTCATCCCCTTGAACGCGCCTGACTCGGCCTTGCCGGCCACGATCCTCCATTTCACCTTGAAGAACGCCTCGGCGCAACCGGTCGAGGCGGCCCTGGTCGGGTTGCTGGAAAACGTCGTGAAACGCGCCTGCGGCGAGTTCGTCCCTTGCGAGCCGTTGAACGAGATCCTACGCAGCGAGCGGATGACCATGTTCCTGGCCTCGGTCCGGACCTTTCCCGCCTCCCGTCCCAAGCGCCAGCCGATCGTGCTGGCCGACTTCGAAGGCGGCGCCTACGGCAAGTGGACGGTCGAGGGCGAGGCCTTTGGCGCGGCGCCGGCCACCGGTACCATCGGCCGCCAGCAACCGGTCAGCGGTTTTCAGGGTAAGGGGCTGGTCAACACCTTCATCCGCGGCGACAAGCCGCAGGGCAAGCTCACCTCGCCGCCGTTTGCCATCGAGCGGCGGTTCCTGTGCTTCCTGATCGGCGGCGGCAAGCACGCTGGCCAGACCTGCATGAACCTGCTGGTCGACGGCAAGGTGCTCCGCACGGCCGTCGGCAAGAACAACGAACGACTGGAGTGGCAGTCCTGGCGCCTCGACGACCTGCAAGGCAAACAGGCCCAGCTCGAAATCGTCGACCAAAGCTCCGAGGGCTGGGGCCACGTCAACGTGGACCAGATCGAGCTGTGCGACATCCCGCGTGAGGCACTCGACTTGCCTCCGGAGCAACAGCCGGGATTCGGCAGCATGGGCCTGGCCGTGCTCGGCGATGCACAAGGAGTCGTCGCCACCAAAGTCTGGACGGCCAACCAGCTTTCGCCCCGCCTCGTCGGTCCCACAGCGACCGGGCCTGACGACCGATTCTCCGCGGATCTCGACATCCCATTCAGCAGCACGAGCTACTTTCCGTCTCCCTATTGCGGCGCGTTGGCCAAGTCGGTGCACATCGAGCCCGGCGCCGAAGCCCAGATCACGTTCGTCGTCGCCTGGCACTTTCCCAACCGGCCCCAGGTGGGCAACTACTACGCCACGCGGTTCAACAACGCGCGCGCCGTGGCCGAATACGTGGCCCAACACTTCGAGCGACTGGCCAGCCAGACCCGTCTGTGGCGCGACACGTGGTACAATTCCAGCCTGCCCTACTGGTTGCTAGATCGGCTGTTCGCGCCGACGGCCAACCTGGCCACGTCCACCTGCCAATGGTGGGCCAACGGCCGCTTCTGGGCCTGGGAGGGCGTGGGGTGCTGCGCCGGCACGTGCGCCCACGTCTGGAACTACGAACACGCCATGGCCCGGCTCTTTCCCCAGTTGGAGCGCACCGTGCGCGAAATGCAGGACTTTAACCCCGAAGCCGGCTTTGTGGCCGATACGGGCGAAGTCCGCTTCCGCGGCGAGAAAAACAAGATGTGGGCCGGCGACAGCCAGGCCGGCACCGTGCTCAAGGCCTATCGCGAGCACCAGTGCTCGGCCGACAACGCGTTCTTGAAACGCAATTGGCCCGCGATCCGCAAGACCCTGGAGTTCCTCTTCGCCCAGGACACCAACGCCGACGGGCTGATCGAAGGGCTGCAGCACAACACCTACGACATCAACTTCTTCGGCCCCAATACGATGGTCGGGTCGCTGTACCTGGCCGCCCTGCTCGCCGCCGAAGAGATGGCGCACGAACTGGGCGACGAGGCCTTCGCCGCCACCTGCCACAACATCTACGAGAGCGGCCGGCGCCAGACCATGGCCCAGCTCTTCAACGGCGAATACTTCGTGCAGAAAGTCGATCTGCAGGAGCATCCCAAGCACCAATACGCCGACGGCTGCCTGGCCGATCAACTCTTCGGCCAAGGCTGGGCGCACCAGGTGGGCTTGGGATACGTCTACCCGGACGACGCGGTGCGCAAGGCCCTCGCATCGATCTGGAAGTACAACTGGGCCCCCGACATCGCCCCGCAAAACCAAGCCCACCCGCCGCAACGCTGGTTCGCCCACCCGGGCGAGGCAGGCCTCTTCACCTGCACCTGGCCCAAGTCCAGACATCTCGGACCGCAGTCGGTCCTGTATCGCGATGAGGTCTGGACCGGCATCGAATACCAGGTCGCCGGACACATGGCCTGGGAAGGCATGCTTACCGAGGCCCTGGCCATCTGCCGCGGCATCCACGACCGCTATCATCCCGCACGCCACAACCCGTACAACGAAATCGAGTGCGGCGATCACTATGCCCGGGCCCTGGCCAGCTACGGCGTGTTCCTGGGGCTGTGCGGGTTCGAATACCACGGCCCCAAAGGCTATCTGGGGTTTACGCCGCGATTGGGACCGGACCAGTTCCGGGCCGCCTTCACCGCCGCCGAAGGCTGGGGCAGCCTCGCGCAGCAGCGCACTCCAACCTCGCAGCGCAACGCGATTGACCTGAAATTCGGCCGCCTGAGCCTGCAGACCCTGGCCCTGACCGTGGAACAGGGCAAACCGGTGACGCACGCGGTCGTGCGCCTGGCCGGCAAGGACCTGCCGCACCGCATGCAGCAAGAAGGCACGCGTGTCGTCCTGCAACTGGCCGACAGCGCGACCCTCACCGCCGGCCAGCGGCTGGAGGTCGAGTTGACCTGCGGTTGATGGCGCGCGCACCGCCGTCCTATCACCCGTTTCCGACTCTGATCTCGGTGCCCTCGGTGCCCTCTGTGGTTCAGAAGCATTCAAGACAGACGAGGAACTGATCTACCACCGAGAACACCGAGGCCACAGAGCCCCATGCAGCGTGATCCATTGACGGCGAAGGTTATCGGGCTCGAGCGGAATCAACGAACCATACCTCGCCCGGCTTGCGTCCAGGGTGGGGGGACGGCTCGCGTGCGCGCAGGGTAGCCGATAGAATAGGGCTCCTGGAAGCCGCATCATGACACGCACTGCCCAACAGCTTCGCCGCGATGCCCTCGCCATCTGGCAGGCTGGGGTCGCGGCCGTCCGCTCCGAAAGCCTGATCCGTAAGGCGGTCTCCGCCGAAGGGTCGCTGCTCCGCGTGGGCGACGAGGAAATCGAGCTTGCGCCGGACGCACGCCTGGCAGTCGTAGGCGCGGGCAAGGCCGGGGCTGGCATGGCCCTAGGCATCGAAGAGGCGCTGGGCGAGAACTTTCTCCGCCAGCACCAGGCGTGCGGCTGGGTCAATGTGCCGGCCGATTGCCGGCGGCCTACGCGGCACATCCACCTTCATCCTGCCCGGCCCGCCGGTGTCAACGAGCCCACCGCCGAGGCGGCAGCCGGTGCGGCAGAGATCCTGCAGCGTCTCGGGCAGCTTCGTCCGCAGGACGTGTGCTTGTGCCTGATCTCCGGCGGCGGCTCGGCCCTGCTGCCCGCGCCTGTCGCGGGAATTTCCCTGCAAGACAAGCTCGCCGTGACGCGGCACTTGAGTGCGGCCGGGGCCAATATCGAACAACTCAACACGGTGCGCAAACAGCTCAGCCAGATCAAAGGCGGGGGGCTGGCTCGCGCCTGTCGCGCCGGCACGCTGGTGGCCTTGATCATCTCCGACGTGCTGGGCGATCCGTTGGACATCATCTCCTCTGGCCCCACGGTGCCCGACACCGGCACGCCGCAAGACGCCCTGGCCGTGTTGGAACAATTCCAGGCGCGCCAAGCGCCCATCGCGACCAGCGTGTTCGAGTACCTCCAGAAGAAAGCCGCCACCGGCCAGAACCGCCCGGAAGACGGCCGCACTGGCCGACCGTCCTCACAAGACGCGCGCGTCATCAACCTCGTGATCGGCAACAATGCCACCGCCGTCGACGCGGCAGGCCTGGAAGCGGTGCGTTTGGGCTATTCGCCGGCCATGATCTCGGCCCGGGCGTCGGAAGGAGCCGCCGAGGAAGTGGGACGACACCTAGCCGGCTTGGGACGACAGATGCGCGTCCAGTCTGGCCCTGACTGCCTGGTCAGCGGAGGCGAGCCAACCGTTCGCTTAGCGCCCGCCAGCCGGCGCGGGCTGGGCGGCCGCAATCAGCAACTCGTCCTGGCGGCGATCGAGGCCTTGGGCCTGGAGGGAGCAGCCGGCTTGCTGCTGTTGTCCGGCGGGACTGACGGCGAAGACGGCCCCACCGACGCCGCCGGCGCCTGGGCCGACGCCGAGACAATCGCCGCCAGCCAACGGCTGGGACTGGACCCAGCCGACTTCCTGGCACGCAACGACGCCTATCGCTTCTTCCAGCGGTTGCAGGCCCTGATCCGCACCGGACCGACGCACACCAACGTCTGCGATCTGCGCGTCGTGCTCGTGGACCGCGAAAACGAGCCACCGGGCGGCTGACGATCTAGCCCCCCCGCCTTCGCGACTATCTTACTCCATTCTTGTGCGCGGCTTGGCCGCAAGGTATTCTCACAGACGACGTTCGGTTCGTCTCCGTACGAATCCTCACACTTCTTCCCAGGTGCGTTTCCGCCATGAAAACGAGAATCCTGCCCCTGTTCCTTGTGGCGACCCTCCTTGCCCCGCTCCCGCTGATCAAGGCCGCGACTCCGCCGGGATTGCTCGCGGGCACTGCTGTGGTCGACATCACGCCCGATGTCTTTCCCATGCAACTCCGTTCCGGGCCGTCGAAGTACGTCCACGATCCGCTCCACGTGCGCGCCGTGGCGCTGCAGAACGGCGAGCGTCGCGCGGTGCTCGCGGTCGTGGATGCGATCGGCGTGGGACGCGACTGGACCGATGAGGCCAAGTCCGTGGTTGCCGAACGAACCGGATGGAAGCCCGAGCACATGCTCGTCTGCGGCACGCACACCCACACCGCCCCCAAGGGCGGCGACACTTCGCCCGGACGCATCGCCTACCAGACCAAGCGCCGCGAGGGACTGGTCGAGGCCTTGACCCGGGCGATCCAGTCGCTCGAACCGGCCAAGGTCGGCTATGCCTCGGACGAAGAACCGACCGAGGTCTACAACCGGCGGTGGTTCCTCAAGGAAGGAACCATGGACAAGAATCCCCTGGACGGATTCGATCAGGTGCGGACCAACGCCCCACGGCAGCACCTGCTCAAACCCGCGGGCCCCACCGATCCCCAGGTCTGCGTCATCGACGTGCGCACGCGGCGCGGCCGCCCACTGGGGCTGCTGGCCAACTATGCCCTGCACTACGTGGGCGGCATGCCCAGCGTGGTCGAGGCCAACGGCAAGGAGGTGGGCATGGCTTCGGCCGACTATTTCGGCGAGTTCTGCCGTGTCATGCCCTACCGTATCGGCGGATCCAATCCGCCGCAGAACTTCGTGGCGATGATGACCAACGGGGCCAGCGGCGACATCAACAATATCGACTTCGACGGCCGCCGACCCCCGCGCGCTCCATTCGAGCAGGTGCGCGTCGTTGCCACCAAGACCGCCGACGCGGCGTGGCGCGCGGTGCGAAAGATCGAGAACTACGCCGACAACCCGACGCTCGCCATCCTACAGCGCGAGGTGACAATCCACTACCGCAAACCCTCTGAGGAAGATGTCCAGCGCGCACGCCAACTGATGACCCTCTCGCGCAAACAGCGCGACGCCATCAACAAACGCTGCTCGTCGGTGGTCGAGCACGTTCTCCGCGCTGCCGACGAGGAGACGTCGCCCCAGAGCGTGATGGTCCAAGCCCTTCGCATCGGCGATCAGGCCATCGTTTCCATGCCCTTTGAAGTGCTGGTGGAGATCGGCCTGGAAATCAAGCGGGCCAGCCCTTTCCCGCGCACCTTCCTCATTTCGCTGGCCAACGGCAGCCACGGCTATCTGCCCCCGCCGCACCAGCACCAACTGGGCGGCTACGAAACCTGGTTCACCAGCGCGCATTTCGCGGAAGACACCTCCGTGATCCTCACGCGGAACCTCCTCCAAATGCTGGCCGAGTTGAAATCGCTGTAGCCGCAGCGAGTGACCCTGTCGACATCAATCTCACTGAGCTGCCGACAGGCTTTCGGACCGGTTCTAAAACACTTCACGCGGCTGGCGGCGGAACTGGGCCGGCGTCAGGCCGGTGACGCGTTGGAACACCGCGCGCAGGTGCCGGGCCCCCGTGAATCCGCAGGCCTTGGCCACCTGGTGCAACTTGGCCCGCGCATCGCCCGCCAACAGACGCTTGGAGCGTTCGACACGCGTCCGCCAGATGTAGTCCCGCGGCGTGCAGCCCAGGCACTTCTTGAACCGCAGATCGAGCGAGCGATGCGAAATGCACAGCGTCTCGCCCAGGGTCTCCACGCTCAGCCGCGCGCTCAAGTGCTCGTGGATGTAGCGCACGGCGGCGGCGATTTGCGGATCTTCGACCGCCACCACGTCGGTCGAACGCCGCTTGACCACGCCTTCCGGCGGCACGAGCAGGTCCTGTTGGGGCCAGGCCTCGCCGGCCATGAGCCGATCAAGCAGCGCCGCGGATTCGTAGCCCACCTCGCGATTGCTCCGCGCGATGCTGCTCAACGGCACGGCGCAAAACTCGCAGGTGATGGTGTCGTTGCCCACGCCCATCACCGCCACTTCTTCCGGCACGCGCAGTCCCAGACGCAAACAGGCGTCCACCAGGATCGTGGCCGCATAGTCGTGAACGGCCAACAAACCGACCGGCGGGCGCAGGCTCTTCAGCCAGGCTTCGGTCGGCTCCATCCATGCGTACCAGGGATTGCGCCGGCCAAAGTGCGTGCCCCATTCGAACACCGAGCACTCCAGGCCTTCTTCCGCCAGGCGGTTCATGAATCCGTCGCGGCGCTGCTGCGAGTACCACACATCGCGCTCGCCGCAGTAGGCAAACCGCGTCAAGCCGCAGGACATGAAATGCTCGGCGGCCAACCGGCCCATCGCCTCCTGATCGACCATCACGCGCGGCAATCCTGTGTCGCGGATGGCGCCCGCCAGATTCACCACCGGCAGTTGCAGCGAACGCGCGTCGGCCACTTCCTCCTTCGTGCGCAGCGCGGCGATCACGCCGTCGCCCGGCCAGCCCACCAGATCGCGCAAAGCGGGGCTGAACAGTTCGGGATTGATCTGCAGAATCCAGCCGCGTTGCCCGGCGTAGTCGCTGATGCCACGCAAGAAAGGCATTTGCTGAGGATCGCCGACCGGATGAACCACGAGCACCTTCTTGGCCCCCGTGGACCGCACCTGGACCGCCTCCTCCGCCAAACAGCGCCCCGCATGACTGCCCGTCGCCGCGGGCCGAGCGCCGCGCCGCGCCGCACGTCGGCGACGGGGCTTGGTCGCATGCGCGGAGCGTTTTTCCAGGCGACTCTTGGCCATCGGCGTAGAAGCTCTCAGCACAGGATGCGTCGTCGTCCAACCCGGGAACCGACCGGCTCGATTCCAAATGCCGGCCCCAATCCTGTCGACAGCTCCGTCCCGCTGGGCCGCCCGACGTGGCTGGGATCGTTCTGGGATAGGTCTAACATAATGTGCGACCCGGACTCGTGCCAACCATTCCTGGCAAGCGATCCCACAACATCGGGGGGTAGACTCTGCATTGCGCAAACGCGTACTGGATTGCGCGACCGCGTACTTGCGGGCCAAACAGGTCAGATTTAGGCTACATTTCGGCTCGATAATGCCCCTGGCCGTGAGATCCAAGCCAATCCCAACCGTTTCGCCGGCCCACCGCCCCCCCCCACAAGGAACGCAATGACGTCTGGCACGGATGATTCCCGGCCGCTGCCCATGCCTGGACCGGGGCGTCCTTGTGCCGCCGTGCGGAGGCCGCGGAGGTCCTGGCAGCAAGGCCTGCCGTGACCCGTTGCACAAGCGCGGAACCGCGGACTATTACCAGATCCAATACGACAACCAGCGCTATATTTCTTCGCCTGAAACCGTGCCACCGCGCCGCTTGTGTCCGGAAAGACCGGCCGCGACAATGTGCCGTGGATGACTAGGAATCCCCAACGACACACCATTCTCTCAGAGGGCGACAGATGACACTCGGAGTAACCCGTCGCGATTTTCTGCAGCACAGTCTGCTGGCCGCATCCGCCGCTGCGGTGACCGGCGCGTTCCATCCCCTTTTCGCCGCCGAGAAGCCCGGCAAATCGGCGAACGACAAGTTGTCGGTAGCCGTGATCGGGGTCCGCGGGCGCGGGCAATCGCACATCCGGGCCTTCACCAACCGCTCGGACTGCGAGTTGACCTACATCTGCGACGCCGATCGCGAGGTGGGCGAGGCCTGCGCCAAGAAGCTCGGTACCAAGCTGGCGCGCGAGCCGAAGTTCGTGGAAGACATGCGGCGAATCTTCGACGACCCTACGGTGGACATCGTCTCCGTAGCCACGCCCAACCACTGGCATGCCCTGGCGGCAATCTGGGCCATGCAGGCCGGCAAGGACGTGTACCTGGAAAAACCGGTCAGCCACAACATCTGCGAAGGGCGGCGACTGATCCAGGTGTCGCGCAAGTACAACCGCATTTGCCAGGCCGGCACCCAGAAGCGTTCGCTGGCCTACAACCAGGAAGCGGCCCGCTATGTGGCCGCCGGCAAGTTGGGCAAGATCAAGCTGGCACATTGCTACACCTATCGCCTGCGCCAGCCGATCGGTCCGGCCGGCGATTATCCCGTGCCGCCCAGCGTGAACTACGACCTCTGGGCCGGCCCCGCGCCGATGGGCAAGGTCAAACGCCAACAGTTCCACTACGACTGGCACTGGTTCTGGGACTATGGCAACGGCGAGATCGGCAACAACAGCATCCACGCCGTCGACACCATGCGCCAAATCCTCAACCTGGATGGACTCGGCAAGAGCGTCTTGTGCTACGGCGGACGTGTGCAATTCAACGACGCGGGCGAGACGGCGAACATCCAAGTGGCCGTGCATGATTTCAACGGCCTGACGGTGGTGCAGGAGGTCCGCAACCTGAAGACCGCCGCTGCCCCCGGCACGGTGGTGATTGTCGGTACCAAGGGGCGGATGGTGTGCGGCGCCAAGTCCAACACGGTCTACGATCTGCAGGGCAAGGTGGTGGCGGAACTTAGCGGCGCCGCCAGCGAATCGACCGAAGTCACGCAGTCCAAGGGCAAGCACCGCGAAGACTTCGGCAGTCTTGACGACCAGCACTTTGCCAATTTCCTGCAGGCCGTGCGCAGCCGCAAACGCCAGGAGCAGATCGCCGAGATCTCGCAAGGCGTGAACTCCACGGCCCTCTGCCACCTGGGCAACATCTCGTATCGCTTGGGCAAGCCGGTCGCACCGGCCGAGATCCGCGATGCCCTGGGCGCGCTGCAGGCCGACCCCAGTGTCATCGAGACCTTCGATGCCGTGCGCAAACACCTGGCCGACAACGGCGTGGACATCGAGAAGGAACGCCTCTCGCTCGGCCCATGCCTGAAGATCGATTCGGCCGCGGAGAAGTTCATCGGCAATCCGGCCGCCGACGCGCTGTTGACACGCGAGTATCGCAAGCCCTTCGTCGTTCCCACGGCAGAGGAGCTTGGAGTGGATGCGGCCGCAAGCGAGGCTTCGATGGAGGGAACCATTCGCGGCCATAAGTTCCCTCGCCGACACCGGCGTCTGCGTCTTCGTCGCGCACACTAGGCCTTGCGTCCGGACTACAGCATCCGGACAGCTCGAATAGTCGCTGCCACCCCCGTAAGAAAAACGCCTCGCCGTTGCGAGGTGGCGTGGATCGTCTTGTCACTTGCCGGAGAACGGATCTCGTATCGAGAAGAAGACAACGGGAGCGAGTGAATCACGGGCCCCGGAGGCGGGAAAGGTGCGGGACCGCGGCAGTCCGGCGGGGGTGCCGCCAAGCCTGCCCACCAGCCCCGGGACCAGCGACGTGACCACTCGATTCCGATGTGCGGAGTGCGGTCAGGGCAGGAGTAGTCCGGCGGGGGTGCTCCTCGCCCTGGCCCGCTTCGCGCATTTGTCAGGCCAGCCCCCTTTCGTGGCTTGTGGCTCCACCGCCTTCTATCCGCTAGACTGGTAGCTCAGTCGGTTTGCTGCGGATGCCGTCCACCGTGCCTGGAGTCACGCCATGAATTGGAAAGCCGTGCTGTTTCTGCTCCCCCTGGCCACGGTCTGCCTGGCCGCCGAGCCCAAGACGCCGTCGCCTGACGACCAGTACAAGACGCTCACGCCCGATTCCATCGAACAGCCCCGCGTGCCCAAGGGCAAGCTGGAAACCTTCATCTGGGACAAGAGCGAAATCTTCCCTGGCACGACGCGCGAGGTGACCGTCTACGTCCCGGCCCAGTATCGGCCCGCCAAGCCGGCGGCCGTGTTCGTCTGCCAGGATCGCGTGCTCTACAACGCGCCCATCGTCTTCGACAACCTGATCGCCAAACGCCAGATGCCGGTGACCATCGGGATCTTCATCCAGCCGGGCGATTTCCCGCTCAAGCCCGGCGAGGCGCCGCGCAAGCGCCCCGACGGCCGGCCGGCCTCGCGCGCCAATCGCAGCAAGGAGTACGACACCCTGAGCGACGATTACGCGCGCTTCCTGCTGGAAGAGATCCTGCCCGAGGTGGGCAAGAAGTACAAACTCACCAAGTCGCCCGAGGGACGGTGCATCGCCGGCAGCAGCAGCGGGGGCATCTGCGCCTTCACCGTGTGCTGGCAGCGCCCCGACGCGTTTCGCAAGTGCTTCACGACCGTGGGCAGCTTCACCAACATCCGCGGCGGCAACCAGTATCCCGAACTCGTGCGCAGTTCGCCCAAAAAGCCAATCCGCATCTTCCAGCAGGACGGGGCCAACGACATCGTGAACGACTTCGGTTCCTGGCCCGAGGCCAACAAGGCCATGGCCGCGGCGCTGAAGGAGAAAGGCTACGACCACAAGTTCGTCTTCGGCGAAGGCGTGCACAGCGCCAACCACGGCACCCAGATCTTCCCCGAAGTCATGCGCTGGATGTGGCGCGACTATCCGAAGTAGGATCTGTTGCGAAAAGTCCATACCAGGTCATCCTGAGTCCACACCAGGTCATCCAGCGAAACGAAGGATCTCGAACCATACGGAGCACGCCTCGCCACGCTGCACACCACCCTCGCTGGTGACATTATCCGCCCCCTTCGGCCTGTTGAGGAGTGCGTCTCACGGCATCCGCTGGCCGATAGGGCGAACCTCGGGCAATTGCCCCTTGTCCAAGCCCAGGTTGGGGGGTAGGATGGCGGTTTCGTTCCTTTTTCGGAGTCGACGACTATGCGTCACGTGCTTTCGGCCCTGGTGCAGAACGTGCCTGGGGTGTTGTCCCATATTTCCGGCATGTTGGCCTCGCGCGGCTACAACATCGACAGCCTCACGGTGGGCGAGACCGAGAGTCCCAAGATCTCGCGCATGACCTTCGTGGTCATGGGCGACGACAAGGTCTTGGAACAGGTCCGCAAGCAATTGGAGAAGATCGTGACCGTGGTCGGCGTGGACGACGTCAGCTCCCAGGACCATGTGGAACGCGACCTGATGCTGATCAAGGTCACCGCCCCGCCCGGTCGGCGCGGCGAAATCCGCGAGTTGGCCGAGGTCTTTCGCGGTCGCGTGGTCGACATGGCCTCGGAATCGATGATGATCGAGATCGCCGGCCAGGAGCGGAAGATCGAGGCCTTCATCAATCTCATGCGCCCCTTCGGCATCATCGAGATGGCGCGCACCGGGATTATCGCCATGGTGCGCGGGGCCAACAGCAGCGATCTTCCCGCGGCCGAGGGGAAATGAACCTGCGCGGGACCACAGAACCGGCCCGGGCCGGCAGCGCGTGTTCGGCCGGCCGGTTTCACATCGCCGAATGACTCGAATCACCCATTTTTCAGGAGTATGTGCACTATGCCAGCTAAGGTTTTCTACGACAAAGACGCGGACTTGGCCCTGCTCAAGGGAAAGACGGTTGCCATCCTTGGTTACGGTTCGCAGGGACACGCCCACGCCCAGAACCTGCGCGACAGCGGCGTCAGCGTGATCGTGGCCGAATTGGCCGGCACGCCGAACTACGAGCTGGCCGTCAAGGACGGCTTCCAACCGCTGCCGGCCGCCGAGGCGGTGAAGAAGGCCGACATCATCACCATCCTGCTGCCCGACGAGGTCCAGCCCGACGTCTTCCGCAACGAGATCCGCGACAACCTGCAGCCGGGCAACGTGATCGTGGCTTCGCACGGGTTCAACGTGCATTTCGGACAGTTCGCCATGCCCAAGGGCGTTTCGGTGATCCTGGTGGCCCCCAAGGGCCCCGGACACCTGGTCCGCTCGGAGTTCGTGCGCGGGGCCGGCGTGCCCTGCCTGGTGGGGTTGGGCGAAGGGACCGACCCCAGCGCCTTGAAGATCGCCCTGGCCTACGCCAAGGGCATCGGCGGAACGCGCGCCGGCGTGATCGAGACCACCTTTGCCGAAGAGACCGAGACCGACCTGTTCGGCGAACAGGTGGTGCTGTGCGGCGGCGTGAGCGCCCTGGTCAAGGCGGCCTACGAAACGCTGGTCGAGGCCGGCTATCAGCCCGAAATGGCCTACTTCGAGTGCATGCACGAACTGAAGCTGATCGTGGACCTGTTCTACCAGGGCGGGTTGAACTACATGCGCTATAGCGTCTCCAACACGGCCGAATACGGCGACTACACGCGCGGCCCGCGGATCATCACCGAGCAGACCAAAGCCGAGATGAAGAAGATCCTGGACGAGATCCAGACCGGCCAGTTCGCACGCGAGTGGATCCTGGAAAACAAGGCCAACGCCCCGGCGTTCAAGGCCGTTCGGCGCCGCGAGCGGCAGCACCCGATCGAAGAGGTCGGCGCTCGCCTGCGTCGCCTCATGCCCTGGATCAATGCCAAGGAAGTGTGAGTTGACGAGCCCCGCAAGCCTCGGGCCTGAACCTAGGCGCTGAGCCTGGGACTTGAACGGCAGCACCTCCCCTCTCCCGCTTGCGGGAGAGGGGGCCGGGGGTGAGGGGACCTTGCGAAAGCAGAGCCCCATCGCGGCCCCAAGCCCCAAGGACACCCGGCGGGATCACGAAACTGTGGCAAATCCTTCCCTTCCTACCGTGCCTCCTGCCCGACGCCGCAACTCAGCGTTCCGTCTGATCGTCCGTCTGATCGCCTTGGCGGTCACGATCGTCCTGTTGCTGCCGTTGCTCCCCTGGCACTGGACGCCGATGGTGCCCCTGGCCGTCAGCCCCTACGTGGCCATCGCCGGGGCGATCGCCACACGATCGCTGGGGCTGGCGTTCTTGGTGGCCCTGCCCGTCTTGCTGATCGTCCTGGTGCGGCGGCGGTTCTTCTGCCGCTGGTTGTGCCCCACCGGTCTGTTGCTGGAACAGGCCGGCCATTTGCACCGCTGGGGGCCGCGCCGTGCCTTTCCGCTGTTCCCTGTAGGGCAGTGGATCGTGATCCTGACCCTGGCCGGCGCGATCCTGGGCTACCCCCTGCTGCTCTGGCTCGATCCCTTGTCGCTGCTAGCCGGGGCCTTAGGGATTGCACTCGGGCCGACAGCCGGAACCTGGGCCGCGCTGTCCGCGGGGGGACTGGGCCTGCTGCTGTTGTTGAGCCTGTTCTGGCCCGGAACCTGGTGCCTGCGCATCTGCCCCTTGGGCGCCACCCAGGAATTGCTCTATCAGCCGGCCAAGTTAATCCGTCAGCGTCAGGCTCGGGCCACGGTGGAAGACGAGGCCGAGGATGCCGACGACGTGGATGCCTTGCCGCCGCGGCCCAAGGACGTTCGCGCCTGGCCCCTGGCGCGGCGCGCCCTGTTGGGTGCGGGCCTGGGCCTGGCCGGCGCCGCGGTGGCCCGCCGCGCCGGGGCTCAATCGCCTCCGACACTGCTGCCACCCGGAGCCGCCGATGTTGAGCAGTTTGCCGGGCAGTGCATTCGTTGTGGAAACTGCGTGCGCGCCTGCCCAGCCGGAATCCTGCACCCCGACCTGGGCACCCAGGGCGTGTGGCACCTGCTGGCGCCCGTGGTGCGAATCGAGACCGACTACTGCCGCGAAAACTGCAACCGCTGCGCAGAGGTCTGCCCGAGCGGGGCGATTCACCCTTTCCATCTGTCCGAGAAGCCGCAACAACGGATCGGCGTGGCCAAGTTCAACGAAGTCATCTGCCTGCTGACCGAGGACCGCGAGTGCGGTATCTGCAAGGGGCACTGCCCCTACGACGCTATCACGCTGGTCTTCTCTGAGGTTGACTACCTGGTACGCGTGAAGGTGGACGCGGAGAAATGCCCGGGCTGCGGGGCCTGCCAGGCGGTCTGTCCCACCTCGCCCGAAAAGGCGATCCTGGTCGTGCCGAATCGCGCTTCTTGATTTCCCGGCTCGTTCCGCAGATACTCGACGTGGGCCGCGCCGCCGCGGCACGAGCCCAATCCCCCCAAGTCTACCGAGAACCAAGAGCCTTGCCATGAGAACCCACATCCATCGTCGTACGGTCTTGGGCAGCCTGGCCACCGCCGGCGTGTTGAGCCTCGGAGGCCGCGCAACCTGGGCCACCGGCGCCGAACCCACCCAGCGCAAAGGCCGCATCAAGCATTCCGTCTGCCGCTGGTGCTACAAGAAGCTCTCTCTGGAAGAACTCTGCCAGGCGGCCAGGCAAATCGGCATCCAGTCGATCGAACTGACCGGCCCCAAGGAATGGCCCACCCTCAAACAGTTCGGCCTGACCTGCGCCATGGGCAGCGGGGCGGGCATGGGCATCCCCAAGGGCTTCAATCGCCTCGAGTACCACGACCAGCTCGTGGCCAGTTTCGAAGAGCTTCTTCCCCAGGCCGCGGCGGCCGGCGTGCCCAGTGTGATCTGCATGTCCGGCAACCGGGCCGGCCAGGCCGACGACGAAGGACTGAAGAACTGCGCCCTGGGGCTGAAGCGGCTCATGAAGTCCGCCGAACAGCACAAGGTCAACGTGGTGATGGAGCTGCTCAACAGCCGGCTCAACCACAAGGACTACCAGTGCGATCACACCGAGTGGGGCGCGGAACTCTGCCGCCAGGTCGGCTCCGAGCGCTTCAAGCTCCTCTACGACGTGTACCACATGCAGATCATGGAAGGCGACCTCATCGCCACGATCCGCAAAAATATCGAGTACATCGGTCACTTCCACACCGGCGGAGTGCCCGGCCGGGCCGAAATCGACGATACCCAGGAAATCAACTATCCGGCCGTGATGCGCGCCATCGCCGAGACGAACTACCAGGGCTATGTGGGCCAGGAGTTCATCCCCAAGGGGTCCGATCCGATCGCCTCGTTGAAGCAGGCCGTCGATCTGTGCGACGTGTGACGGTCGCCACCGTCGCTGTTGCGGACCACCGAAGCGCGCCAGGCAACCGCTCGGCAGTCACGGGTGATGCACACGGCCCAGGCGCAAGTCAGAAATAGCCAGCAATTCGTCCGCCCGCTGCAACAACCGGCCCGAACGCGGCCAGTGCGGATGCTGGGCCGGATCGCTGGCCAGAAAGTGCCCGCTGCAGTGCTCGCAGATCACATCGCGGCCCAGGTACTCCACGCGCACCTGGAGCGGGCGCCCGCAAACGGGACACTCTTGATAGAAGTACGCGGAAACCATCGTGGCTCACCTTTGTTTCCTCAGCCGCAATTCAGACACCGGCCCGCGCACAACGGTTCGCGAGCCCGGCGGAGAACCTGCTGCGTGGCGACATCCACGGCCCACACATGGTCAGCCCAAGAAGATGGGACAAAAGGACCTGGAAGGCGATTATCGCAGCATGGCTGAAGGGGGCCGGATGAAGATCGGATTGGATGAGGAGATCAACCGGCGCCAGATCCATTATACGTAACCGAGGCGGCGGCGGTTCCAAGAAAAACGACCGTCGCAAACAAGAATCCGCCGCGGCACGATCGGCACTTCCGGACCATCTCCCCCACCACAGAAGCAGCAAAACGGCGTCAGCCGTTCGATCGAGTGCCGGGCAAGCCAGGCCGCTGCGTTCCGTCAGACGGCGGAACCGCCTGTCGACCGCGTGCCACCAGAAATGACTGGCCATGCCAGCCGTTACTTGGCCGGGGCCAACCCCATCCGCCGCAGAGCGCGATAGGCGTCGACGCGCACCTCCAGGACTTCGTCGCTGGTAGCGACGTTCTTGAGGGCCTCGGCCGCGCGATGATCGCCGATCTGACCCAAGATCTGTGCCGCGCGAGCGCGAATCTTGGGATCGGTCTGCTTGAGGGCCTCCAGCAGCGGTTCCACCAGGCTCGGATGCCGGATGCGCGACAGGGTCTCGGGCAAGACGGACTGCACTTCCGGGGCCGTATCCCCCAGCAGCGCCACCAGAGGCACGGCGGCCTTGGGGTCATACACACGAAGCATGGCCTGGACGGCCGCGCGACGAACCTCGGGGTGCGGATCCTTGAGCAGTTCGACCAGCGGGTCCATGGCGCGCCGATCGCCCAGGCGTTCCAGGACTTTGGCGGCCTGGGAACGAGTCAACCAGCGCTCATCCTTGAGCTTCGCAATCAGGGGCTCGACAGAGGCCGGGTCGCGGAGCCGAACGAGGGCCTCGCTGGCCGCACGCTGTGCGGCCGGATCCGGGTCGGCCACGCCGTCGATCAAGGCGGCCGTCGCGGCGCGATCGCGGAGTTTCCCCAAGGCCTCTGCCGCACGGCGCCGGACGCCCGCTTCACTGTCCTTCAATGCGGAAATCAACGGTTCTACCGCGCGCGGATCGCCGAAGAGTCCCAACACTTGCGCCAACGACTCGCGCGCCTTGGCGTTCTCCGACTTCGCGAGGGCCTCGATCATCGGGCCCACGCGATTGCCGTCCTTGATCAGGGCCAAACCTTCCAACGCGTCGCGCTCCACCTCCCACACGCTGTCCCCCAAGGCCTCGGCCAGCGGCGGAACGATCCGCGGATCGTTGATCCGCCCCAAGGCGTGTACGGCCAGGGCCCGGAGCTTCGGGGTCTCGCTCCGCACGGTCTGGAGCAAGGGATCGATCGCCGCGGGACCAATCGCGCCCAGGGCGATGGCCGCCTTCAATCCCAGGCTGGTAGCCGTCCCCCGCCGGCCCAAGGGGTCGGAGAAGATCACCGCACTCTGTCCCGGGTCACTGAACATCGCCACCAGGAAGGGGGCCGCGGGCGCCGCCGCCGGGCCCAGCCGGGCCAGTTCGGCAATCGCCAATCCCCGTTGCTCGGGATGCGTCTCGTACAACTGGGCGATCAGCTTCGCCAGATTCTCCGGCAAGTCGGCTGGGATGCGATCCTTGGGGATCGCCGGCTGAGCCAAGCTTGCCCCGCACCACGCCAGGCTCCAACACACGACTAGCGCCTGTCCAATACGTCCTATCATCCGTATTCCTTCCGTAGGGCTATCACCTGGGGCGATCTGCCTTGCCTCCCAGGGATGATTACGCTCGCTCTCCCCACGCTCGCGCGACCCAGAACCGCCGCGCCGAGGTCGGACCACGAACCCGTGGACTCTTCATTATCCGCAAGTTCGTTAAGAATTGCCACCGGGCGGCGCGAAAAGCAGGCCGCTACCATCGGCCCTCAGTCCGGTTGTGACGATTGTGCCCCGAACTCGGCTGGGGCGCGGCGCGCCTCAGCCGCGAGGAACGGCCGTCGGCGAGGCGGTGGCCCCCGGCTGGTCGTAGATGGTCCAGACCGGGATGTCCTTCTTGAGCTTCTCAAAGTACTTGCGAAGCTGCTCGTCGCTCTTCTTCTGCTTGATCTTCTCGCGGATCTCGACCTGGGCTTCGAGGAAGGGGGTCTTGCCGGCTTCCTTGCGTTCCACGACGCGTATGATGTGCAGCCCCTGCTTGTCCTCGACGATCTGGCTCAACTCGCCGACCGGCAGACCGAAGATCGCTTGATCCAAGGCCTGCGAAACCAGGCTCCCTTTGGTCGTCCAGCCGTAGGCTCCCCCCTCGGCTGCCGTGGGCCCTTCGGATCGCTCTTTGGCCACCTGCCCCAGCGGTGTGCCGGAAAGCACCTTGTTGCCCATCTCCGCAAGGATCTGATAGGCCTCTTCGCGGCGCGGATGCCGGGAAAAGCGAACCATCAACTCTTCCCAACGCGCCTTCGCCGGCTGCTCGTAGTCCTGGCTGTGGTCGCGGTAGTAGGCTACCATCTCTTCGTGCGCGATCTCCCCTTCGAATTTGACCTTCTGGTGCACCCATTGTCGCGCCATCATCCGCTCGATGAAATTCCGCCGCTCGCGCTCCAACGACGTCCCCATCCCGCGCAACTTCTCATCCACCTGCTGCCGGTTGCTCACTCCCAGGGTCTTCATGAACCGTTCCACCTCGGTCTTCTCGAAGTGTTCGCTGATGTCCTTCTCGATCTTGGGGATGTTCTCAGCGGGAATGGTGCGTCGGGCGTCCAGATAGGCCAGCTTGTTCTCGATCTGCGGCCGGAGCAGTTGCTGCGTGACTTGCGCGCGCGCCAGTTCAAGCTGATTCGGCGGAATCTCCTTGCCATGCTTGGCCATCAATTCGTTCACCGCGCCGGCCAGCTCGCAGGCCAGGATCACCTCCGAACCAACGCGCGCTAGAATCTGGGCCCCTTCGCAGGGGTTCATCCCGGCAGTCTCCGCATGTTGCGTCATGGCCAGCGTGCCCGGCAGCACCGGCAACTGGCGCGCAGGCTCGTTGGCAGGCGTCGCACGCGTTTCAGGGGCTGGCGTGGCGACCTGCCGCGGCGAAGCCATCGCGCCCGCCGCTCCGCCCGCAAAAGGCGCCATCACGTTGGCCGCCGGTCGATCGGTCGGCGCATATTGAGCCTGCGCTGGGGGCGCGAATTGGGGCTTGGCGACCGTAGAATACTGGGGCCCTGCGGCCGGAAATTGCGTCTGCGCCGCTGCCACAACGGCCGGCGCGCCGGCCTGCGGCGAGGGCGTCTGAGCAACGGCCGAAAACGAGGTCGGAGCGGGCGTCCGCGTCTGAAACGCGGCCGGGAAGGACTGCGGCGATCCCCAGCCGACAGGCGCAGGCGGCGAGCTGGCAGGCGCGGTCCCGACGGCCGGACTCTGGGCCGCGATCCCCGCAGGATGCGTGCCCTGCGGCGTAACTCCTGGAACGGTCGGAAACGCGGTGGCCGCCCCGGGATACCCCTCAGGGCCCTTGGGCAGCGGAACCTGAACCGGAGGTGTGGCTGCGCCGCCCTGAGCCTGCACCTCCGCCGGGACAAAAGGGCGCGTGGCGCCTTCGCTCTGCGACGGCGTCGCCGCCTCCGCGCCGGTGTTCTTCGGCGAAAGGAAGGGGTTCCGTATCGTCGCCCCACCAGCGCCTTGCCGGTCCGATCCTGTGGAGGGCGCCACGTTCGGCGCCACCGCCGGAAAGACCGTGGGCTGCGCGCCCCCCGCTCCCGATGGCCACGTCGCCCGAGTGCCGCTGGAACCCGTCGCCGGACTCACGCCCGGCGGAGTCACATCGCTCATGCCGGACGTCGGCACCGCATACGGATTGGCAAGCATCTGCGTACCCGGCGAAAGCGGACTGGTCGGGATCGCCATGCTCGCCGTGTCCGGGGTGTTGACTGCGCCGACCAGCGGTATCACCGCCGGTGGCAAAACCTCTTGATACGGCGACGGGCCACCACTGGCTCGCTGCCGAGCGGCGCCGTCCGCCCAGGGTTGATTCCCGGGCTGCTGCAACGTGGCCGCGACGTTCGTAGCCGGACCCGCCGTGCCCGCTCCGCCCACCAGGCTCCCCGGCTGGGTGCCGCGATCCGGAATCGCCACGACGTTGCCCGGTTGACGTAGCGAGTCGTTCCAGACCGCCGGCGCGCTCCGATCGGGCGTCGCCATCAGATTCGCGGGCTGCGTGCTCTGATCCGGAACCGCCACCACGGCGCGCGGTTGCCTGAGCGACTCCGTCGCGCCCGACGGGGGATTCCCACCGCCACTCGCCGCCGCAGTCGAAGACGTAGGCGGTGAATCGCCCCAGACCGGCTGTGCGTTGCGATCGGGAGCAGCCACGACGCTCGACGGCTGCCGCAACGGCTCGGACTGAGCCGGCGGCGCATTGCGATCGGGAACCGCCACCACGCTGGCTGGCTGCTGCAACGTGCCGGCCACCGGCGGCGCTCCGCCGACCTCGGAAACCGCGGCCACGCTGGACGGCTGCTGCAGTCGCCCTGCTGGAGCCGGTTGACCACTGCGTTCCGGAGTCGTCACGACGCTCGAGGGTTGCTGCAGCGACTGATACTGGGCCGCCTGTTGCCCCGGATCTGCCCTGCGATCGGGCGCCGCCGTCACACTGGCCGGCTGCCGAAGCGATCCAAACTGGGCCGGCGGCGGAACCCTGCCCTGCGCAGGAGCCGCTTGCGTGTACATCGGCAAGCGGGGCGATTCCACCTCGACAAAACCGGGCTGTCGCACCACTCCACTGGGCGCGGCTTGCCCCGCAACAGACTGCGCGTGTTCCGGCCGATGCGCCGATTCGACCTCGACAAAGCCTGGCGTCTGGCCGGGATCCTGTGGCCCGGCCTGCGCCGAAACCGTCTGCGCGCTCTCGGCACCGCGCGCCGATTCCACCTCGACAAAGCCCGGCGGCTGAGCGGGCCTCTGCGGAAGCGCCTGCGGCGCAGCGCCCTGAGTGTACTCCGCACGCGGCGACGACGGCTTCAATTCCACCACGCCGGGCGTGGCCGGACCGACCGGTGGCGAAACGACCGCCACAGGCGGCGCCGCAACGGACTGCGGCACCGCAACGGACTGCGGCACATCGGTCGCCTCGACATAGCTCGCCGAGGGCCCCGGACCGGCCTGAGCCGCGGCCGGAGCGGCCTTGAGAACCGCCGGCAGTCGAGTCAGAGAACGATCGCCATCCAGGCCCGTCGCCACCGTCTGATTGGGATTCCGTGTATTCAAGGCCGCATCGCTGATGCCTCGCCCCGCAGACAACGAATCGTGAGGGATCGGGCCTTGATAGGGATTGACCAGGCCCGTCGCCACGCCTGGCGGTGACTGCACGGGATTCGAGGGAGGCGTTGGAGGCCCAGCCGAGACCGTCGCTCCGGCACTGGGCAAGGGCACCACCAGCGCCGGCGCCGGATTGGTCAGCGGTTGTCGAACGCCCGGACCCGAGCCGCGACCGTCGCCCCCTGCGCTGCGATCCTCGGCAAACGAAAATCCCGCCGGATCGGGCTCATCGCTGGACGGACTGCCGGCGGAAGCCGCCGCCGGCGCTGCTGCCGCTCCGCTCGCGCTGGCCGGCGGACTAGCAGCCGGGACGCCGCTGGCCTGATTCCCGCCGTTCTTGGCCGGCGAAGAGGGCCATCCCGCGGGCCGACCACTGGATTGCGGACGTGTGGGCGGGCCGGGCACAACGCCGTAGGGCAACCCCGGCACATAGTCCGACGATTGCCCGTAGGAACCCGGATTGCCGCCGTCCGCAGCCAAGGCCAAGGGTGGTCCCAGACCGACGCCCAGGACCAGAAGTCTGCACAGCAGGACCGACCAAGGATTGTGTTGCACGAGAGGTCTTCCGCCGCGGTGTTGGTGATGGGGCTCCGGGCGGCGTTGCTCCTGGCCCCCGACGACCGCCGAGGGCGCAGCAACGCGGGCACGCGAGCCGGTATTTTTGGCGGCGGATTATAGTGACGTCCCTAATCTCGCTGCAACATCGATTTGAGCTCGTCCAGAAGCTGGTCTGCGTCCACAACCTCTTTCCCGCGCGGAAGATAGGCACTCTGGCCGTCCACCACCCGCAATCGCCCCCCCTGCCGGGCGGCCAGTTGCTTCATCAGACCGGGGTTGCCGTAGCGAAACACCACATACGAATCTTCCAGGTGCATCGACTGGATCTGCCAACGATGAGCGGCCAATCGGACCTCGGTCACCGCCAGCAGACGCGCCGCTTCTCGCGGTGGCGCCCCAAACCGATCGACCAGCTCGGTTTCGAACGTGCGCAGCTCGTCCGGCTCGGTGATCCGCCCCAACCGCCGGTAGAGGTCGATCTTCAAGCGTTGATCGGGCACATAGGTCCGCGGAATGAAGGACTCGACCGGCAGATCCAGGTCGACCTCGACGCTCGTCTTGGGCGGCAGGGCCTTCAGTCGCCGCACGGTCTGTTCCAGCATGTCGCAGTACAGCTCGTAGCCGACGGTGGCAATGTGCCCACTCTGCTGGGTGCCGAGGATGTTGCCCGCCCCACGGATCTCCAAGTCACGCATGGCGATCGCAAACCCGGCCCCCATGTCGCTGAATTCCTCGATGGCGCGCAGCCGTCGCGCCGCGTTGGGGGAGAGGCTCTTGTTGGGATCGACCAACAGATAGCAGTACGCGCGGTGCTTGTAACGACCCACCCGACCGCGGAGTTGGTGCAGGTCGGCCAGCCCGTAGCGGTCGGCCTCGTCGATGAAGATCGTGTTGGCGTTGGGGATGTCCAGGCCGCTCTCCACGATCGTGGTCGCCAGGAGCATGTCGAAACGCCGGTCGACAAACTGCAGCATCACCTGCTCCAGCTCGTGTTCCGGCATCTGGCCGTGGGCGATCCCCAGGGTGGCCTCGGGCACGATCTGCCGCAGGCGCGTGGCCAGCACCTGGATGTCATGCACCCGGTTGTGTACGAAGAACATCTGCCCGCCGCGGCTCAGCTCCCGCAGGACCGCGTTGCGGATGATCTGCGCGTCGAAACGGGCCACGCGCGTCTCCACGGCCAGCCGATCCGCCGGCGGCGTCTCCAGGTTGGAAATATCGCGCAGCCCCAGCAGCGACATGTGCAGCGTGCGCGGGATCGGCGTAGCCGTCATGGTCATCACGTCGACGATCTGGCGCAAGGTCTTCAGCCGCTCTTTGACCTCCACGCCAAACCGCTGCTCCTCGTCGATGATTACCAACCCCAGATTCTGGAATTGCACGTCGGGCTGCACCAGGCGGTGCGTGCCCACCACGATGTCCACCGCCCCCAAGTTCAGATTGCGGATCACACGCTCCTGCTGGCCACGCGTGGCAAAGCGCGACAGCGAGGCGATCACGAACGGGAATTCGGCCATCCGCTCGGTGAAGGTCCGCAGGTGCTGCTCGGCCAGGATCGTCGTCGGCACCAGAATCGCCACCTGGTAGCCCGCGTCCACCGCCTTGAACGCGGCCCGCATCGCCAACTCCGTCTTGCCATAGCCCACGTCGCCGCACAGCAGGCGATCCATGGGCCGCGGTTGGTGCATGTCGCGCTTGATGGCCTCGATCGTCACCAGTTGGTCGTCGGTCTCTTGATAGGGAAACGAGGCGTCGAATTCCCGCTGCCAATCGGTGTCCGGCGGAAAGCTGATGCCCGGCCGTGCGGCGCGCGCCGCCTGCAATTCGAGCATCTCCGCCGCCATATCGTTGACCGCCTCCTCCACGCGCTTCTTCTGCGTGCCCCACATGCGGCCGCCGAGCTTGGCCAGGGCCGGCCGGCTCTTCGCCCCGCCTACGTATTTCTGCACCAGGCCGATCTTGGAACTGGGCACGTACAGCTTGGTGCCCCCGGCGAACTCCAGCACCAGGTGCTCTTCCACCTGGCCGTTCTTCTCCAACAGTTTCAAACCGCGGTAGCGCGCGATGCCGTGCGCCACATGCACCACCAGGTCTCCTTCACGCAGCTCCAAAAAACTGTCGATCACGCGCCCCAGCCGACGCCGCATCGGCCGCCGCAGCTCATTGCGGTGGAACAACTCGCTGCTGCTGACCAGCGCCACGCGGTCGGGCACCAGCCGGAATCCCGATTGCAGCCGCCCCAGCGGGAAGAAGAGCTTGCCTGCCTGGCTCAGCCGCGTGTTGCCGAAGATCTCGCTCAACCGCTGGACCTCGGCCTCCGTCTGACAAACGACAAACACCTCGTAGCCCAGGCCCGTCGCCTCCAACTCCTCGCGCACCTTGCCGATGTCGCCGCTGAAGCGTTCGACCGATTCGAGCTGCAAATGCGCGGTGGCTTCCAGCGAACCTGGCGCGATCGCCGAAACCGTGACCGACGGAAAACGCAGCGATCGCTCCAAAGCCTCGTCCACACTGTGGAAGTCCCGCGGCCGATCCAGTCGATCCAGGTAGTGCCGGCCTTCCTCCTGCAAGTCCGCCGGCTCCAGCAACAGCATCCAGGAACCGGCCGGAAGATGATCGGCCAGGTGCGCCCGATCCGCAGCCGTCGCACGCAGAATCGTGATCTCCACGGCGTCCAAGGCCGCCAGGCTCCGCTGGCTGGAGACCTCGAAACTCCGCAGCGATTCGATCCGATCGCCGAAGAACTCCAGCCGCACCGGATGAAACCAGTCCGGCGCAAAGACGTCCAGGATCCCGCCGCGAACAGAGAACTCGCCGGGCAACTCCACCGCCGGCGTATTGTGAAACTGGTTCTCCGCCAGCCATTGGGCCACCGCGCGCAGCTCCACTTCGTCCCCGGCCTGCAGCGTGCGTGTCTGCCTCGCCAGAGATGCCCGCTCGGGCACCGGCTGAAGCAGGCTCTGAATGCTTGTCACCAGCAGCTTGGGAGGCTGCGCCCCGCCCAAAACCTTCAGCAGGCGGATGCGATCGCCACACACCTCGTCCTGCAGGGCTTGTTCGCGCGGCAGGGTCTCCCAGGCGGGAAGAATCTCGGCAACCAAGGGGGAGAACAGACGCAGATCGTCGACCATCTCGTCGATCTGGTCGATCCGCGGCACAACCACCACCAGCGTGGCCGGAGCATGGCGCGCCAGCATGGCCGCCACCAGCGCGCAACCTGATCCCCAGGCGCCGTCGATCGTGGCCGCGTGCCCTGCCCCCAGGCTGGCCAACACCTCGGCGACGCCTTCCTGCCGCTCGAGCCCTTCCGGCAGCTCCATAAGCCGCTGGGCCAGGCTCCCCACGGTAGTGTCGGGGATGCTCATCTCGTCAGAGATTGTAGGCCCCCAAGGGCCGGCCTGGAAGACGAGTTGGCTGGACTTCCCCCCACACGCCCCGGGAACGACTCACGCTGCCTCCGCCAAAACCGCAACCAGGCCCGGTCGAACAACCAATCCCGGAACCATCAGCGCCACGTCGGGCGGCCCTCCAGGGCAAAACTGCCGGCAGGTTTGGGAACCGGCTCGAAGTACGTTCACACCACCTCGGCCAATTGCTCCAGCAATTCCCAGCGGCGCTCGGGACTGCGCATCTCCGGCGACTGGGCGTCGATAAAATCCAGCCGGTGCCGCAACCCGCGACGGTTGGCCACCTGGATCGCCAGCCCCGGCCGCGCGTTGGCCTCCAGCACCACAGGCCCCAGATTCACGTCCAACACAAAGTCCACGCCCAGGTATCCCAAACCGATGGCGCCGGCCAGGTTCATGGCGGCGGACAACAGGTCCTCCCAATAGGGCACCTGAAGATGTTGGATCGACGCGCCCGTGTCCGGATGCACCGAAACGGCCCGCCCCGCGCACACGCCGCCAGACGTGATGCCGGTGGCCAGATTCACGCCCGCCGCCACGGCCCCCTGGTGCAGGTTGGCCTTGCCGCGCGAGGCGATCGTCGGCAGACGCACCATGGCCATCACCGGTACGCCGCGATACAGGATGATCCGGATGTCGGGCGTGCCTTTCACGGCCACGGATTCGAATACCGGATGGCGCACGATCCGCTGCTCGACGATCGCCCGGTCCGGCTGCCCCCCCAGCGAATACAGCCCCGACAGGATCGTGGACAGGTGGTAACGCATGTCGGGCACGCTGATCCGCTCGCCGCTGGAGGTGCTGAACGACTCCTGCTGGAAGTCCACGATCACCAGGATCCCGCGCCCCTCGCTGCCCTCGCACGGTTTCACCACGAAATCGTGGCGCCCGTCGAGCAACTGCGGAAAGCGCTGGATGTCGCCGTGCCGCTCGATCACGGCATAGGTCTGCGGAACCGGAATCCCGTGCCGCACGCAGATCTGCTTGGTCAACAGCTTGTCGTCCACGCGCGGATAGTAGCAGCGCGGGTTGTTCGGCAGCACGTAGTCGCCGTTGCGCTGGTTGATCCCCAGCACGCCGCGGAATCGCAACTCGCTCGGCCAGGCCCAGAATCGTCGCATGAAGTTGGTGTCAGGATCAGGATCGGAAATCGAAAGTTCCAACTCGCGTAGACCGTCTTGCCCACCGGTTCGCGTGTGGTCCACACCGCTCACACGTTCCGTTCCGCCAGGTCGCGGAACCGCAACAACTCGTTCAGCCGATAGCCCGTATAGCGGCCCATCATCACCAGCAAGGCCACGGTGAACAGGTGCATTTCCGGATAGACCAGCAGCAAACGGCCTACAGCTTCCCAACGCAACACGCCGTAGCACACCAGCCCCACGGCCAGCGTGCCGAACAGCAGTTGGCAGGCAAACCGCACGCCGTCCTCTTCGCTGGTCAGGAAGAACCGCTCCACGGTCATCGTCAGAATCACCATCGGCAACAACACGGCCTGGGCGCTGGGCGTCAGGTCGAAGTAGTCCAGCAGCGACACGCCAAAGACCATCAGCAAAGCCACCAGCGTCAAGATCACGCTCAATCGCGGCACCAGCAACAGTTTCAGGCGGTCCAAGCCCTTGCGCGCCGCAAATCCCAACACCAGCACGGTGATGAAGACCACGATGCCCGTGCGCCAGTCGGCATAAACGAAACTCAACGCCAGCAGCGTGGGCGTAAAAGTGCCAAAGGTCCGAATGCCCACCATCGTGCGAAAGAAAGCCGTAACCAGCGCCCCCAAGGGCATCAGGAGGATCAAGGCGAAGACGTCGTGCATCTCCAGTGGCAGACGGGTCAGATCGAACACGTCCAGCGGGTTCTTCTCGCGGCCCGCGCTGCCCACCGGCGCGGAAACACGGCTGATGGCGAAGGTCGTGCGCAGCGCCGTGGCGTCTTTCACGCGCACGATCGCGCCGCCGTCGCGGCGCACGCACAAGACGTTGTGCGGTAACTCCCGGGTGAAGCCGAACTCGGGATCGTAGGGCTCCCAGTGCTTGTTGTTGAGGACCTCCACCCACACGTGCGGCCGCGCCTCGACGCCGTGCATGATCTGAAAGCCCGTCACCAGACGCGAAGGAATCATCGCCGCCCGGCACAAGGCAACCATCGCCCGGGCCTTGCCCAGGGCCGTGCCCACTCCTTCTTTGATCGCCTCCGCGGCGGACGAAGGGGCGTCCCGCCCTCCGGGGCCGATTTCCGCGAAGCAGTAGTCGAAAATCCGCTCCACCAGATCGACCTTGCTCGCCGGCTCCTCCTGGATCCGATCCAACGCCTGGCGCACGATCGGATCGTTGACCTCGATCCCCTTCTTGGCCTGCAGGCACTCGGCACGCTGCTCGGCCGTGAGCCGGGCGCGCGTGCTCGCCGAACGCCACTTGGATTGCTTGCTGAGATGGATCGAAAAGTCGAAGGTCAGGTTGTGCGCGCCGGCCCGTTGCGTCGTGGCCACAACCTCCCGCGTGTCGCGCGAGCGCGACAAGAGCTTCTCCGTCACCGTGTCGCCGCTCTGCCGCACCCCCTCGGTAATCCGGCTGTACTGCGTATCGACGGGCAGGGCCACAAAGACCTTGGCGCCCGGCTTCTTGGCCGTGAACTGCAACTTGTACACCACACGCCAAAACGTATCGCCAGGCAGCGCCTTCTGATCGTCGCGCGACCGCGAGCGCAGACTGAAACACAGGACGCCAGCCAACACCAACACCGCCGCGACAGGCAGCGTTGCTCTTCGTGCATTCACCTTTGTTGATCCTCAGCCAAGGACCTATCCCCTGCCCACCCCAGCCACGTCGGGCGGCCCTGTAGGGCCGAACCGCCGACAGGTCTTGGGACCGGCCCTAAGGATCTTGAACCGGGCGGATTCTGCGCTCTGCTCACCAAGGACAGAACACCCGGCCGCCTTCCGCCGCAGAAACTACTGCGACGCGCGCCAGCGCAACTCCCCCGACAGGCTCAAAGCCCATGGCTGGCCTGCTCGTTCCCGGCTCGGAAACCACAGAACATACAAGAATCGCCCCGCCGGATCAACGCGAAATGCCAGGCGGTCCCCCGCCGTCACCGCCGCCGGTGGGGCCTTCAACCATGGATGCTCTTCCGGCAGTTGCAGGCGGGAATAATATAGCGGCACCACCTTGCGTAGACTACCCGGCTCGCCCGGAATCACGATCCCCGCCGCCACGCAGCCCGGAAACATCGCCGCCGAATAGCCCTCGCTGCGCACTTCCGGCAGACGCGTTTGCGGCACATTCAGCACCACGCGGTCCAAACCCTCCAGCCGGGCCGCGACCGGTGGCTGCACCGCGCGCGGCGGTTCGACAAACACGCGCAGTTCGGGATCGCCCCACAGGCGGAAGGCGATCGCCGCGCGCTCGGTCTTGAATTGCTGCTGGTGTCCGCGGCGTGTTTTCAGCTCCACCAAGCAGGAAAAGTAGTTCTGCGCATCGCGCAGCGATTCTCCCAAGGTACATCCGCCATACAGCCAGCCGTTGGTCATCGCCTTGGTCAGCGCGCTGCCCGACGCACTATGCACCTCGGTGGCTGTGCCGATCAGCCCCACCCCGCCCGCATCGTGGACCATCTGCAAGAAACCCAGCCCGCGCGCCGATTGACAGGTCTGCAACACGACCACCGGCAATTCCTGCAGAGCCAGCGGCTCGTTCTCGGCCGCGCTCTGGCCGGCGGCCAGTTGCTTGGCCTTGCGCCGCGGATCGGGGAACAACTCCTGGTGCTCGATGTGCCCCTGATAGACGATCAAGTGGGCACGCTGGGCCGCGGCGCGCGGCTCGGGACTGCTGGCCGGCACCCGATAGAACTCGTCCACCTGCAGGCCGCAGTTCTTGTATTCCTGCGCCGTCAGCCGGCTGATCGCCTCGCACAGCGGCAACTGCATCTCCTCGGGACCGGGATTGGCGATCATCAACACGCGCGGCGGGGCCTGGACCTGGCGTTCGCGAACCAATCCGGCCGCAAACAATGTGGAGGCGTCGCCTAGGGACGAAAACGGAATGCGTCCCACGGCTCGGTGCCCGATCTGATCCAGGTCATGCGGCGCACAGGGCTCGGTCCCCACCTTGTAGATTGTGGCGTCCTCCTCGATATCGCGAATCCTGGCCAAATGCGTGCCGATCGACTCGTAGTCGGCCAGAATCGTCACCGAACGCGGATGCAGTTGCAACCGCTGCACCACCTCCTCCACGCGGTTCTCGGCATTCGTCGCCCCTGACGAGCGGCACAATTCCACCAGGCCGCCGCGCGCCAGCGCCACCCACGGCGCCAGCCAGGCGGTGGCCCCCATGCGCCGGTCCGATTCGGGAACCCGAGCCAACACGATCGTGCGGATGCCCTCCGGCCGCGCAAGGCCGGTCAGACGCTGCTGCAAAGCGCGGCGGTCGAGGATCTCGATCTTGGCAATCCCGCTGCACTGCTGGCGGTCGTTCCGGCCAGGCCAGGCGGCGATCACCGCGCGCTGCGCCCCCAGTTCGCGCGCAATCCGCGCCAGGGACTCCGCCTCGACATTCGGCAGAATCAACAACGGCTTGGCCCAACGCGCCGCCAGCGCGCCGGCGAGGATGATCCCCGCAGGATCATCCCGCTGCGCGCAGACCACATCGCGGCTGGTCTTCCATACGCGACCGGCCCAACGCAGCGAGGACTCCAACTCATCACCGTCCAAGCGGACCTCTTCGCAGATCGAACGCAACGACGGGGGCAAGTCCACCCGGTCCTCTTCCCCCCGCAGCACAACGATGCGATCGTCCGGCCGCGCGGCCGCCCGACTCAAGAGCATCTGCCCCGCCGGGTTGAAAGGCTCGCCCGCAATCACCACCAGCGGCAACCGCCCCCCCCGCGCCAGTCGCTGCGCGCCAGCGGCGGCCAGAGGCGCCAGCCAAGGCAGAGATTCGGGCACCACGATGGCCGCAATGGAGGCGGACGATTCTCGGCGCGGAGTGCCGCGGTCCACGGCGGCCGCGCGCGTTGCGGGCAGAAAGGCGGCCAACAGCACGCAAGAGAATCGAAGGACGGCCTTGCAGCCGCGTAGCAATGTCAACATGCTCGGTTGCCCAGAAGATCCCACTCTGTTGGCATCGATTTCCTATATTGAACATTCTATCGGCCATCGAGGCCAGAGGACCGTACACGGCAAGGCCTTGGGCCGGCTGGAATACCTGTAACGGCTAGGAGTGGACAGTCGCCGGACTCGAGCCTCCGCACGCGCGGTTCCTTTCTCCCGCCATGCGCTCGCCGTTGCCCGCAGCCTCGCCCTAGCCGATCCGGATCACCTGCGATAGACTGGGCTAGAGTCAGCTCTGGGTCTGCCCCCCCACGTTGAGCGACGTGCCGAACCATGCCGGCCAACCTTACCCCGCAATACCACAAGGCTGAGGAAGACTACCGCCGCGCAACCACGGTCGAAGAAGAGTTGAAGTGCCTGCAACTGATGCTGCAGGAGATCCCCAAGCACAAGGGGACCGACAAGCTCCAGGCCGACATCAAGGCCAAGATCGCCCGCGCTAAGAAAGACGCTCAGACCGAGCGCAGCAGCAAGAAGGGGCACGGCTTCCGCATCCCTCGCCAAGGGGCGGGCACGGCCGTGCTGCTGGGCGGCCCCAACGCCGGTAAGAGCCAATTGCTGGCCAGTCTCACCCGCGCCACGCCCGAGATCGCCCCCTATCCTTTCACCACGCACGTCCCCGCGCCCGGCATGATGCCCTGGGAAGATGTCTTCGTGCAGTTGATCGACACGCCCCCCGTGACGGCCGACTACATGGAAACCAACACCCAGGGCCTGCTCCGCGCCGCGGACGTGGCCTTGCTGCTCGTCGATCTGGGCAGCGACGACGGCATCGAGCAGTGCCAGGCCGTCGTCGACCGCCTGAACCAGACCAAGACCCGCCTGGCCGCCGCGTCCTCCCTGGACGAAAACGACATCGGCCTGTCGTACACGCGAACCTTCCTCGTACCGAACAAGATCGACCTGCCCGAGGCCCCCGACCGGCTCGAACTGCTGCACGAGCTGCTCACCCAGTCGTTTCCGGAATATGTGGTTTCGGCGCAGGAGAAGACTGGGCTGGAAGCGCTGCGCACGGCCATCTACCACACCCTGGACGTGGTCCGCGTGTACACCAAGCTCCCCGCCGCCAAGGAACCGGACATGCAGCGCCCCTTCACCCTGCGGCGTGGCAGCACCCTGCTGGAGTTGGCCGGGCTGGTACACAAGGACTTCTTGAACAACCTGAAGTTCGCCCGCGTCTGGGGTGAAGCGGTCCACAATGGCACTCCCGTCAAGAGCGACTATATTCTCCACGACCGGGACATCGTTGAACTGCACGCCTGACCGCCATCATGACCAACGCCGACATCGCCGCCATCCTGGAACACATCGCCGTCCTGCTCGAATTCAAGGGCGAGAACCCCTTTCGTATCCGCGCCTACCGCAACGCGGCCCGCGCCGTACGCGACTGCCCCCGCACCGTCGCCCAAATGCTCGACGATCCGCAGGCTCCCCTGACCGACATGCCGGGCATCGGCAAGGACCTGGCGGAGAAGATCGGGCATCTGGTCCGCACCGGTACCACGCCCATCTATGACGAGCTGTGTGCCGAGATCCCCGAATCGGTGTTGGCCATTCTGCGCATCCCGGGCCTGGGCCCCAAGCGCGCGGCCGTGATCTTCCACGAACTGGGAATCGCCACCCTCGAGCAACTCCGCCAGGCCTGCCACGAGCAGCGGATTCGCGGCCTGAAGGGATTCGGCGCCAAGATGGAGGCCACGATCCTCGAAGGACTCAGCATTGCCTCGGAGGCTGAGCGCCGGATCTTGTGGGCCGAAGCCGACGTCCACGCCCAGGCCCTTCTCGCCCACCTCGGCAAAGAGCCCGGCGTGCGCCGCGCCGAAGTGGCCGGCAGCTATCGGCGCCGCAAGGAAACCGTCGGCGATCTGGACGTGCTGGTGGTGGCCGACGATCCGGCGGCCGCCATGGACCACATGCTCTCCTACCCGAGCGTGGCCGAAATCCTCGCCCACGGCGCCACCAAGACCAGCTTCCGCCTCACCAGCCGGCTCCAGGTCGACATACGCGTCGTGCCCGACGAGTCCTTCGGCGCCGCCTTGCAGTACTTCACCGGCTCCCAGGCCCACAACATCGTCTTGCGCGGCATGGCCAAGGCCCGCGGCCTGAAGATCAACGAGTACGGAGTCTACTCCGGCGAGTCGCAGATCGCCGGGCGCACGGAAGAAGAGGTCTACGCGGCCCTGGACCTGCCCTGCTTCGCGCCCGAGCTCCGCGAGGCGCGCCAGGAGTTCCACTGGGCCGAATCCGGCAAGCTCCCCAAGCTCATCCAGTTGGACGATATCCAGGGCGATCTGCACATGCACAGCACCTGGACCGACGGCCTGCTGAGCATCGAGGAGATGGCCGCCGCGGCGCGCCAGCGTGGCCTCAAATACATCGCCATCACCGACCACTCCAAACGCGCGGCCATGGTCGGCGGCCTCGATTCGGCCCGCCTGCTCGAACAATGGGCCCAGATCGACCAGCTCAACCAATCCGATCCGGGAATCACCATCCTCAAGGGGGTGGAAGTCGATATTCTGGAGCAAGGCGGACTGGACATCGAGGACGAAGTTCTGGCCCAGGCCGATTGGGTCGTGGCCAGCGTCCATTTCGGCCAGAGCCAGCCCCGCCAACGGATCACCGAGCGGATCCTGGGGGCCCTGGCCAATCCCTATGTCTGCGTGTTGGCCCATCCCACAGGACGTCTACTAACGCGCCGCAAACCTTATGAGGTGGATTTGGAGGCCGTGATCCGGGCCGCACGCGATCACGGTAAGTGCTTGGAACTCAACGCGCATCCGTCGCGACTGGACCTCGACGACGTGGCCTGCGCCGCGGCCCAGGCCGCCGGGGTGCCCGTTGTCATTTCCACCGATGCGCATAGTATGGACGGACTGGCCGCCATGCGCTATGGGATCAACCAGGCCCGGCGCGGCGGCCTGACGGCCAAGGACGTGCTGAACACGCTCTCCTGGAACAAGGTCCGCAAGCGGTTGCCCCGCCCATGAAAATCCACGAATACCAGGCCAAGCAGATCTTTCGCGACGCAGGCGTGGGAGTCGTCCGCGGGATTGTGGCCGATACGCCCTCGTCCGTGGCCAACGCCTTTGACGCCCTGGGCGGAAAGCTGGCCGTGGTCAAGGCCCAAGTCCACGCCGGCGGACGCGGCAAAGGCACCATCGCCCACCACCCCGAGCAACATGGGGTGCAACTCGTCCGCAGCCGCGACGAAGCGGAAACCGTGGCCCGCAACATGCTCGGCCACTACCTGGTCACGGCCCAAACCGGGCCCGAGGGCCAGATCGTCCGCCGCCTGCTGGTCGAGCAGGGCTGCAACATCGCGCGCGAGTTCTACCTGGGGGTGGCCGTAGACCGGGCCGCGGCCCGGCCCGTCTTGATCGCCTCCAGCGAAGGCGGCATGGACATCGAACAGGTCGCCGCCACCAGCCCCGACAAGATCCATCGCGAACCCTTCTCGCCCGATGCGGGCCTGCAGAGCTACCAGGCGCGCAAACTGGCCTGGAAGCTGGGCCTGCCGGCCGAGCTGGGCCGCGACGCCGAACGCTTCATGCAACGCCTGTGTAGGCTCTTCGTGCGCAACGACTGCAGCCTGGTGGAAGTCAATCCCCTGGTGCTCACCGTCGACAATCAGCTCCTGGCCTTGGACGCCAAGGTCAGTTTCGACGACAACGCCCTGTTCCGCCATGCAGAACTGGCCGGCTTGCGCGACCTGGCCGAAGAGGATCCGGCGGAGGTTCGGGCCGGCGAAGAAGGACTCAGCTACGTGAAACTCGAAGGGAACATCGGCTGCCTGGTCAACGGCGCGGGCCTGGCCATGAGCACCATGGACCTGATCAAGCTGCACGGCGGCGAGCCGGCCAACTTCCTCGACGTGGGCGGCGGAGCCAACGTGCACCAGGTGAGCGAGGCCTTCCGCATCCTCCTGGACGACCGCAACGTGCGCGCCGTGCTGGTCAATATCTTCGGCGGCATCATGCGCTGCACCACGATCGCCCAGGCCCTGATCGAGGCCTACCAGTCGGTCCGCTTCCACGTGCCGCTGGTCGTGCGCCTGGAAGGGACCGAAGTCGAGCAAGGACGACGCATGCTGGCCGACAGCCAGTTGGACATCCTCAACGCCGTCGACCTCACCGACGCCGCCCAAAAGGTCGTGGCCGCCGCCACATAAAACCCCTAATCCCCAATCCCTAATCCCCAATCCCTAATCCCCAATCCCTAATCCCTAATCCCCAATCCCTAATCCCTAATCCCCAATCCCTAATCCCCAATCCCTAATCCCCAATCCCTAATCCC
>CALARR010000057.1 GCA_937889015.1 uncultured Planctomycetales bacterium | reverse complement strand
GGTGACCGTTGCCGGCAACTTCAGCGTCCTCTGTGGAAAGAACGCCGTCGCCCAGGCAGACGGCGTGCACCTGGATCTCGCGGCCAACGAAGTAGTGGTCTTGAAACTCAAGGCCGCGAAGTGATTCACGAAATGGCGGTGTCGTGCGTCCGTCGTTCTGGCTGCGGCGCGCGGGCTGTTCCTGTCCACGGCGATACAGCGCGCCGGGGGTGACCTCCCTCGTCACCTCGCCCCCGCTGTAGAGTGTACTTGAGCGTCCGTGGCGGCCGTTTCGCCTTCGCAACCGTGTAGGGAGCCCTGCACTGCTCGTGGTCTCTCCACGGCTGAGGGAGCACCATATTCCAGCCGAAAGCGGTGGCAATTCCGCGCGAACTGGGATCATTCGCTGTGCCGGAATCCATAGACAGGCCGCCGGGAACGCTCCCCGTAGGTGCGGCATGTTCTGGCGTTTCGGGTTTCGAGGGACCACGGCCACCGGCAACGCTGAAATAAACAGAAGAACCCTTGCAGGCTGGGCCGGGTGGCATGGGATAGCCTATAATTGGTGGCGCGGTCACAGGACCAAGGAGGGGCATAGATGACCCTTTTGCGAAAGCCCGTGGTGGCCCTCTTCGTAGACCGATCTTCCCAGCAGTGGGTCGTGCGCGATCCCGACGGCGACTTCTGGATTCTGCCCGCCGGGGACGACGCCTGGGACCATCGTCAACCGTTTCAGCCGACGGCCGAAATGGAACTGCAGCCGGTGCCGGGCCACTACAAAGACATGCTGCATCTGCCCTTCTGAGAAACGCACAGGTACCCCATGAACGCCGAACAGATTCGATTGGTCGAAGCGCGCGACGAGACCGCCTTGTGGAAGAAGTGGGGACCGTACCTCAGCGAACGGCAGTGGGGAACGGTGCGCGAGGACTACAGCGAAGGCGGCGATGCCTGGAACTACTTCACCCACGACCAGGCGCGCTCGCGCGCCTATCGTTGGGGCGAGGACGGGCTGGCGGGCATCTCCGACGACAAGCAGCGGCTGTGCTTCGCGCTGGCCCTGTGGAACGGCAAGGACCCGATCCTCAAGGAACGGCTGTTCGGGCTGACCAACAGCGAGAGCAACCACGGCGAAGACGTCAAGGAGTACTACTTCTACCTCGACAGCACGCCCACGCATTCGTACATGAAGTACCTGTACAAGTATCCCCAGGCGGCCTTCCCTTACGCCGATCTGGTCGAAACCAGCCGTCGCCGCGGCCGGCAGGAGATGGAGTACGAACTGCTGGATACGGGCGTCTTCGACCAGGATCGCTACTTCGACGTGTTCGTGGAGTATGCCAAGGGCTCGCCGGAAGACATCCTGGTGCAGATCACGGTCCACAATCGGGGCCCAGAACCGGCCGAACTGCATGTCTTGCCCACGCTCTGGTTCCGGAACCAGTGGTCGTGGCACGCCCATCCCGACCGGCCGAGCCTGCTGCAGGCCGACGCCGCGCCGGGGTTGAGCGTGGTCCAGGCGTCGGACCCCAGGCTGGGACGCCGCTACTTGTATTGCGAAGGCGACGCCGCGCTGTTGTTCACCGAGAACGAGACCAACACCCAGCGGATCTTCGGCGTGGCCAATCGGACGCCCTACGTCAAGGATTGCATCCACGACTACGTGGTCCAGGGGCGAAGCGAGGCGGTCAATCCCGCCAGGCGGGGCACCAAGGCGGCGGCTCACTATCGGCTGTGCGTGAATCCCGGGCAGTCGCAAGTGCTGCGTCTGCGCCTCGCGGACATCGCGCCAGCGGCCATGGGCAGAGGCAAGGGTAAGGGCGCGCGGCCCGCCCCGTTTGGCAGCCAGTTCGACGAGTTGTTTGCGGCGCGCCGCCGCGAGGCGGACGAGTTCTATGCGGCCATCACCCCGCAGGGCATGACAGCCGACCAGGCCAACGTCATGCGCCAGGCCTTGGCGGGCATGTTGTGGTCCAAGCAGTTTTATCATTACGACGTGGACAAGTGGCTGGAGGAGCGGGGATCCGATCCCTTCAAGCCCACGCGCAAGGCGTCGCCGCGCAACGACCAGTGGCACCATATGTACAATGGCGACGTGATCTCCATGCCGGACAAATGGGAGTATCCCTGGTATGCCGCGTGGGACCTGGCCTTTCATGTCATCGCCCTGACGCTGGTCGATGCCGACTTCGGCAAACACCAGCTCAAGCTCATGCTCCGCGAGCGGTACATGCACCCCAACGG
>CALARR010000056.1 GCA_937889015.1 uncultured Planctomycetales bacterium | reverse complement strand
AATCCCCAATCCCCAATCCCCAATCCCCAATCCCCAATCCCCAATCCCTAATCCCTAATCCCTAATCATCAGCAGCGGTTCGATCTGGCTATACACACACTCGAACATGCGGCGTTCCACGACGTCGGGCCGGTGGCTGGGTTGGCGGCAGTAGTCCGAGGCGATGATCCCGCGGCGCTGCAAAATATGCTTCTCGAAGGCAATGATCATCTCCACGTCCTGGCGGATCTGGTTCAGCACGGCCAGGAGTCTTCCATGCACCTCGAATGCTCGCTGTTCGTCGCCGGCGCGCAGGGCCTCGACAATCGCCAGATACACGTCGAACATCGACGCGCCGGGCATCACGCCCACGGCGCCGCGTGCGAACGACTCGATCATCTGAAAGCCGGCGTTGCCCACGTGCACGGCCACCTTGCGATCGGTCAGATCGAGCAGCCGGGAGATGTACGGCCCTGGCGGCCGACACTCGATCTTGAAGTGGCACACGTTGGGGCAATCGCGGGCGATGGCCGCAAAGACATCCGGTGCGATTCCCACGCCGGTCTGCTCCGGCGCGTATTGGACCATGATCGGCGTCTGCGGTACGGCCGCGGCCACGGCCCGGATGTGCCGATCGGTGGCCGCCGCGTTTGGCTTCAAGAAGAAAGGGGGCAAGAGCATCAGGCAGTCGGGCTGCAGGGCGGCAAAGCGTTGGGCCGAGCGCACGGCCACCTCCGTGGCGTGGTCGGTGACCGAGATGATCGTCGTCACGCGGCCGCGCGCCTGGTCCATCAAGACCTGGGCCATGCGGTCCCGCTCGGCGTCGGTCAACTTGTAATATTCGCCGGCGATGCCGAACAACGTCACGCCCTGGCAACCGCCGGCGATCAAGACGTCGATCTCGCGGCGAAAGCTGGGAACATCGACTTCACCGTCGGCGGTGAAAGGTGTGGCCAGGATCGGGCAGACACCGGCCGGGGGGCGGCCCCCCATTGAATCACTCATCTTGATTCCTCGATCTGTGGAGATGCAACTGCAATCCGTGGGGAGAGCGCCTACGGCGTCCGCGTCAAGGTGTACCGGCCCGGTTTCAGACTGAACGACCCGTCGGACGCGGCTGGCACTTGTTCAGGGCCGTCGATAGTGCGCTGGGTGCAAGTCCAGCGGCCTTGGCCTGGCAACTGGAACAGAAAGCGGCGGGACTCCTCTTGCAAGCGGGAGACGACAGGCCACTCGTTCACGTTGATGTACCGATTGGCCATCGATCGGAACGCTCGCCCGCGGAACGGGTCGTTGACCATCACCTGGTTGGGAAAGACCTCCAGGTCCCACTGCCCTTCGGAGGCACGGAGGAGGTGATAGGCCCCGTTGCCCGCGGCGGTGACCCAGGGAGAAGATCCGCAGGCGAGGATCTCGTTCGGGGCGCCGGCCGGAAGCAGCTTGGCCGTGATCTTGGCCGAGTGCAGCAGGCGGCCGTCGCTGGCCGCGGCCACCAGGTCGGGCTTGGGATCGACCAGCCAGCCCTCGCCTTGCCAGCGCTTGGGGTCGTCGGGCAGCGCCGTGCCCAACGGGGTGCGGCGGAAGATATCGCCCGCCGCAGCAAAGGCCACGGCCCGAGCCGACGTGTGCAGCAGGTTCAGGTAGTGCACGCGCCACCCCGGGTTATAGGCCGCCACGGCCGTGGGGGTGTAGGTGAACATAGCCGCCATCTGCACGTGCCGTGCGGCAAAGGCCAGGGCCATGGCCCCGAACGGATAGCCCTGCAGCGTGCTGGGCGCGTCATGTTCGTAGATGATCCGGGGCCGATCGGTGCGGCGCTGGTCCGCCACCTTCCGGTCCCAATCGCGGATCAGTTCCAGGAAGTCCAGGTGATCGTTCCAGCTGGAGTCGAATCCACGCGCGCTCTTCGGGTAGCAACCCGTGGTGTAGACATCGACCTTGGCTGCTTCTACCGCCGCGTGGATCGGGGCCTCGGCAATCGCGTAGTCGATGTGGGCCTTGAGGTAGGGCCGGCCCATGGCGGCGTCGATGGCGGCGTACATCCGCTGCAGGTACTGGCGCAGGATCCGGGCGCGGAATTGGGCGAACACGGCCGCCTCGTCGCCGGGGTGCGCGGCCTGATATTCGCTCCACAGTTGGCGCAGGCGGTCGCGAGCCGGCCCGTGCGAATACGATCCCGTCCACTGGCTGGGAGCCTGGCCAGCGACTGGCTTTTCGAGCATCTTCAGGCTGATATACTGCGGCTCGTTGATCGGTTCGATGGCCACGAGGTTGGGGAATTCGGCGTAGCGCCGGCCGGAGATAGCGCTCTGCCGCGAGAGCAACTCGCCCATGTAGCGCTGCTGGCAACGAAGGGCATCTTCGTTCCAGAGCATCTCGTCCTTGCCGTAGAAATTGGAGAAGCCGAAGCTGCCGCCGACGCCCACGTGCCAGTAGGCGTAATAGCGATCCATGAGGGCCTGATTCTCCGGCGTGTTCCACCACACGACCGGGGTGAGCATCAGGAAGATGCCCGCCTTGTCCAACTTCTCCAGGAGGTAGTCGAACACTTCGAGGTGATGGTTGGGCGTCAGATGTCCCTGAGCGTCGCTGATTTCGCGGTCGTAGATATGGATGCGAACGAAGTCGACGCCCATGATCTGGAACTGGCGCAGATCCTCGTCGATGGCCGCGCGATGATCGGCGCCCACTTCGGCGATGTTCAGATAGTTGTGGCAGAAGGGGACGTAGTAGTTCACGCCCCACAGCCGCACCTCGCGTCCCTCGGCGTCGCGGACCACGCCGTCGCGCACGGCAAATGGGGCAGTGAACTTCGGACGCGCCCGCTCTGCGGCGGCGCAAAAGGCTGCTTGCCAGGAAATCAGTCCGGCCGCGCCCAGGATCAGGCAGCATCGGGTCGCATGACGCATGGCCATTACCTCAACGGAAGAAGGAGAGAGTACTCAAGGGGTTGCGCCGTCCAACGGATGCGTGGGCAGCACGCAGCTTGTGCCGGCGTCGATGACGTAGGTCTGGCCGGTGATCTGCCGGGCCGCGTCCGAGACGAGGAAGGCCACCAACGCGGCCACGTCGTCGGGCTGGGTGTTTCGGCCCAGGGGCGTGCGCTGGGCCATGCGCTGCACGATGGCCGGATCGCGGCCTTCGACCGTGCGCGGCACTTCGACAAAGCCCGGGGCCACGGCATTGACGCGAATTCCGGCCGGGCCGAGTTCCACGGCCAACTGGCGCGTGGCGGCCACGATGGCCCCCTTGCCGGCGGCGTAGGCCACGCGTCCGGCGACCGAGTGCCAGGCCTGGACCGAACTGAGGTTGACGATCGCGCCGGGACGAGCGAGGCGTTGGCCCTGCTCGGCAAAGGCCCGGATCAGCAGCAGCGGAGCGCGCACGTTGACGGCCCACATGCGGTCGAGAAAGTCTGGATCGCACTGCTCCAAGTCCACGCGGCCGGGGTCCCAGGCGGCATTGTTGACCAGGACGTCCAGCCGGCCGAAGCGTTCCAGGGCCAGATCCACGCAGCGTTGCGATAGGGCAGCCTCCGCCAGATCGCCGGAGATGGCCGCGCACGCGCACTCCGGCGGAGCGTCGGCGGCGCACCGCAGTCGCAGGCCGTCGGGCAACTGTCGCAGATGGTGCAGCACCAGGCGGTAGCCGTCGGCCGCCAAACGCTCGGCGATGCTAGCGCCGATGCCGCCGTCGGCGCCGGTCACCAGGGCCACGCGCGCCGCGGATGCGGCGCCGGGACAAGCCGAATTCGCAGAGGTGTTCATGATGGTCCTGCGCGTGAGATCCAGGGAGGGAAAGCTGCGGAGTGAAAGCCAGCCGATGCTTTCCAGGATACCCGCTGACGTGTCGGCCGGGGATAGGGGAGCTTACAATATTGGAGATTGTTGTTATACTTTATGTGGAGACCGTCGCCATGCCTGGATCCCGCAACGCGAAACGCCGCGTGGCCCTGTTGATGGGCACTTCACCCACCTACGTGCGCGAGCTGGCACAGGGCGTGGCGCGCCACAACGCCGAGCATGGCCGGTGGGTCATACACTTCGAACGTTGCGATCCGGACGCTCCGCCGCCCGCCTGGCTGAAGACGTGGAAGGGGGACGGGATTCTGGTCCGCGTGGGCAATCGCCGCATGGCGCGCGCCGTGCGCGACAGGGGACTGCCCGTCGTGGCTTTTCGTTGGGCGATTCCCACGCCGGGCGTGCCGGCGATCGGCACCGATCAGCGCGCCGTGGCCGCGCTGGCCGCCGAGCATCTGCGCCAGCGTGGATTCCGCCAATTTGCCGCGGTGGGCCTGGCGCGCGGCGTGCAGCCGCCTCTGGACGAGCGGCTGGACGAGTTTGTCGCCGACGTGCGACGCGCGGGTTTGGCGTGCGCCACATTCACCGTCGCCGGCGACCGGAGCGCGCCCCAGCAACAGCAGCGCCTGGTCCGCTGGCTGCGCACGCTGCCCCAGCCCTTGGGCATCCTGGCCGTGAACGACGACACGGGCCTGCGCGTGCTGAACGCCTGCGCCCAGGCGCGCCTGATGGTTCCCGAACAGGTGGCCGTGCTGGGCGCGGGCAACGACGACTGCCTGTGCAACCTGGCGCATCCGCCGCTGAGCAGCGTGGACCTGTCGCCGCGCGCGATCGGCTATGCCGCGGCCCAGTGGCTGGACCGCCTGATGGACGGCCAGCCGATCGGCGAGCGGGAGTTGCTCATGCCGCCGGCGGGCATCGTGGCTCGGCGATCGACCGACGTGCTGGCGACGGACGACCAGGCGGTCGTCCGCGCGGCGGCCTTCATCCGGGACCACGCCTGCGAGGGCATCCACATCGCTGACGTGCTGCGGCACGTCAAGCTCTCGCGGTGGGCTCTGGAACCGCGAGTGAAACGCGTCTTGGGCCGCACCGTCTACCAGGAGATCCTGCGAGTGCAGATCGAGTGCGTGAAGGAGTTGCTGCGCGCCACCGACTTGCCCATCAAGCAGATCGCCGCGCGCAGCGGGTTTCACTACGTGCAATATCTGACGCGCGCCTTTCACCGGGCGACGGGCGTGACGCCAGGCCGTTTCCGCAAACAGGCCTGACGCGCTGACGTCTCAGCGGAGCATCAGCAGACGATAGCGGACCAAGGCCCCATCCCCATCCCGAAAACGATAGTCGGCCAAGGTCAGCAGCGACTTGGAGTCGGCCGCCATCTGGGCCTCGGCCAGCCGGGTCAAGGTCGGATCGTATTGGATTGCCGGCCCGTCGATCGTCTCGGCCAGCAACAGATGCGAGAACCCCCGCTCGCGCAGCATGCGGCTGAGGTCTTTCGGGCTGGCCAGATCCTGGTGATAGTGGGTCGCCCGGCGGTACACGTTCTCGCGCAACGTTGGACACTGAAAGTAGAAGGTGCGATGGTCTTGACTCAGCAGGCGGGTCTCGGGCAGGAGCACCTGGTTGACCACGGCGGCCGCGGCGTAGGTCGGCTCGCGCCGATGCAGATAGTCGGCGTGCGTTTCCAGGCCCAGGGCCACGCCGAGTTGCGCGCGGCAGCGGGCCAAGGGGATGATCGTGGTGGCCACGATGATCAAGGCCACCAACCATGCCCCGACCGCGCGCGGCAGCAGGGGAAAGCGTCCCATCTCGGCACAGACCCAGGCTACAGCGGTGGCCAGGAGGGGCACGATCGGCAGCAGGAAACGGACGTTCTGCCGCATCAGGCACCACAGCAGCCCATAGGTGGCGGCGACCACCAAGATCAGCCCCAGCCCGCGCAGCCGGCGCGCCAGCAACAGGCCCGGCAGCACGGCCAGGAAGACGATCCCCAACTGGTGGCCACGTCCGCCGAAACGTTCCGGAAAGACACTCACCAACCAGGGCGACAAGGCGATCTTCGCGGGGTGGCGAGCCAAGGGCGCCTTGGCCGCCGGCAGCGAGTCCTGTTCGGGATCGCCCGGCGTCGGCGCGGGGCCCAGGACCTCGCAGAAGAAGGGATACACGGGATTGCCATAGTACCAAGCCGCGCGCGCGTACCAGGGACCGGCCACACTCAGGGCCACCACGGCCATGGCCGCCGCGCCTTGCAGGAGGCCCTTGCGCCGCCCCGGACTGCGATAGAAGACCCAGGCCCAGGCGGGCAACAAGGCCGGCGCGGCGAGCAGGGCCAGGTACTTCACGCTCAAGGCGGCTCCGGCCGCCAATCCGGCCAACAGATACCAGCGCCGGTCCTCTTCGACCACGACCGCCTGCCACCATGCGGCCAGGGCCAGGGTGAGCATGGCGGCCAGCGCCAGATCGTTCAGCGGCGCGGTCATCTGGTTGTTCACGCCAGGCGTCAACAGCACCACGGCGCCGACCACGGTCGACCAGGTGCGGCCGACGATCGGCGCGGCCAGGAGCGTCGCGCTCAGGGCCAGCAACATCCCCATCACCCAATGCACCAACTGCGCCGCAACGGGTCCGTCCAGGGCCAGGCCCCACAGGTACCACATCTCGGTCAGCAGGGGGAACGTGGAGTTGTCGTGGTGGGGCAAATGCGCCAGGCTGTGTTGGGCGAGGAATGCCTTGGGAAGTTCCAGGTGGTAGCAGAGCGCGTCGCCGGCCGTCGGCGGCGCCAGGGCGCTGACAAGCGTGGTGAGGGCCGCCACGATGGCCAGCAGTTGCACGCCCAGCAGCACATTCACTCGCGGAACCGAACTGGGCCGGCTTTCCTCCGGCTCAGCCGACGCGGCGTCTTCCGACCGGTTATCGTGCGAGTCGCGTGCAAAGCACAGATCGCCCACGCCCCAGAAGGCCCCCATCATCGTGAGAATCCCGATCACCGGCACGTACAACAGGTGCAGGAATCCCAGCACGGCCAGCAACAGGCCGGCCAGAATCCAACCCAAAGACGCGCTCCAGACGAACGTCGCCAGCCGGTCGCTTGCCGTCAGACGCAGCGCGCGGAGGATCGGCCGGCCCAGGCCGAAGGCCGCGGCGAGCATGGTTGCCATCACAGTCAACGAGACGGCCGATTCGAGCATATTGATCCTAGTGGTTGCAGTTCAGAACCAAGCCAACAGGTGCGCCCCGTAGCTGCCGATCACCACGGCCATCCAGGCCACGAACAGCCAGGCGCGCCAGGCAGGCACGGTGCTCCGGTCAGGATGGTCGGTGGTTTCCTCCAACAAGGTTCTGGCGACCAGACGTCGCGCGGCGCGGAGGCTGGGCGACGCGACCGGTTGTTCTGTCTGGCGAAGAGGGGCAATCATGGGGCAACTCCTGACAGAAGATCGCCGCAAGCGGCCGGCGGCAATAGCGGCTGCACGGCCTCGGCCACGGACATCGGTGACAGGCTGCGCATGCAGGGATGGCCGACCACGGGACACACCTCGCGGTGGCAAGGCGAACAAGGCGCCGCGGCGCGCAGCACGCGAACCGCGGCCCCTTCGGGCCGCCACTGTTGGACCTCATTGGTGCCGCTGAACAGGACCACGACCGGCGTGCCAACCGCCGCCGCCAGGTGGGCCGGCCCCGAATCCGCCCCGATCATCAACTGGGTCTGTTCCAGCAGGGCCGCCAGGCCTTCGATTCCGCAGCGGCCGGTCCAATTCAGCACGCCGGGCGGGTCGTGAGCCACGATCGCCGCGGCCCGAGCCCGATCCTCAGGCGCACCAATCAACACGACGCGCGCACGAGCTTGCGTGTGCAACCAATGGATCAGACGCGTCCAGTGTTCCAGAGGCCACTGTTTGGCCGGCGTGCCGGCGCCCAGGTGTACGGCCACCAAGGGTCGCGAGTCGGACGGTTCGCCCAACTCGCGATCCAGGACCGCGACGACGCGCTGCCGAGCCGCCGCGGAGGGCCGGAACGTGGGGCCGGTCCGTTCGGTTGTCGTCGGCGCGATTCCCAAGGGCCGCAGCAGGGCCCAGCGCGAGGCCGCCTCGGCCCGGCCCGGGACATAAGGCGTGATGTCGGTGAGCAGGAAGCCGCCGCCGCCGCAGGCCCAGCCCACGCGACGCTGCGCGCCGCACAGCCAGAGCAGCAGGGCGACAGGGAAATCGCCGCGCACGTCGATCGCCAGGTCCACCTGCCGGAGGCGCAAGCGCCAGGCCCAGGCCAGGATCGCCAGCGGCCAGATCCAACGTCCCGATCCACTGCGTGCAAAGCGATTGCCGTGGCAGACATGTACGCGGTCCACCTCCGGCATGGCGGCAAACAACTCGCGGTTGGCGCGGCTGGCCAGGCCCCTGACGAGCGCGGCCCGCCGCAACACTGAGAGGGTCGCGGTTGGAGGACCACCATGCTTCCGATGCTCTCGCGTGCGTGCACCAGTTCGACGGCTTGTCCTCGGGCGGCATGACTTGGCCGCCGTGGCTGTGGGCAGCGCTAAGGGCGCGGGGCGGCAAACGGCATGTAGGGAGCCTCGTCGTAGCCCCTGAACCGCACCGCCCCCTCTGTCTCCGACCAGCCCTTCGCCAGCTCGGGCGCCGCAGCGCCATCCTCCAGCAACACCGCCTCGATCTCATCGCACGGCGTCGTCGCGGCGCGGACGCAGACCACTGGGCCGGCGGGCAGCGGGTCTGAGCGCCAGAGTTCCACCAGGCCGGCGGCGGCCTGGGAGATCGGAAG
>CALARR010000055.1 GCA_937889015.1 uncultured Planctomycetales bacterium | reverse complement strand
CTGATACGGGAGGAGGAGCACGCCAACATGGAAAGACAACAGACCTACCCCGGGTGGTTCCTTTGGCTGGCTGAGCGCAGCCCTTTCAGTTGGCTATCCTTGATCCTGCTCGTGTTCCTGGTGGTGATCGGGCTTGCCTGTTACTTGGACAGCCGAATCGAGACCCAGTTGGCGCGAATCGAGAGGGAATTGCACTTCAGGCCGCCTGAGACTTCGGCAACTTCTGGCACTGACGAAACCGTGGCGAGCACCGGTTCAAAACACGCGGTCTACGTCCCGGTGTATTCGCACATCTATCGCGGCCGAGGCCAACCCGTTCTCCTGGCGACGACGCTCAGTATCCGCAATACGGACCCCAAGAACTCGATCACGATTACCTCGGTGCGCTATTACGACACGAGCGGGAAGCTGCTCCGGGCCTACCTTCAACAACCATTGAAGCTAGGCCCGATGGCTTCGACCGAGTTTCTCGTGGAGAACACGGATACGGCCGGCGGTTCCGGGGCGAATTTCGTCGTGGATTGGGCCGGAGAGGGAGAAATCAACAGGCCCATCATTGAGTGCGTGATGGTCGGCGATGGCGAGAGGCAAGCAGTCTCGTTTGCCGTTCGCGGCCAGGACATCACTGAGCGCTCCGAATGAGGCCACCTGGGGGTTGCTGCGCCAGAATCGCCGGTGGCGGTGATTCGGCGGCGCTACTTTCTCCGGCGGGGACTACACTGCTCGGGCCGCGTACCGGCCACCACCAACGACGACGCTACGCGAGTCCCCCCTTCGGTCCCTTGGCAAGAAAGGTCTCCCATGCGCGAAGTTACGTCTTCTGGACAACTACGGGCCATGCTCATAGAACAAGACCATGAGGGATTGTCGTCGCTTCTCGACACGTTGCATCCCGCAACGACGGCCGGTCTGTGCGAAGAGCTTACCACAGACGAGACATGGCGACTGCTGGGCTTCGCTCCTTTGGAGCGACAAGCAGAGGTCTTTTCCCTCGTCCCTGCGGCCAAACAGGTTGAGATGGCCGGTGATGTGCGGAGAGACCGCATGTCTCAATTGCTGGAGGCAATGCCTCACGATGATCGTGTCGATCTGCTGAAACGGCTCGATCCGGCGGTTGTCGAGAACCTCCTGCCATCGGTTGCCCCGACGGATCAGCAAGACATCCGTAATCTGCTCCGGTATCCCGAGCACACTGCCGGCGCGTTGATGACCACGGACTACGTGTCCGTTCAAGCCGAGATGACGGTGGCCGAGGCGATGGCGTTTCTCCGCCAGCAGGCACGAGCGAGGGAGACCATCTACTACATCTACGTCGTGGACGCCGAACACCATCTGGTCGGCATCGCCTCGCTGCGTGATCTCATCCTTGCCGACCCGGCGGCCTTGATCGGCGACATTATGGAGCGCGAGGTCATTTCAGTAAGGGCCGATCAAGATCAGGAGCAAGTCGCCCTGCAATTGGCAAAGTTCGATTTCCTGGCAATTCCCGTCGTGGAAAGCGAGATGCGGCTGGTGGGCATCGTCACCCACGACGACGTAATCGACGTGATGGTTGCAGAGGCGACCGAAGATGCCTTGCGCATGGGCAGCGTGGGCACAATGGACCAGAGCTATCTGGCGGCCCCTTTCACAACAGTGTGGCGCAAGCGGGCGGCGTGGCTGTCCTGCTTGTTCGTCGCGGAGCTTCTCACGTTCACGGCCCTGGCCCATTACCAAGAAGCCATCGCCGCGATTGTTGCGCTCAGCCTATTCGTCCCCCTGTGTATCTCGACCGGCGGCAACTCCGGCTCCCAGGCGGCGACCCTCGTGACCCGTGCCCTGGCGCTCGGGCAGATTGGATTGCGCGATTGGTGGCGAGTCCTTCGCTATGAACTGGCAATGGGGCTCGCTCTGGGGATTACGCTCGGCATCGTTGGCTTCCTTCGCGCAGCGTTCACTCCCCAATCCGTGTTAGGCAACACCGACCGCTGGGCTTTGGCTGCGGTCATCGGGCAGGCCGTGGCCGCCATCTGCATTTGGGGGACATTGGTCGGCGCGATGCTTCCACTGATCTTCCGGCGGCTGGGAGTGGACCCGGGCTACGCATCAAGCCCGTTCGTCGCCACGTTCGTGGACGTGACCGGCATCATCGTGTACTTCTCGATCGCTTCGGTATACCTTTTCTGATCGTGCGCCTTGCGGCGACCGCGAGCGCATCACAGGTTGCTTTCCAACTCGATCGTCCGTGGAAAAAGGATGTTGTTTTCCAAGTGGATGTGTTCGTCCAGATCGGCCTCCATGCGATGCAACTCCTCGAACATCGCGCTGAAGGTCGGGCAGGCGTCCGGGGGAAGGGCATAGTCGTGGGTGACTTCGCGCAGCTTAGCCAGCGCTTGCCCAGCACCTTCGTGCTCATGTTCCATTTGCCGAATTGGATTGCGTGCCGATCCGAAGCAAGCCTGTGGCTCAGGCGTTCCTTCCCGGACATGTGCCTCCTCGGCCACGATGTAGGGGAACAATACCTGCTCTTCCTTCATCAGGTGGCTGCTGAGTTCCGCATCTAGCCCGTTGAAGAGCGATTGCACCTGACGCAATACGTCGCCGTGGTGTGCCCCGTGGGCATTGAGCACAGTCGGCACCAGCGACCGCAGCCGCGGCAACGCTGTCTTCATGTAGCCGTGATGGACCTCGACAATGTGAGCCACCAACTCGCTGAGCGGCGCGGAGTACCAGTCCCGTTGATCTCCTTGAACTTTGCCAGGCTCGCGCTCAAGGGTATTAACCAAAGCATCGACCAACCCGGGCAGCTTCAGGTTACGCTCGCCGGCTGCCTCGGCCAGGGATTTGCCGCCGCCGCAACAGTAGTCGATCCCATATTGCTCGAACACGGGGCGAGTTCTTGGGTAGCGGGCCACCAGGTCCCGCACGGTCGTCTGTCCATCGACGTGAATGGTCATGTTGTCGGCCTTTCGTCTGAAGGTTCGGAATCCCGGGCCTGCGACCTGATTTTCTCGATTGCCCGCAGGGCCAACGCGGAATGCGCATACGCGCCGCCGGCCCGCATTTCGGTCGCCACCCAGATCGCCTCCATGATCTCTTCGTCGCTGGCTCCCTGTTTCACGGCAAGCTGCGTGTGGCCTTCAATGCAGTAGGGGCACTGCGTCACGTGGGCCACGGCGACCGCAATAAGCTGCTTCATCTTGCCCGATAGCGCCCCATCGGCAAACACCTGCCGGCTGAACGCGCTGAATGCCTTGCGGGTCTCCGCGGCTAGGTCATGCCGACGCCGGGCGATCCCCTCGTCAATATGCGGGTACACCGATTCGTCCATTGCACAAATCCTCCCGAAAACGATTCCTTGTCACCATGTCTCCTGTGAAAGTGTACGGCGACAACGGGTGACGGACACCATCTCTGGTTCGATCATCTACTGACCGACAATACCTGCCTCGGGACTCGGCGAGCCGACGATCGCCCGCGGAACCCTGAAGCGGTCAGCAAGCTCATTCGCGAGTCGTAGGTGCCTTTCGTGTGATCCTTGTTTCATGTCTTCGGCTCCGATCACTTGGAAGACAGCCAAGAGTTCCTCCTGGTCCCGCTCGGTCAGGCGATGGTTGGCCGCGGGGAACAGGCAGATGTCCTCCTTGCGGATGTGCTCCCTAAGCAGCTTCACGTAGCTCTGCCCGTGCTGGACAAACCACTTCAGCGCTTCCGCATCGCCGGCCGCGGCCGGCTCAAGTGCGGCGTCCATGCCCTGGATGTACAAGCGGCCAAGTTCATGCTCGCGCAGCATGACCGCCACCGGACTGCACCCGCCCGAGAAGCCGTTGGCCTCCATCACTGGGAAGAGTTTGGCCTCTTCTTTGCCGTGGTGGCAGTGATCGGCAAAACCGCGAAAGAACTCGATTGCCTGCTTCGCCGATTTCGTGTCCAGCGTCTTCGCCGACGTGCATTGGTCCAGAATCTTCTCCAGGCAGTTGAGCACCTGTTCGATGAGTCGGTGTTCACTCATCAGAATGTCTGTAGGTTGCATTGGTAAACTCCTCTGAAAGGGACTTGCCTAATCCTCAATCAGTTGTGCCCTGGGAACGTTGAAGTGATCCGCCAATCGGTTGGCCATCGCCACATACTCCTCATGCGAGCCGCCACACCGATTCTCGCTCTCGTCGCGCCCAAGGCGTTCGCTGAGAACCTGCTGTTTCGCCTCATCCAACACGCGGTTGGCCTGGGGGAAAAGCCAGTCCTCTTCGTTCTCGATGTACTTCATTAGCAGGGCGATGTACTTGTGCCCGTGCTGCACAAACCGCTTGACGGAATCCTTCGCGCCGGCCGCCGCACCTTCGATGGCTTCCTCCATCGCCTGCAAATGTGCGTGGCCGTGCTGGTCTTCCCGCGTCGCCAGGTCAGATGGGCGGCATCCCTGCGGACATTTTGTTCCGGCCACCAAGGGGAAGAGATGGGCCTCCTCCTTCGCCAAGTGCGCGCACTCGGCAAAGGCGCGGAAGAAGCCAATCGCCTCCCTGGCAGGGGCTTCTTCCAGCCTGCCTTCCGAGGCACAACGCTCCGTCATCCGTTCCAGGCAGTTCAAGACCTGCTCGATGATTCGGTGCTCGTTGATGAGGATGGTGGTCGGCTTCATGGCGATTGTACTTCCTGTTGCTTCCGTTCTGCTGGCGCTCTCAATGCTTTAAGTCGAGCACCCGTGGGAACAGCACGTTGTTCTCCAGATGGATGTGCTGATGCAGGTCCGCTTCCATCTGCTGTAGCTCATCGTAAAGCGCCTTGAAGGTTGGGCAAGCGTCCGGGGGCAGAGTGTAGTCGTTGGTGATTTTGCGGAGTTGGGCCAGGGTCTTGCCGGCGCTCTCATGCTCCTCTTCCAACTGACCGATAGCACTGCCAGTGCCCCCGGAAGACGCGGCCCGTGCGGATGCCTCTTTCCCGGCGCGTGCCCTGACAGCAGCCACAATTCGCGGGAACGCTATCGTTTCTTCCTTGGTCAGATGGGCACTCAGTTCCGTGCCCAACGCCGCAACAAGGGAATCGACTTGCCCTAGCATCTCGCCATGCTTCGCACCGTGAGCCTTGAGAACCGTCTGGGCAAGCGTGCGCAATCGCGGCAGTTCTTTCTTCATGTAGGCGTGATGGACGCTGACGATGTGCTTGACCAGTTCTCCCAGCGGCACGGCATACCAATCCTTGTCGATTGGCTTCGACGTTTGGGGCGGCGACTGGAGTGCCTTCTCCAAGGCGGCCACCAATGCCGGTAGTTCCAGGCCGTGCTTCTTTGCGGCGTTGGCCAGCGATTGTCCTCCGCCGCAGCAGTAGTCAATCCCGTGCTCCTCAAAGACCGGCCGGGTGTGCGGGTAACGACCGACGAGTTCCCGCACGGTCGTCTTGCCATCGACGTGAATTTGTCCCTGGGACGGCCCCTGCGGCGCGCCAAGCTGTCCAGCCGCGTGCTCGCCGTGTTCTTTGTGCTCGCAGGCGTCACACCCTCCGCCGCCGTGAAGCCGTTCTACGCCGTGCATAAAGGAAACGTAAGCGGCAACGTACTGGCGTCCCGCAGCCACGTCATCCAGGTTGAAATCCCTCTTCGCCAGGGCTGCGTCGAACAGCTTGCGGGCCTCGGCGCGACCAGCCTCCGGCAAGAGTTTCAGCAGGGCATCGACCGATCCCTCGGCAATGGCCTTGTCGGCGGCGGGGATGACAGGGCCGAGGTCTCGCCCGGCGGGCTTCACACCCGTGTACGGTGCCGCTTCTCCTGCCCGATGGACCCGCACGAGGGTCTCGAAGAAGTGCAAGTCTGCCACCTCGCGTGCGTCGGCGCTGAGCTTGCGCACCGCCAAGGTCTTCTGAAACTCCGCTTTGATGCCCGCCTCGTCCTTGGCCGGAATCCAGATGAGGACGCGACTCACATTCCCTTCGGCTAACGCCTTCTGGGCCGCCTTGACCACCGGCCCGTCGATCCCGTCGCAGTGGGCAAGGGCCGCGGCGGGTGTCAGCAGCGCGGCTGCAAGCAGGGCCATGCAGGCAACAAGCCAATTGATAACCTTCATTCCGTTCATCGTACTGACTCCTTCTCGCTTGAGGGGCAAACGTGAAAGTCGGTCTGCAAAGCACCGTGCCCGCATTTACTTAAACCGCCTTCACGGCTGCCCCTCCTCATGGTCTAGTGCGTGCAGCAAGGGACACTCGGCGCTGGTCGCGTGTCCGCGGCACGCCGAGGTCAACGTCTCCAAGGCTTTCTTCATCTTGCGAAGCGTGCCAATCTTGTCCTCGATGTCGGCGATCTTGGCCTCCGCCCGCCGCCGCACGTCCGCGGCCGGCGTGGACGGCTCACGCCGCAGGGAGAGCAGTTCCTTGATCTCCTTGAGCGTAAAACCCAAGTCCTTTGCCCGGCGAATGAACCCCAGCCGGGCCACCACCTCGTCGTCGTACTCGCGGTAGC
>CALARR010000054.1 GCA_937889015.1 uncultured Planctomycetales bacterium | reverse complement strand
ACAACTCGCCGATCACGAGGAGAGATTTGAATGAGAAGGCCCTGGATTGCTCACATCTTCGCCGGCCTGCTGTTGCTGCCCAGTGCGGTGGCCCTGGCCCAAACAACCGCAGCTTCCCCAGCGATCGAACTCAAACGCGACGATCGCCAGGGACAATTGCAGATCCTGATCGACGGCCGCGAGGCGCTGGCCTACCAGTATGCCGCGGATCTCGACTTCCCCCACTACTATCCGGTACACAGTCCGTCCGGCAAGCCGCTGACGGTGCAGTACCCCGACGATCGGCACTTGCACCATCGCTCGATCTGGGTCAACGACATCGTGCAGCCGCCCAACCACGAACCCATCTCCTTCTACGCGATTGGGATCAAGGAAGGCTCGCAGCGCACAGAAAAGGGCTTTCGCGACTGCATCCGGCACATGAAGTTCCTGGGCGAGGAAGTGAGCGGCGGCAAGGCCACGATCAAGACCCTGGCCACCTGGCTGGCCGATTTCGGCCAACTCCGCGTCCTCGACGAAGAACGAACGTTGCGCGTGGTCCCGCTGGGCAAGGGCGAGTATCTGCTGGACCTGCGCTTCGAGGTCAAGGCTGCTTACGGCGAGATGCAGATCGTCAGCGAATGGAACCACTATGCCTGGCCCTACGTGCGCATGCACGCGAAGTTCGACGTCAAGGCAGGCGGCGGAACGATCACCAACTCGGCCGGCGGCGTCAATGAACAGGGAACCCACGAAAAGCGCGCCCAGTGGGTGGACTGCTCGAATTGCGTGGACGGGGTCACGGAAGGTTTGGCCCTGCTCAGCGCCGACCCCCAGTCCCCGCCCCTGTGGCTGGTCCGCGACTACGGCACCTTCGGCCCGCGCCGGCCCGATGCCCAGAGCGGTGTGCCCCTCGTGCTGAAGAAGGGCGACTCGCTGAAACAGCGCGTGGGCATCCTGATTCACTCGGGCAACGCCGTCTCCGGTCGTGTGGCCGAACGCTACCAGGAGTTCGTCGCCGGAAAGTACGACTGAGACTCAATCGAAAGACGCCTCGCTGGCCTTCCCTGCGGCTTGGTCAACGCGGGCCCGAGAACCCAATCAACGCCGTGTCTCGCGTCGCGAGCAAAGCATACGAAACCACAAGAAGACGATACGAACTGCCATGGGACGTCTCCTGCCGGCCCGCTAGAACAGAGGCTGAGGCCCAGACCGCTTTGCCTGCCCCTGGAGGGATCGAATCGTGAACCGCCCAACGCTTCTTGCCGCGTGGTTGTACGTGTCCTTGCTGGCGACTGTCGCCGCCGCCCAGTCGCCCACGCTCCGTCCGCCCGCGATTCCGCTGGTGACGCATACCCCCTATTTCAGCGTCTGGAGTCCGACCAATCGCCTCACCGACAGCGACACGATCCATTGGTCGGGCCACGCTCAGCCACTGACCGGCCTGGTGCGCGTCGACGGCGTCACGTATCGCGTTCTCGGCAATCAGCCCCGATCGATTCCCGCCCTGGAGCAGGTCGGCTTCGCCATGACGCCCACGCGGAGCACGTACCAATTCGCCGGCGCGCAGGTGGCGTTGACCCTCAGCTTCACCAGCCCCTTGCTGTGCGACGACCTGGATCTCCTCGCCCGACCGGTCACGTATCTGACCTGGGACCTGGAATCGCGCGACGGCAAGCCGCACCAGGTCGAACTGTTGGTGCTCGTGGACGGGGCCCTGGCGGTCAACACCGACCAGCAGTCGGTCGTGGCCCAGCCCGAGACGGTGACCGGCCTGCGCTGCGCGCGCCTGGGCACGCCCGATCAACCCGTGGTCGACTCGCGCGGCGATGACCATCGCATCGACTGGGGGTACGCCTACCTGGCGGCGCCGGACGCGGGAGCCACGGCCGGCGCCGGCCCGGCGGCCACCCTGATCGAGTCCTTTGCCGCGCACGGCCGGCTGAGCGGAGCAGCCAAGTTCGGTCCCTGCCGCGTGGCAGAGGGCCGGCCATCGGTGGGCGTGGCCGTGACGCTGGGGTCGACCGCCAAGGCCTCGGCCACGCACCTGTTGGCCTATGACGAAGTCGGCTCGATCCTCTATTTCGGCGAGGTGCTCAAGCCGTACTGGAAGCGCTCCGGGGCGACCATCGCCGACCTCCTGACGCGCGCCCTCCACGAGCAATCCGAGGTCCTGCGCCGCTGCGCGGCCTTCGACGCCGAACTGACGGCCGACGCCCAGCGCATCGGCGGGCCGTGCTATGCCGCGCTGTGCGCCCTGGCCTATCGCCAGTCG
>CALARR010000053.1 GCA_937889015.1 uncultured Planctomycetales bacterium | reverse complement strand
AAGCCCGAAGCGCCAGCGAGGCAACCGTGGAACGTGCCCTGAAGCCCGAAGCGCCAGCGAGGCAACCGTGAAACGTGCCCTGAAGCCCGAAGCGCCAGCGAGGCAACCGTGGAACGTGCCCTGAAGCCCGAAGCGCCGGCGAGGGCACGATCGCCCGTCGCCTTCGCTTGCGCTTCAGGCTTCAGTAGTGTGATCTACAGATCAGAACATCAGATCGCGCTGTCCCGCCTCCACCGCCGCCAGACGTGACACGAGCTGCCGCTTCGTCTCGCCGTCAGGCAGGCCGGCCAGTTCCCGATCCAACAGGCGGTCGCCCTTGGCCTTCACCTCGGGCGAGGCGTAGTCGAGCAGGTATTCCTTGAGCGTCAGCAGGGCGTTGGGCGTGCAGAAGCGCTTGATGAAGCCGGGGATGGCGAATTCCATGAAGTGCTCGCCCGTGCGCCCCTGGCGGTAGCAGGCCGTGCAGCAGGAGGGGATCGCGCCCATGTCCAGGAGGCTCCCCACCACTTCGTCCAGCGAGCGCGTGTCGCCGATGCGGAACTGCTCCTTGTTCAGGTCCTGCTGCGCGCGGCTCGCCTGGTAGCCGCCGATCTCGATCCGCGTGCCGCCGTCGATCTGCGACACGCCGAACTCAATCAACTCGCGCCGCAGCTCGGCCGGCTCGCGCGCCGTGAGCACCATGCCCGTGTACGGCACCGCCAGCCGCAGGATGGCAATCAGGCGTTTGAAGTCGGCGTCGCTCAACGCGTAACGCGGATTCAGGGCCCGGTTGCTGGCGTCTTTGATCCGGGGGAAGGAGAAGGTGTGCGGCCCCACGCCGAAGGTCTTTTCCAGGTGGATGGCGTGGGCCAGCAGTCCCAGAGCCTCGAACCGCCAGTCGTACAATCCGAACAGCGCCCCCAGGCCCACGTCGTCGCAGCACCCCTGCATGGCCCGGTCCTGGCCGTACAGCCGCCAGAGGAAATCGGCCTTATTGCCGCTGGGGTGCATCTCGCGATACGTCGCCCGGTGATAGGTCTCCTGGAAGATCTGGTAGGTGCCGATGCCTGCGGCCTTCATCTTGCGGTAGCCTTCCACATCCAGCGGCGCGCAGTTCACGTTGATGCGGCGGATCTCGCCGTGGCCGGACTTGACGGAGTAGATCAGCTCCACCGCATGGGCGATCACGTCGGCGTCGTAATCGGGATGCTCGCCATAGTCGATCACCAGCCGCTTGTGGCCCTTGTTGATCAGCACCTGGACCTCGGCGCGCAGCTCGTCGTCGCTGAGCGTGCGCCGCACGACCTGCTGGTTGTCGCAGCGGAAACCGCAATACTTGCAGGAGTTGACGCACTGGTTGCCGATGTACAGGGGAGCAAAGAGCACGATCCGGTTGCCGTACACGCGCTGCTTCAGCTCGCGCGCGGCCTGGAACATCTCGGCTTGCGCGGCCGGGTCGGTGGCCGAGAGCAGGACGGCCATTTCCGCCAGCGACAGCCGCACCTTGTCCATGGATTTGGCGACCACGTCGCGGACTTCAGCCACGCCAGCCGGCCGGCGGCGGATCAGTTCCTCGAACTGCGCGGCAGGGATGAAATCCACCAGACCTTCACTGATCGGACGCAGCAACATGGGGGGCAACTCCTGGGTCACGGGCCTTCGCCATCAAGGACTTGACCTGAACGCCAGGGAGTTGGCCCAGCTTGCCGGTCAGCGCGCTGAGCTGCTCGACGGTGGAATCGGTGATCAGCGTGATGATGTTCACGCCGTGCGCGGGATAAGGCAGCCCCAACCGCCCGATGATGCAGTCGCCGGACTGAGAAATCAGTTCATTGACGCGTGCCACGGGGGCCGTGTGCCGATCCAGAATGATGCTCACGCAACCGAGTCTCTTTTCCATCGGAACGAATCCCATGAATCAGATCTCGACGTGCCCGCCGTACATCGCCGGGCACGCACGATGGCGAGAAAGGAATCTCGCAGCGCGGCGCCGCGCAACCGCGGCGCCGTAAACCTTGATTCTACTGCAGGCGTGCCGCCGCAACAACCGCGACCAGGGAGGCCTCTGTCGCAGGCGGGAGCGTGCCCCCCCCCCCGAGCCTGCAGCCCGCCTGACGCCAACGCCACTTACCGCTCACTCCTTGCGCCGGCACACGCAGCCGGTCGCGGAACGAAGAAATCGCGGAGCTTCCCCGTGCGTGCGCACTGCTACTCGCGGAGCATCTGCTCAAAGATGCGCTCGGCCACGTGCGGCTCGAACGTGGCGCCGTTGCGGCAGGCCTTGAACTCCCGGGAATCCGCGCCGTATTGGTCGGCGTAGAACTGGACGATGCGCTGGAAGAACTCGCGTGCCAACCCGCCGACCGTGTTTCGGTCGCCCATGTCCGTGGCGACCAGCCCCCCGCTCACCACCCCGCCGACGTGCGCATTGAGATCCACCAGCGCAACGCTGCGTCCTTGCCGCG
>CALARR010000052.1 GCA_937889015.1 uncultured Planctomycetales bacterium | reverse complement strand
GCCCAGCAGGCCGATAGAGAGCAAGGTCAGCAACAGCAACGGGCTCAGTTGGAGGCCGCCAGGCAGGCTTGGCAAGGGGAGCGCGACGCCTGGGAGGCTCGCCGAGCCGAACAGGAAACGTTGCTGGCCCAACGGGCCAATGAGCTGCTCCAACAGGCCGCTGACCTGGAGACGCGCTTGCAGGCGAACCCTCCTGACAATGCCGAACAAGAAGACCACCAAGCGCGTCTGGCGGAGATCAACGCGCGCAGCGAAGCTCTGGCTGTCGACCGTCAGACCTTTGAACTCGAACGTCAGACCCTGGACGCCAGTCGCCAGATGCTGGACGCGGAACGTCGCGCCCTCGAAGCGGATCGCCAATCGTACCAGGCTGATCTCCAAACGCTGACAGCCGATCGCGAAAGCCTGGACCAATCGCGTCGAGATTGGCAAAGCGATCAGGCCCGTGCGCAGCAAGACCTCCTCCAGCGCGCAGAGGATCTGCGCCGCGGCGTGGAAGAGCTTCGGACACAGCAACAAGCTTTCCAGGCCCAGCAAGACGATTACCGTCAACAGGTCGAAGGCCTGCGGCAACAGACAGCCGATTTGGAGGCCCAGCGTGAGTCACTGGAGAACCTGCAAAGCGACTTAGACGCGCAGTCCCAACGACTCCGTGAGGCCCGGGAACGGCTGGAGCAGCAGGAAGAGCACTTCCAGCAGCGACAGCAGGAAAGCGAGGCCGCGCAAGCCGCCGCACCGTCGGCGGCGCGTGAGGAACCGTCCACTCAGGTCCAGGCACAGCCCGTCCGCGATATCTGGCCGCAGGCGAACCAACCGGAACGTGCCGCGCGCGGTGCATCCGTCGATCTAGCAGCCGTGTTTCGACGCGTGGGCGCCTCGCCCAGCTTTGAAGAGGAAGAAGAGCCTGCGCCCGACGCACGCCCCACGGAGCCGGCTGCCGCGGCGGCGCCTCGACATGGCAGCCACGGGCCCGACGAAGGAGACGAAGAGTCGATCGAGTCCTACATGGCCCAGTTACTGCGACGGGTCGGCGGCAGTAGCGGCGGCAGCGCCTCGCCCCCCACCGCAGCGCGACCCTCCGTGCCGACACGCAAGCGAGAACCGCAAGAAATTCCGCAACCCGAAGCGGTGGCCGCAGCAGCCGCTCCGCCGCCGGCTTCCGACGAGCCGCTGGCGCCTCGCGCGGTGGCGCCCGAACGAAACGTGGATATGTCGGCGATGCGGGAATTGGCCAACTACAGTGCCCAGACGGCCATTGCCCACCACGCGCGCGGCCGAAATCTTCACACCCGTCGCGACAAGTTGGCGGTCTCCCTTGCGGCACTGGTGTGCGGAGTCAGCCTGCTGGAACTAGGACGCCGCTTCAGCCTTGGCGAGATCACCTACTATTCGGCTCTGACCAGCTTTCTGGTGTCGGGCCTGTGGGGCCTGGGATGGCTGATGCAGCTACTGCGGACCGCCTTGCAGCGCACCAGGCTGCGGCTTCCGACGGACAAGGCGCGCCTCACCCAGGAAAATCCCCTGGAGGCCCTGGCCTCCGAACTGCCCGCGCCCCAAGAGCCCAACGACACCCCGTGAACGCGGGACCGCCAGCGCCGACCACACCCACAAATGGCGCCCGTTCACAGATCTCCCCGCCGACCCGACAAGCCGGCGCCCCGTGGTACGGCGTCTTCTACCCTTGGACCTGCATCTGCGGAGCGCCTTGGGACGTGAGCTTGTGGACCCGATACTGCAATTGGCTCAGTTGTGAGGCGACCACGCTGAGCCCCTTGGGAAAATCGCGAAGCGTGGTCTGCTGCTCCACACGAGTCACAAACAGGTCCAATTCCCGAGCCTGATTGTGGAGCGTTTCGATCAACTCCTGAACAATCTGCTCCAGTTCCACCAGGTCGTCGCGGAGCGATTCATTCTCGGCCATGATGATTCTCCTGTGGACGCAGTGCAGCGAACAAGGGATGGGCCCCAGAGACGTGCCCAGGATGCAGCGGGCACGCCCCCGCGCGTGAATTATAGGCATCGACCACCTGCCAGGCACGGCCAAGACTCGCCGAGTGGGGAAACCAGAGACATACCCCCCTCCGCTATTCAAGCTCTGCCGGCCTGCGGTACGGCCAACCCGTTCAGGGCTGCAAGCCGAAACAGTACAACTGCCCCGCGTCGTTCCCCACGACCAGGCAGCCCTGGGCCACGGCGGGCGAGGCCAGGATGTGTCCGCCGGCCTCGAACCGCCACAACTCCTTGCCGCAGGCCAGATCCAAGGCATACAGCCGGCCGTCGTTCGAGCCCACGAATACCCTCTGTCCCACAACCACGGCCGAGCCTTCCACGCGTCCTCGGGTCGCAAAGGTCCAGACCGGTTGTCCGCTGGCCCGATCCACGGCGTGCACGAGCTTGTCCTGGCCGCCGGCAATGACCCGCGTGTCGGTCACAGCGGCGGACGAGCGGAAGGCCTGGGCGCGCGACGCGGCTTCGTATTTCCAGACGATCCGGCCCTGCTTCCAGTCCACGGCCAGCAGTTGCCGGCCCTCGGTGCCCACGTAGGCCATGCTGCCGACAATCGCCGGTGTGCAGCCCGTATAGTCCTCCAACTCAGCTTGGCCTACGCGCTTTCCACTGTTCAAATCGATGACATGCAGCACGGCGTCGCAACCGGCGACAAACGCGCGCCCTTCGGCGATCGAAGGCGTGCAGCGAATCTGGTTCTCGCTTTCGTACTTCCAGCGGAGCGTGCCCGTCTCGCGGTCCAAACAGTACAGCATCGCATCCTGCGAGGCCACCAGCACCGCATCGGCAAAGAAGTTGGCCCCGCCGTTGATTTCCGATTCGGTGTCAAAATACCAGCGACGCGCGCCGGTTGGAGCGTCCAGACAGTGAAACCGCCCATCGCTGTCCCCGACAAAGACCAAAGAGCCTTGCACGGCGGCTGGCGCCGTGAAGGAAGACTCGGTGGCGAACTCCCAGCGTTGCTGCCCGCTGGCCAGGTCGATGGCGTAGAACTTGCCGTTGCTCCCGCCCACGAAAACCAGCCCATCCGCCAATGCGGCCGTGGCCTCGAATCCGCCCTTGGCGGCCATGAACGTCCAACGCAGATCAAGCTTCTCAGGCAGCGGCGATCTCGCCACCCCCGTCATCGCCGCATCGCCCCGAAAGACCGGCCAGGCCTGATCCGAGTCCACGCGCGCGCCCGGCTGCCGATCAGCGGCCGCCACCGCATCCGATGCCGCGGCGTGCGGACATCCGGTCCCGAGCAACAAGCAGATCATCGCGCCCCGCACAATTCGTTCTGCCGACCAACGTCCGCGCTGGCCCACACCAGAGACTCTTGGCTGGAAGACAATCCGCCGCCGCATGCGATCCCTCCTCAAGAAAACCACGGTCGCCGGCGCCGCCAAACAGCCATCACCCAACGGGTCGGCAGCCAGCCGTTCGAGTCGGTCCAAAGGCCCCCAAGCACGTGCACCGCCTCCATGGCACAGCGCGGACCGCGAAACAAACATCGCAGGAAGGAAGAATGGGTTGCGCACCCGGCGGCAATCGGCCGAGGCTCAAGGCGAGTTGGGCGCGTTGGCCGCATTCTGCGCGGCGCTGAGCTGCGATAGAACCTGCAACAGGCCGTTCAAATGCGCCAACCGCGGACCAAAGCGGTCCACGAACTCGTTGAGCATGAACTCCCCCTCGAGAAGCACGTCGTAGTTCTCGGTGATCTCGTGGGTCAAGCTCTCCAGGAATTCGGTCTGCACTTTGCCCAAGGCCTCGGCCGCTGCTCGGCAACTGCGCGCCAAGTGCGGATTGGCCTGCTTCCATTGCCCCAGCTCGCTGGCCCGCTGCTTCTGCGTGCCACTGAGGTGTGTGACCAATTCCTCCAGCAACTCATTCTGCCGGTCCTGGGAGGCCAGGATTTCGCGGAGCAACTGTACTTGCTCACTATCCGTATCGCGGGTCATTGAGGCGTGGTGTTGCGACATGTACGGGCCTTGGGTGACGTCGATCTGGCTGTAAAGCGGTGCTCGGGGACGCAAAGGATCGTGACTCATGGCGACCGTTCCCTTCGGAAAGTCCAGTATAGTCAGAGACCACGCAAAAAGTCGAGTGGCCTGAAGGGTTTGACCTGTTTGTTTTCTCTGACAAGCCCACCAGAGGGGACACCCCACGCAACACGAGCCGTACGATTTCGTCTTCCTGCCGGACAGTGTCGTCGCCAGTTCTTTGAGCGTAGGGAGTTACGAAACCGGCTTGTTCGCCCACCCTGAAACACGGCCACGCACATCATCAAAAAGCAACACCCCTACCACCCTCCCACATCCCCCGGGCTTCCAACTTTCCACCCAGAAATCTCGTTGCCGTCCTCCCGAAAATTCGGCTCCGGACGAGTACGTCGGTGCAATCCACCAGGCAAGCCCCCCTCCCAAACGGTCCTCCGACCGTCCCTATTGCACCTCGGGCCACGCATGCCGTCAGAACGACCAACGAGCGGCCGGCCGTACGAACTCTTGCCACATACTGCCACGGCGCAACTTTTCGGAAGACCGATAAAGTCCTCTATGCTCAACACCCGATCCAGGTCCATGCCCCACGGCATCCGAACCGGAAGAATCGGTAGACCCGGAAGCCGCGGGAATCCTGGCGACCTAGGAAACCTTGATGAGCACCGAAGAGCATAAGTCAGACGAATCTCCCAAGGCCATGCCCGCGACACCGGACAATCGAGCCCGGCGCGAGCCCCGTACAACTTCCGGATCGGCGGCCAAGCTGTCTTTGGGATTCCTGACCGTCGTCGAATCGTCTCAACACGGCCTGTGTGGAGGCTACTTGCTCCTGAATTCTTTGGGCCGGCCGCTGGAGTTTCATTGCACGGCCCCGATCAAACCCAACCGGGCCCAGGAGATCCTCTACGGTCCCACCCTGCAGCCTTTCCTCTACGGCGAACAGATTGGCCAAACGCTGCTAGCCAAGTCGCGCCTCCAGCCGGCCATCGTTTACACCGATTGCGAACCAGCACTGGCGGTGCGCGAACATGTCGAGTTGCCGGTCGTGCTCGTCCTGCCGCCGGAAGCCGCCGCCCCCCCAGACGCCGCTGCCCAGGGCAGCTACCACCGCCTCGATCCGGCCCATGCGGGCCCGCGTCTGGTGTCATTCAGCCTCGGCCAGAATCGCGTGGCCGTGAGTCAGGCCTTCGAGGTCGACCAACGCAACGTCGAACAACTGGCTGCGAGACTAGGGAGCGTGTTCGACCTCCGTGAACCCTTCCAACGGATCCGCGAGGCCATCGAAGAGGCGCAACGCGCCAGTGCGGTGCGCTCATGACTGCCGGCAACGATCGGCCGCAATCGCCGACCCGAAGCTGGTATCCGCCGCCACCGCCCCAGACCTGGTGCCTGGACCTCGCCCCGTCGCCGCCACAAGTCCTTTCGTCCTGCGCATTCAGCGCTCCAGCCCTCACTGCCCAACAGTACCTGGAGGTTGCCTGCCGAATCGCGCCGCCGCGCGCGATCAGCGTGCCGATCCGCCGCTGCAGCATCCAGGTGCGGAGCTTCTGCTTTGGCGAACCGCCCGAAGATCTCGTGGCCCCGGCCCAGACAGCGCCGGCAACCGCCGTTCCCCCGCCGGCCAGGCCCCAGGTGTCCAGCATCACGCGTATCCGCCCGCCGGACGACGTGATCAAGCTCGAAGACCGCCTCTTGTACCTGTTGCAGCCCTCGCTGGAATCGCTGTTGGCGGAACGCGCACTGGAGTTCCCCTTCCAACCTTTCCCTTTCCAGTTCCAGGGCATTGCCTTCCTCTATCCGCGTCATGTGGCCGTATTGGCCGACGAGATGGGGCTGGGCAAGACCATGCAGGCCATCACCGCCATCCGCCTGCTGCTGCGCCGTGGCGAGGTCCGTCGCGTATTGCTGGTGTGCCCCAAGCCTTTGGTCACCAATTGGCAGCGCGAGTTCACGCGTTGGGCGCCCGAGATCCCGGTTCAGGTGGTCGAGGGCGACCAGGCGCGCCGTACCTGGCAGTGGCAGTTGCCCGACATGCCTATGCGGATCGCCAACTACGAGTTGGTTTGCCGTGACCGGCAGTTGTTCGAAGACAGCGATGAGCAAGGCCGGCCCAGCCTGCACTTCGACCTCGTCGTGCTCGACGAATCGCAGCGCATCAAGAACCGGCTCAGCACCACCAGCGAGGTCGTTCGATCGATCTCCCGTTCTCGCAATTGGGCCTTGACCGGCACGCCCGTCGAAAACAGCCCCGAGGACCTGGTGGGGATCTTCGAGTTCCTCTCGCCCGGCTTCCTTTCGCCGGGCATGAAGCCGCGCAAGCTGGGCCGCATGGTCAGCGATCATGTGCTGCGGCGGACCAAGGACATGGTGCTCAAGGACCTGCCGCCCAAACTGATCCATGACGCCGAGCTGGAACTCACCTCCGCGCAGCGCGAGACCTACCAGATGGCCGAGGAAGACGGCGTCTTGCGTCTGTCGCAGATGGGGCCTGCCATCACCATCCAGCACGTCTTCGAGTTGGTGCTCCGCCTGAAGCAGATCTGCAACTTCGACCCGGCCACCGGCGAAAGCTCCAAGCTGGAGCGACTCGAAGCAGACCTGGAAGAAGTCGCTGCCAGCGGACGCAAGGCCATCGTCTTCAGCCAGTGGGTCCAGACGTTGCAACACATCGCCGAAAAGCTCCAACGATTCGGCCCGCTGCAATACCACGGCCAGATTCCCTCCAATCGCCGCGACGAGGTCATCAGCCGCTTCCGCGAAGACCCGCGCGCACACGTGATCCTCATGAGTTACGGCGCCGGCAGCGTGGGCCTCAACCTGCAGTTCGCCGGCTACGTGTTCCTCTTCGATCGCTGGTGGAACCCGGCGGTGGAGGACCAGGCCATCAACCGCGCGCATCGCATCGGCGCGGCCGGTCCCGTGACCGTCAATCGCTTTCTGATGATGGGCACGATCGAAGAACGGATCAACAGCGTGCTGCAACAGAAGCGCGACCTGTTCGAAATGATCTTCTCCGAGACCGAACCGCACCGCAGCATGGGTCTGACCCAGGAAGAGATCTTCGGACTGTTCCAGCTCAAGTCGCCCAGCGGACCGATCCGCGCCGCGGCCTGACGCCCCGCTCCCGCGGCAGACGCCGCGAGCCGTCCCCCAACCTCCCGCATCGCCTGCACTTGGGACGAATCCTGGGCCGCAAGCCTGGCACGCTGTTTTCGGCGCCTCGGCGTTGGGCTATGCTGATAGCACCCGCCGCCATCGCCCCTGGGAGTACAGGCCCATGAGACTGTCGATCCTTACCTTCAGCGTCTGGACCCTATCCGTCGCCGCGATTGCCGCCGCCGAAACATCACTGCCCGAACCGTTCGCCGTCGCGGACCTCAATCGCGGCGAGTCGGCCACCCTTCAACTGCCCGACGGCAGCACCGCCACCCTCAAGCTCATCGCCTTGAAAGAGACCCGCGATCCGATCCGCGACGCGGTTCGCCGAGCCGAGGTTACCGTGGAAGTCAACGGCCAGACGGCCAAGCTCGTCTCGGCCACCTATCACCTGCCGATCCCGGCCGGCGGCGTGCAGATCGACTGCCCAATCACCCAAGGCTATGTCCAGCCGGACAAAAACCCCTGGTCCTTGGACAAGGATGCGCGAATCCGTGTCTGGCCGGCCAAGGGCCCCTGGATCCAGCCCGGCACATTCCTCTACCCGGCCAGGCAGCGCTGGTTCGCCACCGACACCCAGATGTGCAACGACCCCGTCTTCGTCGACGGCGGTGACCAGCCCAAGAACAAGTCGATCTACTACCACTGGGGACTCGATATCGGCGGCGCGGAAGGATTGGTCGAAGTCGTGGCCGCCACCGACTGCGTGGTGTTTAGTGCGGGCAAGGAGACCCTGACTGGCGAATTGCCCGCACCGGTGCGTCCGCGCTATGACGTGGTCTACACGCGCGATGCGCGCGGCTGGTTCTATCGCTACAGCCACTTGCACACCATCGACGACACGATCAAGCCGGGAGCAAAGCTCGCCAAGGGCCAGCGGATCGGTCTGCTGGGCAAGGAGGGTGGCAGCGGTGGTTGGGCCCATCTGCATTTCGACATCTCGGCCGTGCAACCCAGCGGACGCTACGGCATCGTCGAAGGCTATGCCTTCCTGTGGCAGGCCTACCACCAACAGCATCGCACGCAGCTTCAGGCCGTGGCCCGGCCGCACCACTTCACCGGCATTGGCCAGCCCGTGCTGCTGGATGGCTCCCGAAGTTGGAGCCTCCAAGGCCCCGCGCACATCCGCAAGTACCAGTGGACGCTGAGCAACGGTAGCCAGGCCAATGGTCCGACCATCGAATGCAAGTACGACCGGCCAGGCGTGTACAGCGAGATCCTGAAAGTGACCGACGCCAACGGCCAGAGCGACTACGATTTCGCGGTCGTGCACGTGTTGGACCCGGCGCAACCCACTCAAGTGCCGCCTTCGATCCACGCCGTCTATTGGCCATCGCAGGATCTCCGTCCCGGCGACGAAATCACCTTCAAGGTCCGCTCGTTCCGCATCGGCAAGGACGAAGGCCGCGAGCGCTGGGATTTTGGCGACGGCAGCCCGGCGGTCGAGGTTCAATCCGACGGCAACGCGGTGAAGTTGGCCCAGGACGGTTACGCCGTGACCACCCACCGCTACCAGCAACCCGGCCACTATCTGGTCTCGGTACAACGGACCAACCAGCGCGGCGAAACAGCCACGGCCAGGCTGCACATCCGCGTCGGCGTTCCGTAACGAGTCGCTCCCGTATCCGACATCCGCCATGCTCCTCATGCAGACCCCGCCCGGCGCCGAAGCGGTCATCGAAGGGCGGCGTTATCTCTACTTCGCCGGCACGTCCTACTTCGGCCTGCACGGACACGCCGAGGTGATTGCCGCCGCGTGCCAGGCCGCGCAGCTTTACGGCCTGGGCAGCGCTACGACCCGCGCCTGGTTTGGCGACATGCCCCCCACACGCCAGGTAGAGCGCGCCGCGGCCGACTACTTCGCCGCCGAGGACGCCTTCTACTACGTCTCGGGCTATGTCAGCAGCCAGGTCCTCCTGGGCCTGCTGGCCGGCGAGTTCTCAGCGATCTTTGTCGACCAACGGTCGCACTACAGCCTGCTGGACGCGACTCGGGCCACAGGCCAGCGCGTGATGCCCTTCGCCCATCGCGATCCGGACGACCTGAAGGCCCAACTCCGCGCACACCTGGCGGCCGGCCAGCGCCCCCTGGTGGCCACCGACGGGGTCTTTCCCGTTCTGGGCACGATCGCTCCAATCGACCAGTACCGCGCGGTTCTAGCCAACTATCCCGGCGCGGCCTTGCTGATCGACGACGCCCACGGCTTGGGCGTCCTGGGTCCGCACGGCCGTGGCACCTGCGAACACGTCTGCCCGGCGGTCGCCCCGAATACAGACATCAGCCAGGCCGTCGCCGACTCCGGCCCACGGCTCTTCTGGTCCGGCACGCTCAGCAAGGCCTTTGGCGGCTTCGGCGGCATCGTGGCCGGTAGCCGGCCGTTCATCGAGCGGTTGAAACGCGGCTCGCACTACTTCGACGGGGCCAGCGCCCTGCCCCCGCCTGTGGCCGCCGCCTCGGCCAAGGGCCTGGAACTGCTGGCCGGCCAACCGCAGATGCGCCAGCAGTTGTGGGCCAACGTTCGGGCCGTGAAAACCGGTCTGCGCGGCCTGGGCCTGGAAACCAACGATACGCCGGTGCCGATCGTCTGTTTGAAGATCGGCACGGCCGACCATATGCGGCGAATCCAGGAAGGGCTGGCCGAACGCGGAATCATGATTGCCCACGCGGCGAGCTACTCGGGCCTGGGCCCCGGCGGAGCCCTGCGTCTGGCCGTCTGCTCACTGCACACCGAGGCCATGATCGCCCAGTTGCTGGACGCCATGCGACAGGTGGTGTGAAAGGGGCAAAAAACGGGAGGCGAGTGGGCAAAGGGACTGCGGTACAAAGACGCCGCGGGAAGCAAGCCTCTTGCTACGAAGCTGACACAGAGCCTGAAGCATTGCTCGCGACGCAGCCTCCCTTTCGTGTATTCCGTACCCTTCGTGGTTCCTATGGCGTCTCAGGTAAGTAATGCCGTGAGGCCGACCATCGGGAGGCCGGTTTCTCAGGGTAACGGCCGGGACACCCACGACATTCCTTTTCTGACACCCAATAAACACCCTTGCCTTTCGTGGTTCCAAACACACACTTCTCGCGCAGCATCCGCTCACCCCTCCAGCCTCAACCCCTTGGGCAGCGCCTCGCCAAAGACCAGGCCTTCTTCTTCGCTGTCCAAACGACCGCCCTTCTCCACCAACTCGCAAAAGTGCTGCGGCACCTGATTCCGCGCCAGCCAATCCAGGACGCCCGCCCGGAACTTCTCGGAGATGTCGCGGTAGCGGTCCCCGGTGCGCCGTGCCAGTTGCATCACGGCCAGCACTTCCATCGCCTCGCCCGAGGAGATCTGGAGCAATGTCTGCAGCCAGGCCTGGGCCGCTTCGGCGGGAACGACCGTGTTCAGCGGCCCGTAGGTCGGCACGCGCGCCCCGACTCGCGCCAGGCTCCAGGCCAGCACGCTCCGCACCCGTTCCATCTTCTTCTTGGGCAACAGGTCCACCAGCACACTGCCTAACTCGACGCGCGCGTTGACCGACAGCAGTTCCAACGAGCCCAGCAGACGCCAGGCCTCGGGCGTTTCGTGCGGGGCAAAGGCCGCTTCGCCCCGCCCCTTGCTGCCGATGCTCTGGCGATGCAAGGCGCGAATCGTGGGCCACAGCGGATCGGCCAGGGCCTGCTGCTGGCCGGCCGTCAATCCACCGGCAATCCGCCGCCAGACAATCCACCACTCGTTGCGGCACGTGGGCGTGGGATGCACCAGGCGGCCCTGCAGCGTGGACCAGGTCTCGGCCACACGCCAATCGTCCACGGCCAGTCCGTAGCCGGGCCGCAGGGCGAACCCCAACAGGTTGAGCCACCGCGCCTCGTGCGTGGCACTGCGGCGCCGCCCAGCCTCGACTTCCATCAACACTTCCCACATGCGCCGCAGCAGCGACGCCGGCCAATCGCGGCGTCCCAGGCCCGAGGCCTGTTGTAGCCGTTTCAGCAACCCTTCCGATGCGGCCCTGCCCTCCGGCCCGAAAGTCTCGTGGATCAACTGCCGGCAGACGTCCCAGGTCGCCTCGTCGACAAAACCCTGCTGTTCGGCCGTGCCGGAATGCGTCGCCTGATCGGTCTGCGTGGCCGAACGCACGTCAAATTGCAGACGCCAACTGCGCCGCCCCTCGACCTCGCTGCACCACAGGTCCAAGGTGCCGATCTCGGTGAGCCGGGCATGCAGTTGCACAGCGACCACCCCGCCCTGCCCCTTCTTGGTCGTGCGCAACACCGTGCGGATCGGCGGCAACGGACTCATCTGATCCCGATCAATCACCACCCGCTCGCCCGGCCGATCGGTCAGACGCGTGCTGGACACGTACAGCGGGAACTCCACCGGTTCGGACACGCGGAGCTGAAACACCTGCTGGCTGGGCTCGGCGTCGTGGCCCGGTTCCACCCCGGCTGGCACCAGGCACACGGCCGAAGGCGCGCTCTCCACTCCACCTTCCACGCCGATGTAATACGTTCGGGCCAGCCCGGCCGCAATCCGCACGCCCTGTCCGCGGCGGACCATGCCGTAGTAGGCGGCCCCGCGCGCCACCGCCAGGTCCAAACGCTCGTTGTCCAGCACGATCGGAGCCCAGCCCGCCTGCCCCGGACCACGGCTGAACCAACTCCGCAACACTTCCACCAACCGCGATTGCAGCAGCGCGGATTCGAACAGCCCGCCATTGAACAAGACCACGTCGGGCCGGGCCGGATCTTGCCCCGCAGCCAGTTCCACGTCGTCCAGGGCCACGTTGCGGTGTGCGCGCAGGAAGGCGGCCAGGTAACGGGTCACAGCCGGATCGGGCGCATAGGGCAGGCCGAATTCCTGAAAGCCCGACTGCCGCGCGGCGGGCCTGGCATCCAAGTCCACGCGCGGAAAGAACCCCTCGATCAACAGTTGCCGCACCTCATCGCGCGTGACCTCGATCTGCACCGCCCCGCCGATCAACCGCGAGCCGCTGCCGGGCAGGCTCACGGTGAGTTGCTCCGGCGCGTCGTTGCCCAGCAATTGCTCCTTGACGCGCTGGCAGGTCCGCACCAGCACCGACCATTGCCGCGGTTCCAGTCGGCCGTCGCCGCTCAAACGGCGCTCGAGGTGCTGGGCCAAGGCCAGGTCCAGATTGTCGCCGCCAAGAATCAGATGCTCGCCCACGGCCACCCGATGAAAGCGAATCTTGTCCTCCTCGTCGCGCCGCACCCGAATCAGGGTGAAGTCCGACGTGCCGCCCCCGATGTCGCAGACCAGGATCTTCTGGCCTGGATTGACCAGGCGTTCCCAGTCCTCGCTGTGCGCGTAGATCCAAGCGTAGAAGGCGGCCTGAGGCTCTTCGATCAACACCACGCGCGTCAATCCAGCCCGAGCCGCCGCCTTCACCGTCAGTTCCCTGGCCACCTCGTCGAACGAGGCCGGCAGGGTGAGTACGATCTCCTGCTGGGCCAAGGGATTCTGCGCGTGGCGCGCGTCCCAGGCCTCGCGTACGTGCAACAAGTAGCGCGCACTGACTTCCACCGGCGAAAGTCGCTCTACATCCGCCGCCCCCTGCCAGGGGAGCAGGTTCGCCGTGCGGTCCACGCCCGTATGGCACAACCACGACTTAGCCGAGGTGATCAGCCGGCCCGGGACCAGCACTCCATGATCGCGTGCAAACATGCCCACCGTGTGCTGGGGCGGCGCACTGCTCCACGGAAGCTTCAGGGCCCCGGCAGGCAACTCCCCCTCAGCCGCCTGATAGTGGAACGACGGCAGCGTTTCACGGCTCTCAACCTGATTGGGAGCCACGACCTGAGGGACGGCAAAAGTCTCGACCTGCCACGGCTGGCGCGATGTGTCGACGGCGCACACGGCCGAATTGGTCGTGCCAAGGTCGATACCCACCACGTAGCGGCTGGCTGTCGGTGCTGATCCGCTTGAAACGGTCATCAATCGCAGTCTCGGAAAGCCCGAAAGCCGCCTATTGTACTGCAACGCGTGCCAGGCAACGAGGCGCGCAACCTCGCCCCCCATGCCCCCACGACCATCCCTGGCCCCCAAAAACGCTCCACGCTAAGCACGGTCGACCAGCGCGTGTTGCCATGGGCCGGAAGGGCTGCTGGCGGCACCACCCCCACACACCAGGGGGGTTTATTTGCGCCGGCTTCCAGTCATAATCCAACTTCTGCTGTAACGTCGCCTGTTGATTCCGATGCAACCCGTGGTCCCGCTTCGCGCCCTGTTTCCGTAGCCGCGGAAGGACCGTTGGCGGTTCAGGACTCCACAGGGGAATGTGTCTCCTGCGGCATTGAGAATGACCTCGCCGACTCTGCCGCATGCCGGGCATCCGGTACCGTTACACATCCGCCAGGGGCATGCCATGCTTGTCCTGCGGCGGGTCGTGGGCAGAACAGCCCTGAATCATGGCTCCCGTTGGCGGTGCAACCTCGCCGCCCTGGCCCAATCGATGTCTGCCGAGCTGGATTTATGATTGTAGCAACCATTCGCGAAACGTTTCCCGGCGAGCGCCGCGTGGCCTTGGTGCCGGCCGTTGTGCCCGGGTTGATGAAGGCCAAGCTGGAAGTGCGTGTGGAGAGCGGGGCTGGCGTTGAGGCCGGTTATCCCGACTCGCAATACGCCGACAAGGGAGCCAAAGTGGTCTCGCGCCAGGAGGCCCTGCAGGCCGACGTGCTGTTGCAGGTCCGCACGGCCGGCGCCAACCCGCAAGCCGGCTTGGCCGACCTGGAGCAGTTGCGCACCGGACAAACGGTGATCGGCATGTGCGATCCCCTGGGAGATCCGCAGGCCGTGGCCACTTGGGCCGCGCGCGGCGTAAATCTCTTCGCCCTGGAAATGGTGCCGCGCATCACGCGCGCCCAGAGCATGGACGTGCTCTCCTCGATGGCCACCGTGGCCGGCTATCGGGCCGTGCTTCTGGCGGCAGTGGAATTGCCCAAGATGTTCCCCATGCTGATGACTGCCGCCGGAACGATCGCCGCGGCACGCGTCTTCATCGTCGGGGCTGGCGTGGCCGGCTTGCAGGCCATCGCCACGGCGCGCCGCTTGGGCGGACTGGTCTCCGCCTACGACGTGCGCCCGGCCGTCAAGGAACAGGTCCAGAGCCTGGGGGCCAAGTTCCTGGAACTGGCCCTGGAGAGCAAGGCGGCGGAAGGCGCGGGCGGATACGCCAAGGCCATGGACGAGGAGTTCTATCGCAAGCAGCGAGAAATGATGCACCGCGTGGTGGCCGACAGCAGCGTGGTCATCACCACCGCCGCCATCCCCGGCAAGAAAGCCCCGATCCTGGTCACGGCCGAAATGGTCCGCGCCATGGCGCCCGGCTCGGTGATCGTGGACCTGGCCGCCGAGCGCGGCGGCAATTGTGAACTGACTCAGCCCGGCCAGCGCGTGCTGGAAAACGGCGTGACGATCCTCGGCCCGGCCAACCTGCCGGCCGAGATTCCGCACGACGCCAGCCAGATGTACGCCAAAAACATCACGACCTTCCTGCTGAACATGGTCAAGGAAGGACAACTGCAAATCAACCTCGAGGACGAAATCATCCGCGATACGCTGGTCGCCCGTAATGGGCAGGCGGTCGAGCGCGGAACTTCGTCCTCCAAGTAGTCGATTTCGGGAGAAATCTTCATGGATATGTCCTTGCTCGTGGGACGGTTGGCGCTGGCGGCGGCCGAGAATGCCGAGGCTGCGGCAGACGCCACCAAGGTTCCCATCGTCGTCAACATCACGATCTTCGTGCTGGCGTGCTTCATCGGCTACGAAGTCATCACCAAGATCCCGCCGCTGCTGCACACGCCGCTGATGTCCGGGTCCAACGCCATTTCCGGAATCACCCTGGTAGGTTCGCTGGTGGCCGCCGGCAGCGGTTTTGCCAGTCTCTTTTCCCTGGACGGGTTTATCTCCATCCTCGGTTTCCTGGCGGTGGTCTTCGCTACCGTCAACGTCGTGGGCGGATTCGTCGTCACCGATCGCATGTTGGGCATGTTTAAGAGGAAAGACTAGCCGTGTCCGCCATCCCTACAGAAGTCATCTATCTCGCCTATCTGCTGGCAGCCGTCCTGTTCATCTACTGCCTGAAGATGCTCTGCCATCCGCGCAGCGCCGTCCGGGGCAACCTCACCGGCGCCCTGGGCATGCTCGTGGCCATCCTGGCCACCGTGCCCCTGGTGATGGAAGAAGCTCAGGGTCGCGGCCCGGGCACAACCTTTTTCGTGGTCGGGGCCGGCCTGGTGATCGGCACGGTCATCGGCGGCTTGTTGGCCCTGAAAGTCCGCATGACGGCCATGCCGCAGATGGTGGCCCTCCTCAACGGCTTCGGCGGCGGGGCGTCGGTCCTCGTGGCCGGGGCCGAACTGCTGCAACGAAACGTGAAGAACCCCGAAGCCGTGGTGTCCGCCGATATCGGCATCGCCACCGCCGCTTCCGCCATCATCGGCGCCGTGACCTTCTTCGGCAGCCTCGTGGCTTTCGCCAAGCTGGAAGAATATAAGTGGCTGCGCAAACCGATTTCCTATCCCTACCAGCAGCCGCTGAACGCCCTGCTGGGCCTGATCGCCTTGGGCCTGGCTATCCTCAGCGTCCAATATCCACACAGCATCTGGATCTACTGGGCCCTGGTTCTGGTCTGCTCGATCCTGGGGCTGACGCTGGTCAATCCGATCGGCGGGGCCGACATGCCGGTCGTCATCGCCATGCTCAATTCCTATTCGGGTTTGGCCGCGGCCGCCACCGGCTTCGTCATCAACAACGCCGTGCTGATCATCGCCGGGGCCCTGGTGGGCGCCTCGGGCGTGATCCTCTCGCAGATCATGTGCAAGGCCATGAACCGTTCGCTGGTCAATGTGATCTTCGGCGTGTTCACGGTCGAAGAGGACAAGACCAAGGCGGACGACGTCTATGGCGGCAAGGTCAAGGCGACCACGGCCGAAGAAATCGCCATGCTCTTCGATTCCGCACGCCGCGTGGTGATCGTCCCGGGCTACGG
>CALARR010000051.1 GCA_937889015.1 uncultured Planctomycetales bacterium | reverse complement strand
GCGGGCATGGACCACCGCCGCTTCGACAGCTTCACGCTCAACTTCCCGGACCAGCGCAGCAAGGCCCCCAGCGAGCGTCCGGCCACCGGCGAGGCCGACATCCAGACGCCGCGAGCGGACGCGCTGCCGGAGCCGCCAGAAACGACCGAAACAGGTTGACGTGCGGCGGCGATTTCAATGCGGCGCCGCAGCCAAGGCCACCTGGTGGCAGTCGTTCCGGACCTATGGATGCCGGCGTAGTCCGTGATCGCAATTCCGTCCGGATTCCAGCCGTAGTGGCTGGAATCCAGGGCGTGCGCGGACGCGGAACGAGCATTGGATAACGTCCTGACAATGCGGACCTCAACGGCCCCAAGGAGGACGGCGCCACCGTCTCGGCCCTTGCCTGCCGGTAGCTTGTGGCCGTGATGGGGCGTGCGGTAGACTCGCTCTCGGAGCGGGCGGTGTTGACTGCGAAGAACTACGGCGTAGTGGATGCCCTGAAGGGCCTTGGCGTAGACGTGAAGTTCATGGGCGAACCGCTCAGCCAGCGGTTGAAGGGCGACTGGAAGGTGCTGACATTCTGACACGATCCCCGGCGAGGGTGGCCATGGGAGACTACCGAGCAGAATTGCAGCGACGAATTGCCCAGTTCGCCCATTACTTGAAGCTGATGCACGACCGGGGGCCGAAAAGGTGACATCCACCAAATTTGACTAGTCTGGGAAGGTTTGGTAAGAATGTCGGGATGCCACGGGCCAAGCGAATCACACCGGGAGGCATGGTCTTCCACGTTCTCAATCGTGGCGTTGGGCGGGATTGGCTGTTCGACAAGGAGGCAGACTTCCTCGCGTTCGAACGTGTGGTCGAGGAAACCTTGCGAACGCGGAGAATGCGGATCTGCGCGTATTGCCTACTGTCCAACCACTGGCACCTGGTCGTTTGGCCTCAGGCGGACGACGATTTGCCGGAATTCATGCAGCAGCTCACCAACATGCACGTGAAGCGGTGGAAAGAGCATCGCCACGAGATCGGGCTTGGGCACTTGTACCAGGGCCGCTACAAGTGCTTTCCGGTGGAAACCGATGACTACTTCTACCAGGTCGTGCGTTATGTTGAGCGAAATGCGTTGCGCGCCAATCTCGTGGAGCGCGCGGAACGATGGCCCTGGTCGAGCCTGCGGCGCGCGGAGCGCGACGATCCCGCCTTTCTCCTCTTGTCGGCATGGCCGCTGCCGCCCCCGGTCGACTGGATTGAACTGGTAAACCAGCCGCAGACAGAGGTCGAGCTGGCGGCATTACGGTGTTGCGTGAATCGCGAGCGGCCCTTCGGCAATCCGGCGTGGGTGGACGACGTTGCAAAGCGTTTAGGATTGGAATGGACCCTTCGCGCGCGAGGACGACCGAAGAAACAATAGCGAGTTGCGCAGCTTACCCCACTTTGCCCAATTTTGGTGGATGTCACCTTTTCCTCCTTTGGTTTTGTGATGCGCGAGGTGCGGCGTGCCTCGCTTCGCTCGGCGACGCCCTACAGGGCTCGCTTGTTCGTTGTCAGGCACGGGGTGCCTGACCTACCGGACTTTTTGGGGCAGACGCGAAAACGCAGAGGGGACCACGGGTGGAAATGCACCTCACCATCCCTGCCAAGTTGACAGGGCGTCCGCGGGGCACGATACTTGGAGCCGCTTTCTGAACTTTTCGGCATTGCGGTCTTGCTGGGACACGCGACGTGGCTGTGATGGTTCTGGGATCGGTTCCTGAACCCGCGCTGCCAGCAGTGCCGGCCCGTTGGATTGTGGCCACGGTGGAGAAGACCCCATGAATACTCGGCTCTCGCGACAGACAGCCAACCAGCAATCGAGTCTGCCCGGCGACCAACGACGCAGGATGGCTGCCACCCTGGTGGCTTCCGCCGTGGCCCTTGTGGCAGTATCGGCGTACGATCCGAGAGCTTTCGCGGAAGATCGCAGTGGGCCCAACCTGGTGTTCATCCTGGCCGACGATCTGGGCCACGGCGACCTGGGCTGCTACGGCCGGCCGGATGTGCGCACGCCGGCGATCGATCGCCTGGCCGCAGAAGGCGTGCGTTTCACCAACTGCTATGCCAACGGGCCGGAATGCACGCCCACGCGCACCGCCTTCCTGACCGGCCGCTATCAGCAGCGCGTGGGCGGCCTGGAATGCGCCATCGGCACCGGCAATGTCGGGCGCTACGACGACGCGATCCGCCTGCGCGAGACCGACGATCTGGGCCTGCCGGTAGAAGAGACGTGCATCGCGCGCATGATCAAGGAGGCCGGCTACGCGACGGGCATCGTGGGCAAATGGCACCTGGGTTACAGCGGGAAGTTCTCGCCCAACCGGCACGGTTTCGACTACGCCTTCTACGCGTTGGGGGGCGGCATGGACTATTACCATCATGTCGAGACCACCGGCGACCACGTGCTGCGATTGAACGAGACGGAACTTCGCCGGCCCGGCTACTTCACCGATCTGGTGAGCGACGAAGCCGTGGCCTTCATCGATCGCCACGCCGGCAAGCCCTTCTTCCTCTATGTCCCCTACACGGCCCCGCACTCCCCGTACCAGGCCCCCGACGCCCAGCCGGCCGAACCGCTGCCCGAATCCTCGCCCCTGCAGAATCAGAGCCAGGGTCCGGTGGAGATCTATCGGGCCATGATCGAGCGCATGGACCAGGGCGTGGCGCGCATCATGCGGGCCCTCGAGCGGCACGGTCTGGACGAGAAGACCGTGGTCATCTTCACCAGCGACAACGGCGCGTCGAAGAGCGGCAGCAACGCACCCTTTTCGGGCCACAAGGGCTCGACGCTGGAAGGCGGGATCCGCGTGCCCGGCATCGCGCGCTGGCCCGGCAGGTTGCCGCGCGGCGCAACCAGCGACCAGCCGATGCTGACCATGGACTTTTCCGGGTCCCTGCTGCGGCTGGCCGGGGCCAAGCCGCTGGCGAACCGCGGTTTGGACGGCATCGACATCCTGGCCCTGGTTCAGTCGCAGAGTCCGGTCCAGTCGCGCCCCCTGTTCTGGCGCAAGCGCCGCGGCGACAGCACGTGGTGGGCCGTGCGCGACGGTTCGATGAAGTACGTGCGCAGTTCCAACGGCCAGAAGGTCGAAGAGTCCCTGTTCGACCTCGATCGGGACCCTGCGGAGCAGAACAATCTGCTGGCCGCGCGCCCGGAGGTGGTCGCACGGCTCAAAGGGCTGCTGGTCGAGTGGGAGAAGCAGGTCGCCCCGCGACGGTGAGTGGACCCTTAGGGCCGGTCCCCAAACCTGTCGGCAGTTCGGCCTTGTCGGGCCGCCCGACGTGGCTGGGGTGGTTATGGGATAGGTCCTTAATCCGTGGTCTGCGTCACGGGGAACGAGCCCAGGATCTCCAGACGCAGGGTGCGCCGCTGCAGGAGCGCGACGGCCTTGCGCACGCGCGCGTCGGTCTCGTGCCCCTCGAACTCCACGAAGAAGAGATATGTCCGGCTGCTCTGGGGAATCGGGAAAGACTCGATCCAGGTCAAGTTGAGCCGGCCGCGTTTGAAGATATTCAGCGTCTCGGCCAGGGCGCCGGGCCGGTGTTCGGTCTGGAACAGCAGGACCGTCTTGTCCTTGCCGGTGCGCGCGGCGGAGTGGGCGCCGATCAGGGCGAAGCGCGTGGTGTTCGACGGATTGTCCTCGATGCGCTCGGCCAGCACGTCCAATCCATAGTGCACGCCGGCCTGGAGGCTGGCGATGGCCGCGGCGCCCGGCTTCTCCAAGGCCAACTGCGCGGCCGTGGAAGTGCTGGTCACTTCGATCGTGCGCGCGTGGGGCAGATGCTTGGCGAGCCAGTTCCGGCATTGGGACAGGGCCTGCGGACGGCTGTAGACCTCCTTCACGTCGTTGCGCGAGCACTTGCCCAGCAGGGTGTGGTGGATGCACATCTCCACCTCGCCGCACACGCGCACCGGCAGGCGCGTGAACATATCCAGCGTGTCGGCCACGCGGCCGTCGGTGGAGTTCTCGATCGGCACCAGGCCGTAATTCGCATGTCCGCGATTGACTTCCTCGAACACGGCCGCGATCGTGGCCACGGGCACGAATTCCACGCTGCGGCCGAAACGCTGCAGGGCCGCCAGATGGCTGTAGCTGTATTGCGGGCCGAGGAAGGCGATCTTCAACGTCCGGATGAGTGACTGGCAACCGCTGAGGACCTCGCGAAAGATGCCCTGCAGGCACCGCTCCGAGAGGGGCCCCTCGCTGGCGTGCAGGCGCTGGGCAAGCTGCTCGCTGAGGGTCATGCCCTCTGCACACGAACCCTCGACCGGGGCCAGCGACGCCAGTTTGGTGGTCAGTCGAGCGCGTTCCTGGAACATCGCCAGCAACTGGCGGTCCAATCGCTGCAAACGGGTTTGAATGGCCGCAGGAGTCAGCGCACGCGGCGGACTGCTGGCGCGCCGCGTTTCTTCAGGCTTGCGAGTCGGTTTCTTGGGCATGGATGGCATCCGCTCAGGGGGTCGGATATTCCAACAAACACTCTATTGTGACGCGAGCACGTGTTCGGTGCCTAGGGTGGCAATCCGCCAGTCGCGGTGGCCAGACGCGTACAGGCCACCAAGTATAGGGTAATCGGTAACTGCCAAAATGACAGCCCCGGACCGGGCCGACCGCGTCCGGGTCTAGAAGAGGACGTGAACTGCATTCACAACATATTGTCATATCGTGACTTACGAACCCACATGACTCACCCCCCTCTTTTCGGCACGGCCTTTGCAAAAACGATGTCATCAATGTCGCGGCGGTGCCACGCGAAGTTGCGGTGCCGCGAGTGACAGAAACTCAGAAACGGCAAAGACCATACCGGGGCCTCCCAGGCATTGGATCGGGGGCAACGGAATCCATAGTCAAAGGAAGGAGCACCTCATGGCTCGTGGTGAGAAGATTATCGGAATCGACCTGGGGACGACCAATTCCGTCGTCGCCGTGATGGAAGGCAAGGAAGCGAAGGTGATTCCCAACGTCGAGGGCAACCGCCTTACGCCCAGCGTGGTGGGCTACACCGACAAGGGCGAAGTGCTGGTCGGCGAGTTGGCCAAGCGTCAGCAGATCACCAATCCCAAGCGGACCGTGTCCTCGATCAAACGCTTCATGGGCCGCCGGCACAGCGAAGTGAAGAGCGAGGAGAAGATCGTTCCCTACCCGGTGGTCGGCGGAGCGGAAGAGTACGTGAAGGTTGGCGTCGGGGATCGCGAATACACGCCGCCGGAGGTCTCGGCCAAGGTGTTGATCAAGCTCAAGGAATCGGCCGAGGCCTACTTGGGCCACAAGGTGAACAAGGCCGTGATCACGGTTCCGGCGTATTTCAACGACGCGCAGCGTCAGGCCACCAAGGACGCCGGCGAGATTGCCGGTCTGGAAGTGGTGCGGATCATCAACGAGCCGACCGCGGCGGCCCTGGCCTACGGCCTGGAGAAGAAGGCTTCTGAGAAGATCGTGGTCTTCGACCTGGGCGGCGGAACGTTCGACGTTTCCATCCTTGAGGTGGCGGAAGGCGTTTTCCGCGTCATCAGCACCAACGGCGACACGCACTTGGGCGGCGACGATTTCGACCAGGTCCTGGTGAACTACGTCGCCGACGAATTCAAGCGCGAGAACGGCATCGACCTGCGCAAGGACCCCATGGCCCTGCAGCGCCTGCAAGAGGCTTGCGAAAAGGCCAAGAAGGAACTGAGCCAGGCCCAGTCCACCGACATCAACCTGCCGTTCATCACGGCCGACGCCAGCGGGCCGAAGCACTTGCTGATGAACCTCACGCGATCCAAGTTCGAACAGTTGGTGGACCATTTGATCGAGCGCTGCCGCGGCCCGGTCAACCAGGCCATGGCGGATGCCAAGCTCAAGCCCAGCGACATCGACGAGGTGGTGCTGGTCGGCGGTTCGATCCGCATCCCCAAGGTGCAAGAGCTCGTGCGGCAGATGTTCGGCAAGGAGCCGCACAAGGGCGTCAATCCTGACGAAGTGGTGGCGGTGGGCGCGGCCATCCAGGGCGGCGTGCTGGCCGGCGAGGTCCACGACGTGCTGCTGCTGGACGTGACCCCGTTGTCGCTGGGCATCGAGACCCTGGGCG
>CALARR010000050.1 GCA_937889015.1 uncultured Planctomycetales bacterium | reverse complement strand
GGATGGTTGCCCTCGAACAGCCCGTTGGCGTCGTTGTAAATCGCCTCGCCCGGCCGCTGCAACAGCCGCGCCGCCGTGTTCTCTTCGCTCAAGATCAGGTGTGCGTCCGATTCGCTGCACTGCAGGGCGATGCGCACCGCCATCTGGCCGATCGTGCTCCGCGGCAGCGAGAACGAGCCGGCCAACGTCTGCGAGCCCAGCAACACGTGGATCCCGAAGGCGCGCCCCTGCCGCACCAGGCGGTCCAGCAGCAGCGACGCGTTCTGCGCAATGCGATCGTCCTCCACGAACAACTCCTGGAATTCGTCCACGATCAGCAGGATGCGGGGCAGACGCTCGCCCGGCCGGGCCTCGCGGAATCCGGGCAGGTCCTGCACGCCCAGGTTGCGGAACAGATCGCCGCGGACCTTCAACTCGGCGTCCAGCCGCTCCAACACGCTCAGGCCGAATTCCCGCTCGCTCTCGATGGCGATCACCCGCGCGTGCGGCAAGGCCCACTGGGCATAGTCCTTGAACTCCACCCCCTTCTTGAAGTCGATCAGATACAGTTCCACCTGGTCGGGACTGTAGCGCAGGGCCACGTTGGTCACCAGCGCGTGCAACAGCGTCGACTTGCCCGAACCCGTCTTGCCGGCAATCAGCACGTGCTGCGACGTCCCCCGCCCCAGTCGCAGATACTGGAACTTCATCGCCCCCGCGCGGCCCAAGGGCACGTCGATCCCCGCCGCGCTCTCCGTGGTCCACCACTGGTCGCGCTCGGGCACGATGCACTCGAAGGGCAGTTCCACCCGGTCGGCGTCTTTGGCCTCGCGTCCCACCGCACGCACGATCCGCGTGAAATCCTCCGCTGCCGGCGGCGCCAACAGCGTCAGCGGCAGGTCGCGCAAATCTGGCTGCGTGCACGCGAATTGCCCCTGCTGCCAGTTGAGGATCACGGCCTGCCGCTCCAGGTCCGCCAGGTGGAATTCCCGCGGCATGCGCAGCCGCGTGTCCAGGCTCAAAATCGTGTACACGCCGCACCGCGCCCCGCTGGCCACGATGCTCAGCAGCCGGGCCGCCGCCGTCTCGGAAAAACCATTGGGGAAATTGGCCACCACCAGCACCCGGTAGGGCTCGGCCAGGTCGCCCGCAAAGCGGTTGTATTCTTCGATCGTGTGAAACTCGTTGCGCAAGTAGACCTGGATCACGTTCTCCATGTGGCCGGTCAACTCGGCCAGGCGGTGCTCGATGTGGTCCGGATCGACCCAGATCCGGCTGGACACCAGTTGATCGTTGTAGTCGGCCAGGTGCATGAAGGCCGAGAAGTTCTCGCCCAGCCCCACGGGATCGACGATCGTAAAACGGATCTTGCCCGGCGGGATCGCCGTGAGCATCTGCAGCATGGCCCCCTGGATCGCCTCCACCGCGCGCCCCAGCCCCTCGCCCGTGGCCTTCAACAACAGCAGCGAGCGGTCGCGGCAGGGGAACGTGGCCGGGACCGAGAACTCGGTCTGCGGCGGAACCAGTCGCTCATCGCGCGGAAGGCCCCCCTTGATCTGCGCCAGGTCCACTGCAAACCGGCCAAAGGGCACCGTGTGCGGCATCTGCTTGGCCGGCGCCCAGTCGTTGCCGTTGGGCCGCGCCCAATCCAGAAACAGCCGCTGGCATTCCCGGTTGACCTCGTCCAGCCCCAGGCCGAACCCCGCCATGCCCGAGGTCCACTGCTCGGCCATCGCATCCCAGCGCTCCTGGAAATGCTTCTGGTTGGCCTCCAGCTTGCGGCGGCGCTTCTCTTCCAGCCGGGCCGATTCCTCGCGCTGCCGCTGCTCACTCTCCGTGTTGCGACGCTCGAAGCTCTCCAGCAACTCGCGCAACCGCGTCTCGCGCTGGGCGCTCAGCCTGGCCATCTGTTCGTCGTGCCGGGCCTGGACCGCCGCCTGCTGCGTGTCGCGATTCCGCTCCAATTCCAGCATCTTGGCCGCATGCTGCTCCTCGAATTGCTTGCGCTCGGCATTCCGCTGACCCGCCAAGGTCAATACCTTGCGCTCGATCCCCGCCTTGTAGGCCTCCAGGGCCATGCGCCGCGCCAGGTCCGCATCGAGCATCGTCTGCCGCAGCGCCGCATAGGCGCGCGCGCATTGCCGCGCCGCCACGTGGTACAGCGACTGCCCCAGCAGTCCCGCCACCACCACCGCCCCCGCTCCGCTGCCGGCCAGCCAGAACCACCAGTTCGCCCAGCCGAACAGCCAGATCGCCGGCCCGGTCAAAAGCCCCCACAGCAAACACAGGTACCACAGCGGATTGAGCCGTTCAAACAACCGCGGCAGCTTCAAATTCGCCAGGGCCAGCAGCCGCGCCCGCGCCGCCGCCGGAGCCGCCTGCACGAACTGAAACGGATCGCCTTCGATCCGCCCCGGCGTCGGGTCGGGATAGGCACGCCACTGCCACAGCCGCCGCAAGAGGCTCACGGCCTGCTGCTGCACGGCCTCCATCTCTTGCCACAACGCCTCCAGTTGCGCCTGGACCTCTCCCACACCGGCCGTGACCTTGCCCCGGTCGGCCTCGAACAGGGCCTGGATCTGCCACCGCGATTCACGCAGCGTCTCCTCGGCTTCGTCCGCCTGCTGCTCGAAACGCTCCGCGATCTCCCGCTGCGTGTGCTCCAGGACCTGCTGCGCCTGCTGCTCCGCGCCGGAACACTGCGCCAACAGCTCCTCTCGCACCGCGTCGTATTCCAACTGGGCGTCGGCCGTTTCACGCGACTGGCGATCGTTGATCTCACCCAGCAAACGCTGATACTGCCGCTCGATCCGCTTGCGCTGCGACTCGAACTCGGCCCCGATCTCCGTCTCGGCCGGCACGCGCTGCGCGATCAACCGCCGCAACTCCGCCAGCAGATCCCAAGGGTCGTGTTGCCAAAACGATGCCGTCATCCGCCGCCTCTTCCGTTCTGTTCCCCGCGCCCGTCAACGATCTTCGCAGTCCCGATGCGCCTGATTGAGCACTTCGTCCAGATGGTGGATCGCCTCCAAGGCGCGCCGCACCAGCGGCTCCAACGGCGCAAAGTACGCGTCCTGCACCTGGCGATAGGTCTCATCGTCCCACGACAAGGATACCTCATTGCGCGCGTCGCGAAGCTCTTCAAAGGCTTGCTCCAGACGCGCCGCGCCGGTCGTCAGGTCCCAAACTCTCACGGCTCACGCTCCTGGGTGGGACCGGAAGACGCTTCCGGCGCCCCGCCGGCACTCCCTGTCCCTTCGCCGCTTGTCCCCTCGGTTCCACCTGCGGCGGCCTCCGCCACGCGCTCCACCAGCGCCGCCAGGTCGGCCGGCGCCTCCGCCCCCAGCCCTTGCACCGCCACGTACTGTTCCAGGGCCCGGCTCAACCGGTCCAGCAAGGCCACCGCCTTGGCCTGGTCCAGCGACAGCCAGTTCGACAACGGCGACAGGCTCCCCCGGAACTCGATCACCTCGCGCTCGATCAGCCGCGCCCAGCGCCGCGTCACCTCCTGCTTCTCTTCGGCCAAGCGCAACCGCCGCTTGGCCAGCTCCAGCGCCTTCTTCTCATCGTCGCAGGCCGGCCGGCGGTCGGCCACGGTCATGATCTGCCGCCGCTGAAGATTGATCCGCGACTCGGACAACCGGTCCGATCCGACCCGCACCTGGTGCGTCCAATACTCGCGCCGCTCGACCTGGAAATACTCCGCCGCCCGATGCACTTCCAACTCCAGCGAGCCCAACGCCGCGCTGGCCTCGGCCGCGAAACGGCGCAGGGCCGTCGCCAGCCGCGCTACGGCGTCGATCGAGGTCAGCCGGGCCGAACCGCTCATCCGCCGCTCCTCATCGCTGCTGCAGGTACTGCTCGATGGCCTCCGCCTTGCGCAGCAAGTACGGAATGTGCTCGCGCGTGACCTCGATGAAGTGCATGATGACCTTCATCTGCTGCTCGAAGTCCTCGGAGAACTTCTTGTTCTCCTGGTCCCGCCAGGTCTTGTTCAGATTCAGCAACTGCCCCGTCAGGCCGTTCACCCGGTCCTGCACGTCGCTGTTGAACTTCTTGAGGTTTGCGGCAAAACGGCGCAATTCCTCCGGATCCACAATCGCCTGAGGCATAGCGGCAAGCCCTTGGCTGTACGAAGAAAGGCCTACAGAAGAGCGGTCAGGGCGAGAATTGCCCCCGCCTCGATAATACCCCTAAGGGAGGATTTAGGCAAGAAATGCGACAGGCCTCCCGCACACGCCAATCGCACTTCGCACCCACCGTGTGGCGGGGCTCCGCCGCGCCACGCCGCAGGCCCGCTGCAATCCCTCCCGCAACCTGCCCTACGGCCGCCGCTCCAGCAGGTCGTGCTCCAGCAACAAGGGCTGCAGCGCCGAGCGCAGCTCGGCCATCGCCAACCCGATGCCCAGGGCCATCACGCCCACGCCCGCATAGAACAACACCAAGGCCGCCACCCCCGCCGCCGCGGAGCACGTGGCCAGGCCCAGCGCCACCGAGCAACCCAGCATCGCCAGCACCGCCGACAACAGACAGACCAGTGCGTTGCGCAGCAGTCGTGCCCGGTGGATCATACTGTGTACCAACTCGTTGAGCATCGCAATCCGATGCTCGCCGTGCGCCCGGCCTTCCGCCGGCTGCTCCTCCTCCGCGTGGTTCGCCTGCTGGGCGCGCAGATCGAACCATTCCTTGTGAAACGCCCGGCCGCGCGCAATCACCGCCGCCAGGCGATTGTAGATCGCCAGGCAAATCAGCCCGTTGGCCGAAATCATCACCACCGGGGCCACCAGGACCTGGATCGATTGTTGGGCTTCGAGCATGACCCCCGATTCCTGTATACTGTGCTGCCAGCAGGCTTCTATCCTTCATGCCGAAAACAAACATGGACTATAAGGCGGGCAGTCGATTTCTGCAAACGGGCGCGGGGCGGCCTCCGCCGCACGCCCCCAGGCTCCGCAACCTCCGCGCGCGGCGCCGCGCCGACTTCCCCGCTCTCCCCGCCGTCTATCTCGATCTGGCCGAGAAGCTCTCCAGTCCGCTCCGCGGCGGGCCGCCGCTGTGCGATGAGTTGCTCGCCTTCGTGCAGCACGTTTTCAGCGAGGAAGAGGCGGCCGCCGCCCGGCATCTCGGCTCCCTGCGCGGCCGCACCGCCGCCGACCTGGCCCGGCTCGAACGCCGCCCCGTCGAGCAAGTCGAGCCCCTCCTGCAGCGCCTGGCCACGGAGAAGCGGGTCATCGCCGCCACCGGCTCGGGCGAGCAGTGCACCTACCGCCTGCTGCCCGTCGTGCCCGGCATGTTCGAGATGTGCCTCGTCAGCCACACGCTGGAAACCCTCACCGACTGGCATCGCCGCTTCATCGAACTGTTTGAAGTCCTCTACGAAACGGGGTTCGCCCTGGACTACCTCGGCGCTTCGACCCATACGATTCGCGTGCTGCCGGTCAATCGGGCCATCGAGGCCCACCCCATGGCCCTGCCCTCCGACCATCTGGAAACGATCCTCGATCGCTACCGCGTCTTCGGCATCGGCCAGTGCCAGTGCCGCACCACCGCCGAAGTCCTCGGACGTGGTTGCGGCCGTCCGCGCGGCAATTGCCTGGTCATGGGCCGCTGGGCCGTCAGCGGCATCAAGCAGGGCGCCCTGCAGTCGGTCAGTCGGCAGGCCGTGCTCGATCTCAAGCGCGAAGCCGAGGCCCACGGGCTGGCCAACTGGCTCATGAACGTCGAGTCCAGCCGCGGCCAAATCTCCTGCTCCTGCTGCGGCTGCTGCTGCCACGCCTTCCGCTTGATCACCGAGTTCAACGCCCCGGGCCTGATCGCCCCGCCGCACTTCCTGCCGCAGTTCGATGCGGCCAGGTGCAGCCATTGCGGACGCTGCGCCCAGATCTGCCCGCTCAATGCCATCCGCCTCGACGCTCCGCAAAAGAGCCTGCAGCACCTGACGGAACGTTGTGTAGGTTGCGGGCTGTGCGCCGTGGCCTGCCCTGCGCGCGCCGTGCGCATGGACGCGGCCCCCACCTATCGTCCACCCTATCGCAACTGGCTGTCCCTGGCCCTGGGCACGGCCCCTCGCGCCCTGCGCTCGGTGTGGAACGCCTGGCGCAAGCGTGGATAGCGATCGTTCCCGGCCGCTCCGCCGGCTTCGCCGCTACGGCGCGTAGTACAGCACCAACCGGTCGCCCAGCTTCTGGCCCGTCGCCTCCACGCGCAGCGACTCCTGGAAATCCACCGGCGCAAGCAGCAGATAGCTCCAACACAGTCCGCTCCGTCGGCCGGTCAGCGCCGTGCGAAAGTCCTTCACGCCCAACCCCAGCCAGGCATCCAGGCCGCCGGCGGCCCACTCGGCGCGCGGTTGCTGGTCGATCCACACCTGCGCGATGCCCAGCGCTTGCCGATCCGGCTGCTGATACACCAGTCCCACCCACCGGCCCGGGCCACGCAGCGCGAACCACTCGGCCGGTTGCTCGACGTCGCTCGTGTTCTGCGGCAAGAACACCCCGCGCAACCGCATCCGCGAAGCGTCGGTGGCCGCGTCGTGGCGCGCGGCGAGCAGCACCGAGATGCTCAACCCCACCGCGTCGATCGGTTTGGCGCCCCGGTTGACCGCGCGGAACTTGATCCCCTGGCCAAACGGCATGGCCAGGCGGTTGGTGATCCCATTCTTGTCGGCCAGCACGAAGTTTGCATAGTTGTTCCCGCCCACAAAAGCCGGGAACCAGAATCGGGCCGGGGCCGACACGGCCGGCTGTGCCTCGCCATCCACCCAGGCCTCCAACCACAGGTCCGGGTTCTCCAGCACCTTCCGCGCCGCCAGCAACCGCACCCATTGCACACAGCCCACTCCCGGCGCGGCCACGCTCAACTCTCCGCCGCCCGGCAGTTGGATCGGCTCGGCCGTCTGCCGCGGGGCCGGATCGTAGTCGCGCACCACGCCCCCTTTGTGCTGATGGTAGCGGAAACGCACCGCCGACAGCCAGCTCGGCGAAAGGCCCGTTTCTCGATCGCGAAAACTCTCCGCCGCCAGTTCCGCCGGCAAGCTCAGGTACTCGATGCGGTACTGGCCCGCCGTCGGCCGCCGGACCACGATCTTCAGCGACTTCCGATACGCCAGGCAGGTCAACACCGGGTTGACGTCTTCGCACAGCTCGGGCACGAACTTGTGCAGTTCGGCCGCCGGACATTCCAGCCGCGGCTGCGACTCGCCGTCAAAGTAGAACGCCAGTTGGCCGTCGCCCCCGCTGCGCGCCATGCGCACCACGACCCCCGGCCCGACCAACTCCGCCAGCACTTCATCCCCTGCCTTGCGCGGCAGTTCCTTGGGTGCGGCCTTGGGCGGCTTCGCCTTAGCCGGTTTCGCCTCAGGCGACGATTTCGCGGACGGCGTCTTGGCTCCCTTGTCTGGCTGCGTCTTCGCCTCCGGCGCCTTCGCCGCCGGGGGCTGGTCCAGCTTGTCTTGACGCGTCTGCGCCTGGGGCGTGCCCG